>NZ_KI783301.1:159667-379003 GCF_000510645.1 Thermicanus aegyptius DSM 12793 | reverse complement strand
CTTCACCGCTTTCTTCGCTTCTTGCCTGTATCCGGTTTTCAAGGAACGCTGAGGTTTCCCTCAAAACCGAACAGAAACTTCCCCTGCGAGGCGTTCTCCATAGAAAGGAGGTGATCCATCCGCACCTTCCGGTACGGATACCTTGTTACGACTTCACCCCAATCATCGGCCCCACCTTAGGCGCCTGAGCGACTTCGGGTGTTTCCGACTCTCGTGGTGTGACGGGCGGTGTGTACAAGGCCCGGGAACGGATTCACCGCGGCATGCTGATCCGCGATTACTAGCGATTCCGACTTCATGCAGGCGAGTTGCAGCCTGCAATCCGAACTACGACCGGCTTTTTGGGTTCCGCTCCGGATCGCTCCTTCGCCTCCCTCTGTACCGGCCATTGTAGCACGTGTGTAGCCCAGGACATAAGGGGCATGATGATTTGACGTCATCCCCACCTTCCTCCGCATCGTCTGCGGCAGTCAGCCTAGAGTGCCCATCCGCAATGCTGGCAACTAAGCTCAAGGGTTGCGCTCGTTGCGGGACTTAACCCAACATCTCACGACACGAGCTGACGACAACCATGCACCACCTGTCTCCTCTGCCCCGAAGGGACGAAGTATCTCTACTCCCGTCAGAGGGATGTCAAGCCCTGGTAAGGTTCTTCGCGTTGCTTCGAATTAAACCACATGCTCCACCGCTTGTGCGGGCCCCCGTCAATTCCTTTGAGTTTCAGTCTTGCGACCGTACTCCCCAGGCGGAGTGCTTATTGTGTGTACTGCGGCACGAAGGGCCTTGAAACCCCTCACACCTAGCACTCATCGTTTACGGCGTGGACTACCAGGGTATCTAATCCTGTTTGCTCCCCACGCTTTCGCGCCTCAGCGTCAGTTCTAGGCCAGAAAGCTGCCTTCGCCATCGGTATTCCTCCTGATCTCTACGCATTTCACCGCTACACCAGGAATTCCACTTCCCTCTCCTAGCCTCAAGTCCCCCAGTTTCCAATGACCTTCCGCGGTTAAGCCGCGGGCTTTCACATCAGACTTAAAGGACCGCCTGCGCGCGCTTTACGCCCAATCATTCCGGACAACGCTCGCCCCCTACGTATTACCGCGGCTGCTGGCACGTAGTTAGCCGGGGCTTTCTCGTTTGGTACCGTCACCTAAGGGGCCTACCCTTTCCCTTCTTCCCAAACAACAGAGTTTTACAACCCGAAGGCCTTCCTCACTCACGCGGCGTTGCTCGGTCAGGCTTTCGCCCATTGCCGAAGATTCCCTACTGCTGCCTCCCGTAGGAGTCTGGGCCGTCTCTCAGTCCCAGTGTGGCCGGTCACCCTCTCAGGTCGGCTACGCATCATCGCCTTGGTGGGCCGTTACCTCACCAACTAGCTAATGCGCCGCAGGCCCCTCCGTAATCGGGTCGCACCCTTTCCCTCCTCTCCCATGCGAAAAAGGAGCCTATCCGGGCTTAGCCTCGGTTTCCCCAGGTTATCCCGGTATTACGGGCAGGTTGCCTACGTGTTACTCACCCGTCCGCCACTGTCTAGAAGCGAGAGGCAAGCCTCTCACCTCTAAACCGTCCGACTTGCATGTATTAGGCACGCCGCCAGCGTTCGTCCTGAGCCAGGATCAAACTCTCCATTAAGAAGGTTCCGGAAGTTTCCTCCCTTCCCCCCTCTGCTCGAGTCTTCTTCCTCGACTCTCAGTTCTTCTTGCTTTTATTCCTCACAGGCGTTTCTGTTCAGTTTTCAAGGAACCATGGGCCTTTCTTCCCTCGCCGCCGTCGCAGCGACGTTCTTTAATATACCATAACGGATGCCGTTTCGTCAACTGGTAATTCTTTCGTTCGTTGAGCTATCATCCGTTAACCTGAAGCAAGATGTAATATACCACGCCTCGCCCCAAAAGTCTAGTCATTTTTTTGGCAATTTTACGTTTCCAACCGATATGCTCTTCGTTGGTAAAAAATTTGACACGGCATTTCAACGATTATAGACTTTATATAGAAAAAACGATTTGCAAAAGAACCCGTTCTTTTCACCCCAATCTATTAAATCGTAAAGAACGGGCAACCATTCTTTTGCTAAACGATAAAGGGGTACGCGTCCATGTTCTCAGGCAAATTAAATAAATTAAGAACCTACTCCATGATTGCACTGATCGCCGGTGTCGGTATCATGTACCTTGCAATTCTTGTGAAGCAGATACCGATTCTCATGGCCCTGCTCATGCTCGTCGGTTTCCTCGTCGTGATACTTTCCGCCTCCTCCTACTTCTGGATCGGACTCCTTTCTTCCCGCGCCGTATTGGTTCAATGTCCTACGTGTGGAAAAACGACCAAGATGCTGGGGAAAAATGATGAATGCATGTTTTGTAAACAGAAGCTTACGCTCGACCCCGCTTTTCAAAATAGGGACCAAGAAGTTCACGATGTAAAGGATTCCGTAAAAATAAATAAATCCTCCGAAAATTAACTCCTCCGAAAAACCCTAAAAAAATCCCTCTCCGATCAAGGGGAGGGATTTCTTTATAGGATTGCTGAGGTTAACGTGCCCACGCTTCTTGTATAGCCGCCCAAGCTTCCGGCTTTTCAAATCCCCTACGCCATGCGGCAAGACCCGCAAGGTTATACTTCTTTACCAGTTCCGCCCTTTTTTTTATCGAACCGGCATCTTCCAGCCACATTTTATATACGGTTCCCGTCATCGGATCTTTGTATTCCACATATTGCTGGCCACTCGCTTCGTCATAGACGGGGGTTAGCTTCCTCTCCTTCATCCAGTTCTCCGCCTGTTCCATCGAGAGCGCCCTTTGTTTTACAACCAACTTCCCGTCCGTACCCTTCGACTCGGACCAAAGGCGGGTGTAGAAAGGAACTCCCAAAAGAACCTTTTCGGGTGGAACCTCTTCCAATACCCCTTTTAAGCCCATTTCCACCCAAGGGAGGGAGGCCACAGAACCGGCTATAGGGCTTCCGGCCCAATGTTCATCATAGGTCATCACCACCACATAATCGGCGGTCTCGCCCAGTGCTTTCCGATCATAAAACTTTGACCAAGTCTCGCTCTCCGACTTTATCGTCACATCGATGCTTACCGTTAAATTTTGTTCATGTAGGTAGGGGGTGATTTCCCGGATGAACTGGACCAGCACTTCCCGATCTTTTAAATAAACATTTTCAAAATCAATGTTAAATCCATCTAAATTATAGATGGAGGCAAGCTGAAGCATTTGCCGCAAGATTCTTTGTCTCGTTTCAAAATTGGAAAGAAATGCTTGCGTGCGGTCGGGGTCAAATCCATTTGAAATAAGCCCCCATACCTGATACCCCCGTTCATGGGCCCACTTCGAATAGGTGAGATCTCCCAGATTTTGAACCGTACCCTTTTCATCTATAATTTCAAACCAGGTGGGAGCCACCACATTTACCCCTGCCAAATTTCCGATCGTGCTGGGATCCGGCGTATTCCGAACCACGTGCTCCCAGGTGAGAAGGATCGGTTTTCCCACAGGATTCCAGGGGCGGTAATCTTCTTCCCTCTCCCCTTCCGGAACCTTCTCCATCCCACTAAGGAAGAGATCTTTCTTCTCCATATAACCTACAATTCCTTTTCCAGTCCGAACCTCATACCACCCTTTTTCCTCACCAAGGATCTCCACCTTCTCCCCTGGTGAAAGGAGAAGATAAAGCGGCTCCTTTATAGAGGGTCCGGATCGCAGGGGCTTTCCTTTATCTTTTTCAGGATTTCCCAGAATGGTCCCTGTTTGCACCACATACCCCCAAGGTTTAATGAGGAGAACCCCCGTTTCCGGCTGATAGGAGAAGGAATAGGGATAAAACTTTTCCGCCACCTCCATGGGTAAGAAAGGCTCCCCATCTATCTTTTCCACGGGAAAGGTGAGGGGAAAGGTCTTTTCGTTCAAAAAAGCGGTAACCTGTTGATTGGGCAGGCGGAGCACTTTCTTCTCGGTGGTAAGAATGAGGCTGTCAATGGATTCATCCCAATACAGGTAGGGATCAATCTTCTCCCGGATAAAACTATAAGGAAGCCAAACCTTTCCATCCTTCACATAAGGTCCCTTGCCTTCCCACAGGGTATCCCCCACCCAAATGGGATGGGGACGATTGGGATAAGGAGATATTTTTTGTGAATTCGGCCAATAAAAAAAATAATAGAGATAGCCGGCGGCGATGATAACTAAAATGAAAAAGAGAAGGAGAAGCCATAAGAAAAGATTCAATCTTCTCTTTCTGCTTCTCCTCGGTTCTAAATTGATGACTGTCCCCATCTTACCCATCCTTTTTAAGTTTTCTCCCACTTTTCTCTAAAGTTCTCTTTTTGTAACAAAAAGCGATACGCCGGTATCCTTTTAAAGAAAAGCTTCTCAATGATGATGAGAGGCTTTCTTTTGGCAATCCGGACAAATTCCATAGATCTCCATCCGATGGCTGCTGGGGATAAAACCTGTACTCCGGGCTGCCTGTTCTTCCACCTCATTTAAGGTTGGATACTCAAAATCTTCGATTCTTCCGCAGGATGTGCAAGTGATGTGATAGTGTTCATGTGTATCGGCATCAAAACGACTGGAATGATCCCCAAAGGTTAATTCTCTAACTAAGCCTGCTTCCTTAAAAAGCTTTAAGTTATTATAAACCGTCGCTACACTCATGCTGGGAAAGCGGCTCTCCAACGCTTTATAGATCTCATCTGCAGTGGGATGTCTTTTGGTTTCCAGCAAATAAGCGAGGATCGCATATCTCTGGGGGGTCATCCGCACGCCTGTGCCTTTTAGAACATCAACGGCTCTCTCGATTGCGCGCGCGATCATGATCTTCACCTCGCAATCCACAATAGGAATTATTATTTTATATCATCTTTAAGATATCACAATTAGTTTATTCCTTCCATAGATAGTATGTCAATGACAAATTTCTGAAACCGGTCATTTTTTGTCGTTTTTTTTCGGGACCGCATCAGATTGGGACGCGAATCGGCAGTAGGGAAAAATGGGACACTCCATGCACCGTGGAGCGCGGGCATGACAAATCCTCCGTCCGTGCCATATGAGGAGATGATGGGCAAATGACCATTCGCTTCGAGGGATAAGATCCATCAGTTGTTTCTCTGTCTCCAAAACATCCTCGCTATTCGCCAGGCCGATCCGGTTGCTCACCCGAAAAACATGGGTATCAACGGCAATCGCAGGCACTCCAAATGCATTGGAAAGGACGACGTTGGCCGTTTTTCTTCCGACCCCTGGAAGTAAGAGCAATTCCTCCATCGTTCGGGGCACCTCTCCCCCATGCCGTTCCAGGATAATGCGCGCCGTTCGTAAAAGATTCCTGCTTTTATTCTTGTACAATCCAATCGTTTTAATCTTTTCGGAAAGTTCCTCTTCCGAAAGGGTGAGAAGTCTCTCCGGAGTTCCATATTCGGGGAATAAATCCTTGGTTACTTCATTCACCTTCTGGTCTGTTGTTTGGGCGGACAGGATGGTTGCCACCAAGAGTTCGAACGGTGTTGTAAAGTGAAGCTCACAGTGGGCATTCGGATAGGTCTCCTGTAACCGGTCCAGGATCAACCGGACAGGAACCGGCTGTTTCCCCGTCTTTGTCATTTCCCCTTCAATCATCTCCTTTTCTATGCATTCATCCAAATAAAAGCAATAGGAGTCTGTTTCTCCTCTGCTTATTCTTTCTGTTCTCCAACTTCTTTGTTAATTTCATGAAGTCCCGCATCCGGAATGCCCGCAAGGTGATTCACCCATCTGGCCGCCACAAATAAGTAATCGGAGAGACGGTTGAGATAGCGCACCACCACAGCCTGGAGCGGAATCTTTGAAGAGAGGGATACCACTCTTCTTTCCGCTCGCCTAACCACTGTTCTGGCGGCATGAAGTGAAGCAGAGGCGGGATGTCCACCCGGTAAGATAAATTGGGCAAGGGGAGGAAGTTTTTCCTCCATAAGATCAATCTCCTGCTCTAGAAAGGCAACATCCTCTTCCCGGATGGGCCAGGGGACCTCCTTTCCTTCCGGAGTAGAAAGCTCCGCCCCGATGTGAAAGAGTTTCGTCTGAATTTCCTTGAGCCCATGGCGGATCCGCTCCAGCTCCGCCGGATCGCCTCCCGTCTCCGGGAGAAGACTTAACGCAAGCCCGACGAAACTGTTCGCCTCATCTACGGTGCCATATGCTTCTACCCGCAGATCATCTTTTGGCACCCGGATCCCATAGTTTAAAGAGGTTTCTCCTTTGTCACCGCTTTTCGTATAGATCTTCATTCTATACCTCCTAATACCCCTTCGTGAAATGAATCCGATTCTTCATCTCCCCATATTCGCCGTTTAGATAGCGGGTGAGATTGTAGGTAAAGATGCGCAATGCTCTCTCCATATAACGGGGGGAAAGGCCCGACATATGAGGGGTGATCCAGCAATTGGGAAGTCCCCAGAATGGGTGGTCGGGAGGAAGGGGCTCTTCCGTGAAAACATCAAGGTAACAAGCCGCAATCCATTTCTCCTCCAAGGCCTTCACCAATGCCTTCTCATCAACCAGGGCTCCCCTGGCTATATTAATAAAGACGGCCTCCCTCTTCATTTCTCGGAACTCTTTTTCCCCCATCATCTTGTAGGTCTCCGGGGTAAGAGGAGCGACCAATACGACAAAATCGCTTTCGGCGAGAAGTTGGGGAAGTCCCTCCCGGTTGACCACCCGGTCATATTCGGGCAAAGGGGTTCCGCTTTTGGAAAGGCCGATCACCTCCATGCCGAAAAGACGGGCTTTCCGGGCTATCTCTGTTCCAATCGCCCCTGCCCCGATGATGCCCAGGCGCTTCCCTTCCAATTCATCCACTCGGATGCTCCGATCCCAAACCCTCTCCTTTTGATGCTCATAAACGATCCCGAATCGGCGGACGTGATAAAGCATCACCCCCAGGGTATACTCGGACATCGGTATTCCATGAATCCCTCTGGCGTTCGTAACGAGGATATTTCTCTTTTCAAGCGCTTCAAGGGGCATTTTGTCCAATCCCGCGCTTAAAACCTGAATCCACTTCAACCGGGGCATTCGGGATAAACGCTCATCGCTTAGGTCATCGCCGTAGGTGAGGAGAACCTCCAGATCTCCTGCCTTACTCATCACCTCTTCCATGGAGGAAAAAAAGGAAAAGTGAAGGTCCGGATAGGTTTCCCGCAATTCGTTCTGATGTTTCTCGCTCATTTTCGCAGAGGAGGCGATCTTCATCTCCCATTCACCTGCTTGCTAAGGACCGACTCCACCTCTTGCACATGCCCCTCCACCTTTACATTCCGCCATTCTTCCCTCAAAACTCCTCCCTCATCGATGAGAAAGGTGGAACGTTCAATCCCCATATATTCCCTTCCGTACCTCTTTTTTAATTTCCATACCCCGAACATCTCTGCCACCTCATGATTTTCATCGGCCAAGAGAAGAAAAGGAAGCGCATGTTTTTCAATAAATTTCGCATGGCTTTTGATGGGATCAGGACTAATCCCAATCACCACCGCTCCTTTATCAAGGATCTTATCATGGGCATCTCGAAAATCGCAGGCTTCGGTGGTGCATCCAGGCGTCATATCCTTTGGATAAAAATAAAGAATCACCTTCTTCCCTCGGAAATCGGAAAGGGAGACCATCTCCCCATTACTCCCCGGCAGCGTAAAATCGGGAACCTTTTCCCCTATTTGAACCATATTCTTTTCCTCCTTCGGATTTAGCCTTCTCTCAGCATTCTCTTCAATTCCCAGTTTACATGGAACAAAAAAGGGAATCAAATAATTAGGCTTCCGTAAACGTATGAAAAATGAAAGGAGAAAGCAATGAGGGTAACCCGCAAAATGGAGCATCACAAAAATTCCTGTCCCAACGAGCATAGGATCGCCTCCAAAGCGTTCAAAACAAGGAAGGAAAACATGGAGGATCAACCCACCGTCGCTCCGGGGATCGAAGATGATGTTTTAGAAATCGGAGCAACGGAAGAAGAAATTGAAAAGGGGGACTATACGGAGGTCTATAAACTTGAGGTAGATCCCTAATCCATATACCCATCTCCCTATTTTTTTGTTATAATAGGGGGCGTAAACATGAAACCAGACCATTAAATGATCGTATAAAGAGTAAAGTCAAGCAGTAGATCCTTTAGCATTCTTCTCTGCTCGACGAAACGATAAATCTACGAGACGAAAAGGATGGTTTATAAAGGAGGAGAAGTTAAAAATGCCTATTTTCACACCGTGGACCCTCTTGATTCTGCTTGCCTTTGGGCTTAGTTTATGGGCGCAATTCAGGGTTCAAGGGACATTTAGTCAATTTTCCCGTTATCGCACCTCCTCCGGAATGACCGGAGCGGAGGCGGCGAGAAGATTGTTAGACGCCAATGGGCTCTACCATATCCCTGTGGAGCCTGTTGCAGGCCGTCTAACCGACCATTATGATCCCATTCATAAAGTTGTCCGTCTTTCGGAACCCGTCTATGCCGGCAATTCCATCTCCGCCGTATCGGTAGCCTGCCATGAGGTAGGGCACGCCATTCAACATAAAGTTCAATACCCCATGCTGGTTGCCAGACATCATATCTTTCCTTTGGTTAATTTAACGGCTGGAGCAGCCCCTTTACTCCTATTGGCCGGTTTCTTCTTCAATCTGACCGGACTTCTCTTATTGGGAATCATCTTCTTCAGTTTCGCCGTCCTCTTTCAGGTGATTACCCTCCCAGTTGAATTTAATGCCAGCGCCCGAGCCAAAAAATTGATGGTGCAGATGGGAATCATCGACGACAGGGAAGTGGGAGGGGCAAGCCGAGTTTTAGGGGCAGCCGCCCTCACGTATGTGGCAGCTACCCTCATGGCTGTCCTTCAACTTCTTGAGTACATCTGGATCTTCAATCAAAGCGATGAGAGATAATGATTCCGTTCCACCTAAAAAGGATCACCTGAGACGGTGATCCTTTTTTTATCCCTCCTTTACTCCTTGAGGAGCGGCCGCGTTTACCTCTTCACCACATGAGCAGCTTGTGGACCCCGATCCCCTTGCGTCAAATCAAATTCTACATCCTGGCCTTCATCCAATGTACGAAAACCCTCCCCTTCAATTGCGGTATAATGGACAAAGATCTCTTTCCCATCATCCGCTGTAATAAATCCATATCCTTTTTCTGCATTAAACCATTTCACTTTTCCATGCATTGTCTTAACATTCCTTTCCCTTTTAAAACGATTGTGTTAACTTAGGTATAGTGTATCCATACCTCTTCTTTTTTAAAAAAATGCTCATATGTTTTAGGAGGGATCTCTGTGAATTGGATCAAATCGGAGGAGATGTATCAAAGGGCACTTCAGGTTATTATCGGAGGGGTAAACAGCCCATCTCGGTCTTATAAAGCGGTAGGGGGAGGAACGCCACTTTTTATGGAAAAGGCGAAAGGAGCCTACATATGGGATGTGGACGGGAACCGGTACATCGATTTTTTGGCTGCCTATGGGCCCCTCATCCTCGGACACGGACACCCATCGTTGGTGGCAGCGATTACCCAAGCTGCGGAAAACGGTACCCTCTATGGAACCTCAACCCCCTATGAAGTTGAGTTTGCCACCATGATTCGGGAAGCAATCCCTTCCATGGAGAGAATCCGCTTTGTCAATTCCGGGACTGAAGCGGTCATGACCACCATTCGGGTCGCCAGGGCTTTCACCGGAAGGACAAAAATCCTAAAATTTGAAGGTTGTTACCACGGCCATTCCGACTTAGTTTTGGTAGCGGCCGGTTCTGGACCGGCTACCCTCGGTATTCCGGACAGCGCAGGAATTCCTGAAAGCATCTCCCATGATGTGATCACCGTTCCGTATAATGATCCATCCTCTCTGGAATTCGCCATGGAGAAATGGGGAGAAGAAGTGGCTGCGGTCCTTGTGGAGCCTATCGTGGGCAACTTTGGCATCGTACCTCCACAAGAAGGGTTTCTCAATCGAATTCATGAAATTGCCCATGCACATGGCTCCTTGGTGATTTATGATGAAGTGATTACCGCTTTCCGCTTTCACTACGGCGGAGCCCAAAATCTATACGGGTTGACTCCCGACTTAACCGCATTGGGAAAAATTATTGGAGGGGGACTTCCCATTGGAGCTTATGGCGGCAAAAAAGAGGTGATGGAACAGGTTTCCCCTCTTGGTCCGGCTTATCAGGCGGGAACGATGGCCGGGAATCCTGCCTCCATGCTGGCAGGAATCGCAACCCTACAGGAACTTAAAAAGGAGGGGCTTTATGAGCATTTAGATCATCTGGCCGCCCTTCTTACCGAAGGACTGCTTTACCTAGCCTCTCAATATCATATACCCCTTACGATTAACCGGGTGAAAGGAGCCTTTTCCACCCATTTCACCTCTCATCCTGTCCGAAATTATGCCGATGCTAAGGCAGCAGACAGCCATCTCTACGGAATCTTTTTTAAAGAGATGCTAAAAAGAGGAGTCCTGCTTGCCCCCTCTAAATTTGAAGCCTGGTTTATACAAGCTCCCCATAGCGAAGAGGATATGGAAAAGACCCTACAAGCAGCGGAAGAGAGCTTCGCACTGCTTAAGACTTCCCTATAAGGCGGCAATATTTCTCATACCGACTATGTAATCATGCTGAAAAGGTTTTTTTCGTGTTCCACTTGACCGAGGAGTTTCCGGGCAGAGGTGCGGATCCGGGCGACCGTCCTTAAAGGAAATCCCATCCTCTCCCGATTCTCCTAAAATCCCCGTTCATCTAAACGTTCGTCAGCACAGATCAAAGGTTCTTTCAGAGAAAGAAGGACGGCCCTCTCCCACGTTCGATGCAAACTCCCGATTCTAAAAAAGAACATCTCCGCATTAATTCATCTGTTTCTGTTGCAATTGAGCATAACGATGCTCAATGGTTTCCATAAAAACGAGCTGCCTCTCGATATAGTGAAGAGCCACCTCAATTTCTTTCCGTTCGTTCTTTAGCCCAAGAAGTTCAAAGACCTGATGCCTCTCCAAACGCCTTTTCAGATCCTCCCTTAAGTTACGGTATCTCTTCAATCGTTCCAAGTCGGCTTCATAACTTGCCATTAATTCCTCAGTCCCTAGAAGATGATCAACTTGTCTCATCCCTGTTTCCTCCTTTCTGTACTCATCCTATTTCTCCCTCCAGCGCCTGGTTCCTTTGACTATATTTGTCATTTTATGACTTGTTTTAACACAATAAGGAAACCCGTCCGGTTGACGGGTTTCGACAAAATGTTTAACCACTCATCCTTAACCCTTTTTATTCTGCTGCGATTTCTGGTTCTTCTGACGAACCGCAGAAACATCCGTTTCACTCGCGAATTCTGCATTGGTGCTCTCAAGATTTTGAGCGGAAGCATTGTTCTGTTGGGCTACCTTTTGTACATTGGTGCCTGCAGGTGTTTTCTTCGCCACAATGATCACCTCCCATACCTCTAGGCTTTCCCGTCTAAAAAAAAATATCCGTCCCGTATCAGAGAGAGAACTGAATCACCCGCATGGGAATGGGCATACTTTAACGTAAAGAAGGCTCCAAGGGTTATTAAACTTTCTTATTATCAAAGTATTGATTTTTTCTCCTGATTATTTATATAATGAAGGTGTTAATGTTACATACTCAGATAAAAAGGAGGAAGATAATATGGCAAAGTATGAGTTACCCGCACTTCCCTATGCCTATGACGCGCTGGAACCCTATATCGATGAGGCAACCATGAAAGTTCACCACACGGGACACCATGCCGCTTATGTTAACAATTTAAATGCCGCTTTGGACAAACACCCGGAATTGTACGAAAAGAGCCTGGAAGATCTCCTCGCCTCCCTCGATCAGGTACCTGAAGACATCCGCACCGCTGTACGAAATAATGCCGGAGGTCACTGGAATCACAGCTTCTTTTGGCCGCTCATGAAAAAGAATGGTGGGGGTACTCCTTCCGGGGAATTGGCCAAAGCCATCGATGCCCAATTCGGCAGTTTCGACGCGTTTAAAGAGGAGTTCGGCAAGGTTGCGGCAGGCCGTTTCGGCAGCGGTTGGGCATGGCTTTTGGTAGAACAGGGAGGAAAACTTTCCCTTACCTCCACTCCAAATCAGGATAATCCCATCATGGAAGGGAAAAAGCCGATCTTAGGCCTTGACGTTTGGGAGCACGCTTACTATCTGAAATACCAAAACAAGCGCCCGGAATACATTAAAGCCTTTTGGAATGTGGTAAACTGGGAGCAGGTTGAAAAGAACTTTAATCAGTACAAATAAGCCTTTTCCCTGAGGGCATAAAACCGAAGAAAAGCGGAAAACCTACGAGGTCTTCCGCTTTTCTTTTATCTATCGTTCAATTGGTATACCCGCTGAAAAGGGATGGGAACGGGAAGTTCGTGATACCGTTCTTTGCTCACCCAACAATAATCCCCTAGTTTGTCCTCCCGGGCTACATCCCCTTCCTCTAACATGAGGAGAAAGACGGAAAGCTGCCATATCATGTGGCTAAAGACATGGTGCACCTCCCCCATGGGGCGGGGAATTTCATGGAGAGGAATCCCCAGAAGGGAAAGCTCCTTTTCTAAGAAAGGGAGAGGGTTCTCCCCTTTCTTTAGGAGCCAATTCGGAAATTCCCACATTCCGTGTAGCAACGATTCTTTTCTCTTTCTCATCAACACCCCCTTTGGAGAGTAAAGGAGCAAGGTAAGACGTTGTTCCACCTTTACTTTTTCTACTTTTTTCCTTCTCGGGAGGCTACTTTCTATCCCCTTCTTCTTCCCCTCGCAGTAATGACGTACCGGACATTCTTCACAGGTAGGAGCCTTAGGAAGGCAGACGAGGGCACCAATTTCCATGAGAGCTTGGTTAAATTGATCCGGCGCCTCCTCTGGGATGATCGTAAGAAGAAGCTCCTTGATCTTCCTCCGGGTGCTTCCCCTCCCTACATCCTCCGTTATCGCAAAAAGGCGGCTAGCGACTCGCAAAACGTTTCCATCGATGGCTGGAATCTTTTTTCCATAAGCGATGCTTAGAATTGCTCCGCTCGTGTAAGGGCCAATTCCGGGGAGCCGAGTCAATTCTTCCTCTTCGTCAGGTACCACCCCTCCATATCTCTCTTCCACCTCTTTAACCGCCTGATGGAGATTCCGGGCACGGGAGTAATAGCCCAAACCCTCCCAGGCTTTTAAAACCTCCGCCTCCTCTGCGGCGGCTAAATGGTGTAGTGTTGGAAATTTTTCCATGAACCGTTCAAAATAAGGAATCACGGTTTCAACACGGGTTTGTTGCAGCATGATCTCAGAAACCCAGATTTGATAAGGATCCCGGGTTTCTCTCCACGGCAGGGAGCGTTTCCTCTTCCCATACCAACTTAACAAGTCCGACGCAAGTGCCTCTGCTACTTTCATGATCCCAATGATCATCCTCTTCAAAAAAAATGAATGATTTCTTTGCAAAAAATCGATTAACGAAACATCCCTTTTAGGACAAAGGCGACATTCGCAGGCCGCTCCGCAAGGCGGCGCATGAAATATCCGTACCAATCATTCCCGTAAGGAACATAAACCCGCACCGTATATCCTTCCTTCACCAATTGCAATTGGGACTGTGTCCGTATCCCGTACAACATTTGAAACTCAAAGCGGTCGAGGGGAATGCCCTTCTCCTTCACAAAGTTTTTCGTAAACTGCAGGATCTGGTCATCATGGGTGGCAACGGCCGTATAAGCCCCTTGTTCCAAAGAAAGGGCGATCAACTTCTTAAAATTCGCATCTACATCTTTTTTATCCGGAAAGGCAATATCCGGCGGTTCTTTATAGGCTCCTTTCACCAAGCGCAGGTTCGCCCGGTATGGAATCAGATCTCTTAAGTCCTGCTCCGTCCGATAGAGATAGGCTTGCAGCACAAGCCCAACATTATCAAATTCCCGGCGTAGTTCCTTAAAAATTTCAATGGTTACGGCACAATGAGCCGAATCTTCCATGTCGATGCGGACAAAATTATCATACTGTTTCGCCCGCTTTAAGATGTTCCTCATATTGGCGATGCAAAGCTCACGGCTAATATCGAGTCCCATCTGGGTTAATTTCACCGACAAGGTAGATTTTACTCCCGTCCGGTGAATCGCGTCCAGGGTTCGTAAGTTAAACTCCGCCGCATCTATCGCTTCCGGCTCATCTTTCACAAACTCTCCCAAATGGTCAAAGGTGCAGAGGAGACCAAGATCGTTCAGTTCTTTTCCTTTTGCCATCGCCTCATCGATGCTCTCCCCTGCCACAAACCGATTGGCTCCGAAACGCAGACCCCATTTCTTTGCTGCTCGATTTAACGTTCGGTTTTTGGAGAGAAAGAGAAAGAAATTTTTCATCGCCGTATCCAACACGAGAAGAATCCCCTTTCTGCATCCCAAGTCAACATCATGGGATTCCTTTGGGAATAAGTTACCTAGTTCTAAAGTACTATAAGTTCCTTCTCTTGTCTATATACTTTTTCCTTCTTCATACCGCTTTAAGGCGAGGTCAATTAATCGATCGATCAGCTCCCCATAAGGAATGCCGCTGTGCTGCCAGAGAAGCGGATACATGCTGTAAGGGGTAAAGCCGGGCATGGTATTTATCTCATTCACCAGGATTTCCCCCGTATCCTTATGAATAAAGAAATCGACTCGGGCCAGCCCGGCTCCATCAATTGCTTTGAATGCCTGAATCGCTAATTCCTGAAGCCTCTCCTTCTCCTCTTCGGTTACTTTAGCCGGTATAACCAGTTGAGACTTCCCGTCAAAGTATTTTGCCTCATAATCATAAAATTCATTTCCAGGGAGAATCTCCCCTGGGATGCTGGCGATGGGGTCATCATTCCCCAATACTCCCATTTCGATTTCCCGAGCGGGGATATATTCTTCCACGATGATCTTCCGATCGTAACGGGCTGCTAAGGATAAAGCCTCTTTTAGGGCATTGCGATCCTTCGCTTTGGAGATCCCTACGCTGGAGCCGAGATTGGCAGGTTTCACAAAACAGGGATAGCCCAAAACTTCTTCAATCTCCTGAAACACTTCTTCCAAACGGCGCTCCAAATCTTTTCTCAAAAAGGAAAGATACTTCGCCTGGGGAAGGTCAGCCTGGGCGAAAAGTCTCTTCATGATCACCTTATCCATTCCAACGGCAGAGGAAAGCACACCTGCCCCCACATAGGGAAGATCGGCCAATTGCAAAAGCCCCTGGATGGTTCCATCCTCTCCATTCGGTCCGTGCAGAACCGGAAAAATAACATCGACATCTCCCGGAAAATAAAAAGAAACAGGTTGAATTTCCCCATCCGGAGCAGGGGATCGGAGCTGATTTTTTTGCAAAGGGGTTCTTTCCGAGTTTCCCTCTTCCAAGTATCCCTGTATTTCTTCTATTCCCAATAGTTTTAAGGATTCTTCCCGTGGGAGCCATCTCCCTTCCTTGGAAATGCCGATGGGGATCGGTTCATACTTCTCCCTGTCAATCGCCGCCAGGATGGAGCGAGCCGAGAGAAGGGAAACTTCATGCTCCCCCGATTTCCCCCCATAAAGGAGGGCGATACGAATCTTCTTCCCATGCTTCATGCTCTAAAACCCCTTTACCTATTCTATGATCGCTCTTACTACTATCCATATGGTTATTCACCTAATTCTGTTCCTCTTTTTCTTTTTCCTCTTCACTCATTTCGTGGGGAGATTGACGAATAATCTCCACTTTTCGAACCCGATGCCTCTCCATTTCCTTGATCCGAAAGAGAAGGCCCTCCCTCTCCACTTCACTCCCTTCCCGAAGGATCGGATTCTCTCCATAAAGCCATCCCCCTACGGTATCATAATCCTCACTTTCAATATGGGTATGAAAACGTTCATTGATTTCCTCCAAGAGCGTCTTTCCGTCGACGAGAAGATGCCCCTCTGCCAGAGTCTGTATCTCCGCCACTTCTTCTTCATCAAATTCGTCACGGATATCACCGACGATTTCCTCCAGGATATCTTCAATGGTTACTAAGCCGGCGGTTCCTCCATATTCATCTACCAGTACGGCAAAATGAACGCGCTTTTTTTGCATTTCCTTTAACAGATCCTTGATCGGAGTTGCCTCCATCACGGTAAGGACAGGACGAACCAACTTGCTAAAATCGAGGTTAGGATCATCCATATAGCGAAGGAAAAACTCCTTCGTGTTAATCATGCCGACAATATGATCCTTATCCCCTACGGCAACAGGAAAGCGGGTATACCTTTCCTCCTTGATAATCTTTAAATTTTCCTTCAGGCTCTTATCCAGATAAAGGCATACCATGTCGGTACGGGGAACCATGATCTCCCGGGAAAGGCGATCGTCAAAATTAAAGATCCGGTTCACATATCCATACTCGGATTGATTAATCTCGCCGCTCTCATAGCTTTCGGAGAGGATGATCTTCAATTCCTCTTCAGAATGGCTCTCCTCCAGTTCTTTCACCGGTTTTAATCCGATGAGACGGCTGATCAGGGTAGCCAGGCTGTTTAATACCCACACGAGGGGAAACATGAGCCGGTAAAACCAAATGATCACCCCCGCCACACTCAGGCTGAATTCTTCGGCTTTTTGAATCGCATAGGTTTTGGGGACCAATTCCCCTAAGACCACCTCTAGAAGGGTGATCAGGATAAAGGAAAAAAGTACGGAAGCTACGGTAACCGCCTGTTCCGAGATGGGGAAATAGGAAAAGAGGGGATGGAAAATGTGTTCCACCGCGGGTTCTCCCATCCATCCTAGGCCTACCGTCGTAATCGTAATTCCAAGTTGGGCAGCGGAAAGGGTGTTGTCCAGATTATGGATCACCCGCTGTACGTTAAACGCCCGTCGATCCCCCTCCATCACCAGTTGTTCGATCCGACTCGGACGCACCCGGACGACGGCAAATTCCACCGCGACAAAAAAAGCGGTGGCCAACAGCAAAAATAAAATGATTAAAGCGCTAAATCCGATCATCGCATTCCCTTCGTTCCCTTAATCCTGGATTTGCCCGAAGCCGACACGATCTTTCTAAAAAACATCCTTATTCCATAGCGTAACCATTCTCTTGTGGTTCCATGGGCTTATACATCCTTTTCCATGGGTCGCATGCCTCCCATTTGATTATGAGCCTCTTTTCATCTCTTGACAAGAGATAATCGGAGGCTATTCTCATGCTGAACGGTTTAAAAAATGGATTAAAGACGATGGTACACCTCGAAAATAGGATCTTGAGATCAAAGGAAAAGGGTTGTGCCACGCTATCTGGGTAGCCCGACACAACCCGAAAAAACCGTTTCTTTCTTTTAATCTTCTCCTGTAGCGATGGGATTCTCCCGATAACTAATCCAATCGCTCCAGCTGCCGGCATAAAGGCGTACCTTTTTAAACCCGGCTCGCATGAGGCCGATAACATTGGGGGAGGCGGTAATCCCCGATCCGCAATAGACGATGAGCTCTTTCTCCGGATCGATGGAACCAAAGTGTTCCTTTAATTGTTCCGGAGTTTTCCAGCTTCCTTCAGAATTGATCACTTCCTGGTAGTAGAAATTTTTCGCTCCCGGAATATGTCCGGCAATCGGGTCGATGGGTTCGGCCTCGCCAATATATCTTCTCCGTTCCCGGGAGTCGATGAGAATGGTTTCCGGAGAGCCCAGCTTCTCTTTTACCTCACTCATCACGGCAAGAAAAGGAGCTCGAATCCGAGGTTTAAATGTACAAGGTGGATAAGCAGGCAGATCGGAGGTAACGGGATACCCCCTCTTTTCCCAGCCTAACAATCCACCGTCGAGGAGATATACCTCCTCATGCCCCAACAGATGCATCAAACACCAAAAGCGTCCGGCAAATTCTCCCCATTGATCGTCATACGCAACGACTTTATGTTCCGGGGAGATCCCCAGCCTTCCCATCTTCGCCGCGAAAAGATCGAAATCAGGGAGCGGATGGCGTCCTCCATGTTCTCCCAACTTCCCTGTCAGATCTTTTTCCAGATCTACATAGATTGCTCCGGGAAGATGAAGGAGGGAGTATTCCCTCCTTCCCCGCTCAGGGTCCGCCATATCAAAACGGCAATCTACGATCCGAAGCGTCGGATCGTTTAGATGCTCAACCACCCATTCCGCCGAAATGACCGGATCCATACCATTCACCTCTATCCTCTTTTTCCCTCACAGATCTATTTTAAACGAAGCGAGGGGAAATCGGCTAGAACGAAACTGTTTCGCCCCTCCCAAGTCCTTTTTTCATCGGATAAAGTCTCCCTTTAAGGTGCTCAAACCCATTAGACGGGCAAAGGAGATCATAGGTTTCAGGGAGGATAAAAAAAACTGTACCCATGTTAGGTACAGGTGGTTCCCATCATCTAATTTACTCACCGATCAGACCGCTTCTTCCAAGGCGCCTGCCCCGTCACAGCGAACACAAATATGGATTCCATGTCCCCCGCAGGAAGAACAGGTTTCCCCATGGACCATTCCGGTCCCCCCGCATTCGTGACATTCCACCTCTCCATTCCCATGACACACCGGGCAATCATACATCCTTTCTTCCTCCTTCAAGCTCTGTTATATTACATTCCGCTTTTGTTTGTGTTCATTATATAACATATTGAAGGGGAATTTCAAGGGAGAATTGTAGCCGGTTTGATTTCTCCTTTATTTTGTAACAATTAAGATTAAGACTCCACCATCGCTCCCCCGTTCACATGGATCACCTGACCGGTTACATAACTGGAATCATCCGAGGCCAAATATACATATGCCGGAGCCAGTTCAAAAGGCTGGGCCGCTCGCCTCATCGGGGTCTCCAGTCCGAAGTGAGCCACCCTTTCCGCCGAAAAACTGGAAGGAATCAGGGGTGTCCAGACAGGCCCGGGAGACACCGCATTCACCCGGATTCCCTTATTCACGAGGTTTAGAGAAAGAGAGCGGGTAAAGGTAACCACCGCTCCCTTTGAAGCGGAATAATCAATCAGAGTCTTCTCCCCCTGGTAGGCCGTAATGGAAGCGGTATTAATGATCGAAGAACCCGACGCAAGATAGGGAAGTACTTCTCTCGTTAGATAGAAATAGGAAAAGACATTGGTACGAAATGTATTTTCCAGTTGTTCGTTGCTAATCTCGAAGAGAGAAGGCTGTTCGTATTGAACCGCCGCATTATTCACCAACACATCGATCTTGCCGAAATGCCGGAGAGCCGTTTCCACAATCTCCCGTGAGTTTTGAGGTTCACGAAGATCGATGGGGAGGGTGATCACTCTCCTTCCAAATTTCTCCACATATTCCCTCGTGAAACGGGCATCCTCCTCTTCATTCAAATAAACAAGAAGGAGATCCGCCCCTTCTTTGGCGAAGGCGACGGCAACGGCCCGGCCAATCCCTGAATCTCCTCCTGTAATAATAGCCACGCGATGAAGAAGTTTACCGCTGCCTTGATAAGCAGGATTGTCAAAGATGGGAGGGGGGACCATCTCATACTCAAAACCTGGATGCCTATCCTGATGCTGGGGCGGGAAAGTGATCGGTAAAGGGATGATTTTCCACTCTACGCCGAAATAAGGATAGTGGGGAATCATTGGGATCTCTCTCCTTTTTTGGTTTTATAACGATAGCAGTCTATTCCTCCCCTAAGGCTTCTGTTCCCACCCATTCGAATGAAATGTATTAAAATCGGGGAGAATAATCGGAGCAACCGCAGAAAGAACCGAAAAGAAAAAAGGAGGGAAATCCTTGAGACCGGAAGCGATCCATCAATCCATCAAACGGGCGCAAAAAGTAAACAAGGAAAAGAGAGGGAGTGAGAAATTATCTTGGTGGCAGCTTTCCCTCATCGGGATCGGCTCCATCATCGGCGCCGGATTCTTCCTGGGAACAGGTGTATCGGTCCGGTTGGCAGGAGAATCGATCCTACTCTCCTACCTGATCGGTGGAATAACGGTTTTTATTGTATTTCGCGCTTTAGCACAAATGTCCATTCACGCTCCACAATCAGGAGCCTTTCGCGCTTATGCTCGCTTTGCCTTTGGGCCTGACGTAGGTTTTTTAAGCGGCTGGGTCTACTGGATCGCAGGTGTCCTCATCATGTCCAGCGAAGTAACGGCCATCTCCGTATTTACCCGATACTGGTTTCCCTGGATCCCACTTTGGATTTTTGCCGTTCTTTATTCTGCGCTTGCCTTGGGGATCAACCTGATGGGAGTAAAAAATTTCGGAAGGATCGAATCCTCCTTCGCCATCATAAAGCTGGGGACTCTTCTTCTTTTTATTCTCTTCGGGTTCCTCATCCTCTTAGGACTCATCCCCCCCACTTTAAGCCGATTGGATCATCTCACCTTCTCCTTTCAATGGAACGATTGGTTTCCAAACGGTTTCAGAGGTGTTTGGTCTTCCCTTCTTTTCGTCCTTTTCTCCTATGGTGGAGTTGAGGTCTTAGGGATTGCTGCCGCCGAGTTAAAGAAAAGGGAAGATTTAATGCGCGCCGGGCGGGCAACCCTTTCTTCTCTCACCCTCCTCTACATTCTGGCCCTGTATTTCGTCCTCCTGATGACCCCCTGGCAGAGCATCTCTCCTGCAAAAAGCCCGTTTGTGACGGCTCTCGCAGCCTTTCAAATTCCTTATTTAGATTCCTTCTTTAACTTCATCATCATCACTGCAGCGTTTTCCATCATGGTGGCCACCCTTTTCTCCATCAGCCGGATCATGGTCTCCCTGGCCCAGGATGGGGATGCTCCCCCCAAGCTGGCCCATATCAATTCCAGAGGCATCGCCATTTATGCTTTACTGTTAAGCGCCACCGGCCTTGCCCTGACGATCCTCCTCTCCTTTTTCCTCCCTGCCCGCCTCTATGAACTGGTAACCTCTTCAGCTGGAGTGCTTCTCATCTTGAACTGGATCCTGATTCTCTCATCCCACATTCGCCTCGCCAAAAATTGGGGATTAACCGGATCCCCTTACCTCTCCTACGGGGGGATTCTCCTTATACTGGTCGCCCTATCCGGTACCTTAAACGACCCCACCCAGCGAATTGGATTGATCATAAGCCTAGCTCTCTTTGGCGGAATCTCCTTTGGCTCCATATTCATCCGCAGACCAAAAGGCGGCTTCTTACCGGAAACGGAATAAGTTTATGAGCCTTTCGGATGACACGGTGAGCACCCATTTAATACATTTTTCCTTGGTCATCCACGAAGACAGATTGAATGAACGTCCGTTGATAAGGAACCCCTTCATCCGTCTTTCCTTCCACTTCAATGGTATAGGTGTATACACCGGGAGTCTTCCCCTGAATCGTAAGGTTCTGATCTCCTTGAAGCGGGAATTTTTCCTTTAGCCTTTGCCCGATCTTTTTCCCTTTGTTGTTATGAAGAGGAGTGAAATCAAGAGTATAAGCGGCTTTTCCTTTTGTTTTCGTGTCAAAAAGGAGTGAGAGTTTCCCGGCTTTCTTATCTTTCTTTACTTTGATCTTATCGGAAAGAGGAGAAGTGAACTGAACCAGCATTAGATAAGCGGAGGAAGAGGGGGTGTTGCTTTCCAGTTGCCATTCCCCTTTCGCCGGTTTGGAAATGGTAAAGGTATGATGCCAAGCTCCTTTGAAGATCTGGTCATCCTGAACTTTTGCAGGGAAAACCTCCTGTTTTTCTCCGTCGGGGGTAAGGAGGTTGATACTTCTTAGTTCCTGATTACTGATCCAGTCAATGGTAAGGCGTTCCACTCCATTTTCCACCCAAATTTTTTCTCGGGCCGTTCCTTTCGCGCTCCCTCCCCTAATCAATTGGGAAGCCGTATATTGTTCGCTTGAAGATAACGCGGAGGCAGATAACGAAGAGGAAGAAGAAGGAGTTGAACCGCTCAGATAAGAACGGAACCAGGCAAAGGTAGAGGAACCGTATTTGATATTGGTATGATTCCAGTTCCCCACTTTAATCATGGAGGAATTTGGATGATACGCATTACTTACGGTGACTGCTCCGTCATTTGGCCCAAATTGGGAAAGATAAAGCCCTCCCCAGTACAGAGAAGAACCAAAGGATCCCCAACTGGTGCCTGCTAAGGTGTAAAAGGGATTTCTTCCCGCATTAGGATGGGAATCGGTTACAGAACGGAAGTAACTCATGTAGGAGGTTTGGAGAGAATAGGTCGCATCGCTTTTCGCTCCAAGTATCCCGGCCAGCCATCCGGCCCAGGAACTATAGGCTAAATCAGCCAGCTGTGAGCCATAATGGGGGGAACTTAAAGTAACCACATTGGTAACATAAGGATAGGCCCCATAATGAACCAGCGCAGCTTCCGCATCAATCCCCCCTTTGCTGTGGGTGATGAGGGCAATCGGCTTATGGAAGGTTTGAGATATCTCTCTTATTTTCTCCGCTAAAAGCGCCCCATTGTCCCACATATCTTCCGGAGTTCCTCCGGAATCGTAGAGCTCTACAAATGCGGTCTGATACCCATTGTTAAAAGCGGTCTGATACATATCGTTGTTTTCATACCAGGTGTGTGATGAACTGTTTAAACCCTGGACAAAGAGTAATACAGGATAGGCCGGATTTACATTCTCCGGAGTAGCGCCCATATACCAGGTTCCCGGCTCGGCCACCGCTGGGGGATTGAAGAAGCTGCCCGCTTCTACAGGAATAACGGAGGAAAAAGAGATTAGGAGAAGAAAGAGGGCCGAGATGGAAAGAAAAACTTTTTTCATCAAAACCTCCCCTTTCATTTTAAAATTCAATCTAAGTTTACAGTGGGAATATATGCCTATTGTTAAGGATTTATTTCTTTTCGGTAAATCTTTGGTTTGTATAAGATGGAACCAAACATGGAAAAATAAAGAAAGAGAGGAAAGAAGGTGAATCCTGTGCCTGAGGATGTGAAGAAAGATTTAGAACGCGGAGAATCTGAGGAAGGGATGAAAGATACTTTCGTTGCCGTCTTCTTTATCGCCGGCTTTATCATCCTTTCATGGATCGCCGTCTTTACCATCTATATCGGCAGACTGTGAAGGTTTTCTCTTTGACGATTCTTTGCACTCCAACCTTTTTGAAAGAGGAGTTTTTATGAAAATCGATCTACCCCGTTATGAAAAAATATGGATCACCTTTGGAATTGGGACATTGGCTGCTTTTCTCATCATAATCGGTGTGATGGCTTTTACCATGGACCTTCACCCCCCGGGGGATAACCGAACGATCATCCCGGAAGCCATCTCGATCACCCCTCCCTTTGATAAACCGGGACTTTATCCTTCCGGAAGCAGGAACTATAAAGCGGCCATTGTGGCGAAGACCTTTACGTTTCTCCCCACAGAGATGCGAATTCCGGCAGGCTCGACGGTCCATTTTGAAGTAACCAGCCCTGATGTGGTACATGGCCTCATGATTCCCGGGACCAATGTGAACATGTTGGTGGTTCCCGGTCGCATCACCCAATTTACGTATACCTTTAAGCATAAAGGAAATTACTATCTGATTTGCAACGAATATTGCGGCAGCGGTCATCAACTCATGGCATCCAGACTGATCGTGGAATAAGATCGTGGAATAAGAGCGAAAAGGGGGAGTCAACATGTCTCAAGCTCATCCAGGCTATGACGGGGCGGTACTCCATGATGCGAAGGCGGAGTTTGACGCAAAGGATAAGGCAATGATTAAAGCACATCTCGCGTTCGCCTACATCTCCTTAGGCCTTGGGGCGATTGCAGGGTTGTTGCAAGCCTTGGAACGGACAGGGATGGTCATCTCTCTCCCTTTAGGAACCGGGTACTACCAGCTTCTCACCTTGCATGGCGTTCTTTTAGGACTTGTCTTTACGACTTTGTTTATCATCGGCTTTCTCCATTCCGGCATCGTTAAAACCTTAGGAGGCGCCTACAGCAACGCGGAGAGAAGAGTAGCCTGGGTAGGGTTTTACATGATGCTGATCGGAGTTATCATGGCCGGCCTCATGATCTTGACCAATCAGGCAACGGTTCTTTATACCTTCTACGCCCCCCTTCACGCTTCTCCTTGGTTCTACATCGGGTCTGCCCTCCTGATCGTTGGAAGCTGGGTAAGCGGGGTGGCGATCTTTATGAGTTACGGTCGATGGAAAAAGGCCAACCCAGGCAAACCCGCTCCCCTCTTCTCCTTCATGTCTGTGGCTACCATGATCCTTTGGATCATCGCCACCTTGGGGGTAGCCGTTGAGGTGCTCTTCCAGCTCATCCCTTGGTCCTTCGGATGGGTTCCACGCATCGATGTGGAACTCTCCCGAACCTTCTTTTGGTATTTTGGACATCCGTTGGTCTATTTTTGGCTTCTTCCGGCTTATATCTACTGGTACGTCAACATCCCGCGGATCATCAAGGGGAAAATCTTCAGTGATTCTCTCCCTCGCCTCACCTTCATTCTTTTCATCCTCTACTCCATTCCCGTCGGGTTTCATCATCAACTGATGGAGCCCGGGATCGGATACTTTTGGAAATTTCTCCAAGTCATCCTTACCTTTTTCGTCGTCATTCCCTCCCTCCTCACAGCCTTTACCATCCTGGCCACTTTTGAACTGGCCGGCCGTTCCCTAGGGGCCAAGGGGAGATTCGGATGGGTGAGGAAGATGCCATGGGGAGATGTCCGTTTCCTTGCCCCGGTGGTGGGCATGCTCTTTTTCATTCCCGGAGGTGCCGGAGGGATTATTAACGCCAGTTACCAGATGAATCAGGTGGTTCATAACACCCTTTGGGTTACGGGACATTTCCATATGACCTTAGCCACTACGGTGATCCTTACATTCTTCGGCATCTCCTATTGGCTCATCCCTGCCTTAACGAACCGGATCTTAACCCCGGTGGCGAATCGCTTGGGAATCCTGCAGACGGTCATCTGGTCCCTTGGCATGCTCCTCATGTCTGTGCCGATGCACATCACAGGGATTCTAGGAGAACCTCGTAGAACCGCCTATACCACTTATGGGAATGCACCCCTTGCCGAGATCTGGCGTCCTTATCGGGCCATGATGGCCATGGGAGGTACCCTACTCTTTATCGGAATTGTTATTTTCCTGGGGATCGCCATCTACCTCTGGTACTTTGCGCCAAAAGCGGCCCAGAGCATCGAATACCCCATCGGAGAAGTGAATGATAAAGCTCCGGCACCACCGCCTATCCTAGAACGTTGGTCTCTCTGGGTAGCGATTACTTTTGCCCTCGTTTTGATCGCTTATACGGTTCCAATCGTCGGGATGTTTATGAATCCAAGTCCAGGATCGCCTCCACTTCGCACTTGGTAGGATCTTCCTACGGGATTTTTCGTTCCCATGGTTCTTCTCCTTTTTGAAACATCGCTTACTTCAAATTCTCCGGATTAAGGCCCTCTAATTCCGGAATGACAAAGCGGCCATCTTTACGGATCAGGCGGTCATCAAACCATACCTCCCCACCGCCGTAATCGGGACGCTGAATCATCACCATATCCCAGTGAATGGCCGATCGATTCCCGTTATACGCATCATCATAACAAGCTCCGGGAGTAAAGTGAAAGCTGCCGTCAATCTTCTCATCGAAGAGAATTTCCTTCATGGGATGCTGAATAAATGGATTTAATCCCAAAGAGAACTCCCCTACGTAGCGAGCCCCTTCATCGGTATCGAAGATTTTGTTGATCCGCTCCGTATCGTTGGAAGTCGCCTTCACGATTTTTCCCTTTTTAAATTCAAGATGCACATTCTCAAAGGTGAATCCTTGGTAAGGGGTAGGAGTATTGAAGGTGATCACACCATTTACCGAATCCCGCACCGGCGCCGTGTAAACCTCCCCATCCGGGATATTCAATTGCCCGTCACACTTCACCGCGCCGATCCCTTTGATTGAAAATGTAAGGTCGGTGCCGGGACCCACCAGGCGAACCTTGTCCGTCCGGTCCATCAATTCTTTTAATGGATCCATCGCTTTTGACATTTTTTGATAATCCAGCGTACATACGTCGAAGTAAAAATCTTCGAAGGTTTCCGTACTCATGGAAGCGAGCTGAGCCATCGAGGGAGTGGGATATCTTAAGACCACCCATTTCGTCTTCTTTATTCGTGTCAGCATATGTACTTGTTGATAGTAAATGCTCTGGTAGAGCTTCATTTTGTCGTCGGGGACATCGGACATCTCATTCATGTTATGTTCCCCCCTCACTCCGATATAGGCCTGCATCCTTTCCATCTCTGCTTTATCGGTTTCTGCCCAAGTACGGATCTGATCCTCGGTGGCCCCTTTAACAAGTTGCCGCATCACGGATTGGTTCCGGATGTTTACAAAGGGATTCCCCCTCGCTTCTTGAACCTTTTTCACCAATTCATTCACGAAAACCGGTTCAATTCCAAAGGCCTCAATGAGGACGTTTTCCCCCTCCCGTACCTTAATGGAATAGTTTACAAGAAGATCGGCCAATTTCGTAAGGCGTGGGTCTATCACAGGAATTCCTCCCTTTCATGTTTTTATTTCATACATCCTCATTATAAGCTTACTTTTTCGATATTCAAAATAAAAAGGGCACCTTCCCCATCGAAGAAGATTGCCCATTTTCACTCCTTGCATCTTTACATCGATGCCATTTCATCCAGTAATTGTTCTACATCCGGGAACTTACCTGTCTCTTTCTTTGAATAAATCTTTTTCCCATTTACCGTTATTTCAAAGACGCCGCCTTTGCTGGTGATGAGTGTCACTTCCTTGACCTGGCCTCCAAAACGATCATACAACGCTTCCGTGAAACTCACGGCTTTCGGGGAATAGTTTCACATCATGCAGAACTCTACCGTTACTTTAAATTCCTTCATCGCGTAATAAACCCTCCTTTCAACAGTTTCTTCACACTGATAGTCTACCCTCAAAAGGAGCTCTCATCAACTTTCAGTGCTTCGCACTTCCTAACGCTTCACATCGTGTAACCCCAACTGTTCGATCTCCTCTTCTGTCGCCAGATTGGCATCGCCTACGACCGTGTGATTCATGACAGAGGTTTCAATAAAATTTACCCATATCCTACTAAAGACCCTTGTGATCTGCGGGGGATTGAGTATAATGGATAGAGTGAAAAAAACATTTAGTAAAACGTAATAAGAAGCGAAAAATAAGACATACAGATAAATATAGAAAAAGATCTTTGGGGGTCAATGAAAATGTTTTTGGGATTGTCAATCGCCGCAATCCTCTATTCACCGGTTAGCAGCATTCTGTTCCTGGTGGGAACAGGACTTTATGCCCTTTTTCGTCTTAAGCTTTCCCAATTTAGGGCGAACATTTGGACGGACAGCCTTTTTCTGCTCACGGTCTGGAGCATCTTTGTGGCGATGGAGCAAAACAGCATCGTTAGTCTGACGGCTTCCCTCGCCTTACTTCTTTTTTGGCTGTTAAGTCAAGTCATTCTAAACCTACATTGGGATGAAGAAAAACTTTACTCCCTCCTCTCCAAAACGTTCCATCTCGGAACAGGAACCGCTTTAATCGGATGGTTGGAGCAATGGAGTTTCCTTCCCAATGAGGGAAATCTATGGACATGGGCATTAGGATGGGTCCCTTTCGTCCCCATCGACGAACCGAGGATCTCCGGAACCTTTAGCAATCCCAATTTTGCGGCCGCTTGGTACACGGCTTTAATCTTAATCGGGATCTTCATCTGGGAACAAAAAACCGGGAAGCTTTGGCAATATGTGATTGGCTTTGAACTTTCTTTTACTGCAGGAGCCCTCTATTTCACAGGTTCACGGGGAGGAATCCTTGCCGTCATCGCCGGGCTTTTTGTCTATCTCCTTATTCGTTTCCGCACGAAAGCCCCTTACTATCTTACTTCCGCCTTTTCCTTGGGATTAGGGATATTTGTCTGGAATCCGGAACTATTGCCTAGAAGTGATATTTTTTGGAAGTCCTTAGATACCCGCTTGGAGATTTGGCGAACCGGCTGGAACCTTTTCCTTCACAAACCCATTACAGGCTATGGACTGGCTAACATGTGGTTCCTTGATCCATGGGTTACACATTATCCCATGAGGTTGCCCCATGCTCACAATATCTTTCTCTCCATGGCTGTCGATTTGGGCATTGTCGGCCTCTTTCTCTTATTGGTCATGATCTACCAAGTGATTCATGATCTGATTTCCCTTAGTGCGGCGGGCCATCCCTATGCGGCCATATTGGGAGCGATCGTTGCCTCCCTCCTGACACAAGGAATGGTGGATCATATTCTTTTCTTGCCACAAGTAGCCATTATTTTTATCGTTACCAGTTCCTTAATCCTAAAACTAAATGAAGTCTATGTGCCCAACGGGCGGATGTTACCCCTGCTATTACACTAAGAATCCATCATCCGCCCGATTTTCTCCCATAATCCGCCTTGATCTCTCCCCAGCGCTCCGTATCCCACTTGAGCACCTTATTTTCATACGTGTTTTGCTTAAGCCACTTTTCCGCCCGATCGACTAACCGCCAAATTTCCTCCGTAGAAGAATCCCGGGGCAGCTCGGAGGAGACCTTCTTCTCCCTAACCCATTTTAAGGCGGTCCTTGAGTCGGAGTAGACGGTCTTTTTGCTTCCTTTTTTCTTTAAATAGGCTAACGCATGGACGATGGCCAAAAACTCACCAAGGTTATTCGTCCCCTTCGGGATCGGGCCATAAGAGAAAATCACCTCTCCGGTACGTGTATCCACACCTTTATACTCGACCGGGCCAGGATTCCCCCTGGTGCCTACATCAACGGAAATGCTGTCAAAATCGATCCCTTGGTCAGGCGTAAAGAAAGAAGGAGGGGCGCCGTCGTTGGAGCTTTTGTGGGATTTCCCTTTGGTGAAAAAACTTCCTTCTATGTCTTCCTTGTATGCCCGTTCCGCCTCTTCCTTTGTGGAAAATGATTTATATCTCGCCCCTGGAAAGTGGTGAATCTGTTCCTTACACTCTTCCCAACGGGTATAGATTCCTGGTCTTCTTCCTTTCCAAACGACATAATACTTCGGTTTTGCCATTTACATCCTCACTTTCGATGGAGGCTTAGAGGAGATCCTCCTTCTCTTGTCTATTCCTTAGACGAATCAACACTTGATGATACCATCATATAAAAAAGGAGGGAGGAAATCAAAAAGAGCAGATTGTTTATGTTACAATCAACGTAAAGCAAGTTGAATGAATCGGTGAACCGATCTAGGAGGAAACCATGCGAAAATTAAGGGGGCACCATCTTCTCTGTGTTCACGGCTTTCAAGGCATGGGCTATAGCCCTGCCTTCGTAAAAAAAATGGAAGAGATCGTCCGCGAAATCCGCGATCATTCCCTTGATTTCCCCATCCAAGTCCTGATCGATCTCGATGAAGCATGTTCCGCCTGTCCCCATAAAGGAAAAGACTTCTGTAACGCAAAAGAGGGATCCGACGAACATGTGAAGGGAATGGATGGAAAAGTGTTGCACCATTTAGGGCTTACTCCCGGACAATCGTATCTGAAATCAGAGCTGATCAAGCGAACGAGGGAACGGGTTCACCCGGAAGACCTAGATACCCTCTGTGCCGGATGTTCTTGGTTAAGCTATGGGGTATGTAAAGAAGGAATTGAAAAATTGAGGACCCGTCCCCATTAAAAGGCGTTTATCGGGGAAGATGAGGCCGAAGCGCCGTTTCGATATTGTTTCGGAGTTAATCCGATGTACCTTTTAAAAAGCAACGTGTAATAACTTTGGTTGCAGTAACCGAAGAGCTGGGCGATCTCCGAAATCGAAGAATTGCTGTGGAGAAGGAAATACTGGGAGGCTTCAATCTTTTTTCGGTTTACGTATTCGATGAGGGAGATTCCCACCTCGGCATGAAAAACCTTAGACAAATAGGAAGGATGAACTTCAATATGAGCAGCGATCTCTTTTAGCGTTAAATTGCTCAAAATCTGATCATGGATATACTCCAAAGCGCGACTGACGACCCATTGATAAGTAACCTTCTTCTCCTCCCTCACCCGATTTATGAAGGAGTAAAGCATCTCATACTCCAATTCCTCTAAATCTTTCCGGTCCCTCGTCTCTTCAATCTGCCGAATAAAGACGTCGCTTAAATTGTACGCATTTTCCGGATCCACTCCGCCTTGTATGATCGCCCGGGTAAAGAGGGTGCATGAACAAATAAGAGAGTTCTTGAGGGACCGTAGCGGATCTTTCGCCAGGATGGCCCGATCCATTCGGTTAATCTCATCCAGCGTTTCTTTCGCTTCCTCCCAATTCCCCAGAGAGATGGCATGGACGAGCTGTTTCTCCAGGCGATAGGAAGGATGAGAGTAAAAATTGAGCTGGTTCTCCATCCATCCCTCAAAAAACTTCTTCAATATTTTTTCATTCGTTTTTTGAACGTCCAACGACAATTTCCCCCAATACAAATATAATAACAAAAATATTAAAATTATAATATAATGATATCGCTTTCATCGATAAAATTCAAGTATCAGCGGGTTTGAATATTCACGATAAGGGGGATCAAGGATGAAAAGAGTTTCATTTAAACTGTTAGCGTTTTCGTTGGTGCTGCTGCTCGCCCTGGCAGGTTGTGGAGGAGGAACTTCTACTCAGAATCAAGGAGGCACGCCTCCGACAGATCAGGGCGGTCAGACCAATCAAGGCGCCGCCACCAAGATCACCTTAAAATTTGCCGCCCAAAATGATAACACCCCGGCGACGCAGAAGGTCATCGATGCTTTTAATCAGAGCCAGGACAAATACACCGTGGAATGGGTGCAGATGACCAATGACTCGGCCCAAATGCATGATCAGCTTTTAAACTCCTTATCCAGCGGCTCCAGCGAATATGATGTGCTCTCTATGGACGTAGTCTGGGCAGGGGAGTTTGCCGGCGCGGGATATCTGGAACCGATCGATCTCTTTATGAAGGATGCCGGATTAAACAAAGAGGATTATAACGCCGGATCGATGGCTTCCGGGAACTACAAAGGAAAACAATACACCCTCCCATTCTTTCCTGACTTGGGACTCCTTTATTTCCGCAAAGATCTCGTAAGTGCCGAAGATGCCGCTAAACTGGAAAGCGGTAATTATACCTATCAAGATCTTTATGACATGTCCAAAAAATATGCGAAACAAGGCGGAACGGAATATGGTTTCGTTTATCAGTCGAAGCAATATGAAGGCTTAACCGTAAATGTCACGGAATTTACGAAGTCTTTCCAAGACATTAAAGGCGGGCTGGAAATGATGTATCAATTCACCACCGCACCCTTCACCCCAAAAGATATTCTTAATTTTACCGAGGGAGAAACCCATACCGCGTTTGAACAAGGAAAAGCCGTCTTTGCGCGGAACTGGCCTTACCAATTCGGACGCATCAATGGGAAAGAAGATGGCGTGACGGTCTCCGTGGATCAGGTGGGCATTGCTCCTCTCCCGAACGGCGGCTCCGTCGGTGGATGGCTCTTAGGGCTTAACAAAAACTCCAAAAATATGGAGGGCGCATGGGAATTCCTAAAATTCGTCGCCGGTCCGGAAGGGCAGAAGATCATGTCGAAGGAGGGCGGATATCTCCCCGGGTTTAATGCTCTCCTGAGTGATGAAGAGGTTAAAACAGCCAACGTAATGCTCACCTATCCCGGCTTCCAAAAAGCCCTTGCCTCCACCATCGCCCGTCCGGTCTCTCCTGAATATTCCAAGGTCTCCGACACCATCCAGGTTGAAGCGCATAAGTACTTAAGCTCCGGTTCCGGATTAGACCAAGCCGTTTCTGCAATCCAAGCTGCCATAGAGGGAAAATAATCTCCGTGGACGGATTGGAAAGAAAAGGCTCTAATAAGATTAGAGCCTTTTCTTATTCCTTTCTTCCCTCTTTCCTCCATTCCCAAAGAAAGGATGATTCCCATGGTGAAACGAATGGGTTTTAAGGAATTCCTCTTCATCCTTCCTGCTTTACTCTTAATCGGCATCTTCTCCCTCTGGCCGGTCCTGCAATCGTTCGTCTATACCTTCTTCGATTACCGCCTTAATGATCAACAAAAAGCAGGTCTCTATATCAATGAGCGGTTTAATACCGATCTCTTTCAGGAAACCGCCCTCTATATCGGCATGTTCCTGGATGAGGATAAGAAAAATATCACGGATTCGGCGGATCTGGAAAAGGTGAATCAAACGATAAAGCGGCTCGATCAACTGGCGAAAGCCTACAAAGGGAAAGAAAAGGTGATCTCCATAAGTGCGGAGGAGAAAAAGGAGATGACCACCCTTTACGAGGAGACGGCCTCTCTGGTATCCTCCCTGGTCAAGAAATATCCATTAATCCATAAAGAGGACCTTCCAGCCTTAACCGAGGACTTAAAGAACAGCATCATTCCCTCCAATTTCATCGGCCTCAACGGGTACGCAAAGGTTCTTTCCGACGAAAGGGTGCGAATCGCCCTCTGGAATACCTTCTTTTTCACCGTGGTTTCGGTCTTCATCGAACTTCTTTTGGGACTGGGATTAGCTCTCATCCTGAATAAAGCCATGGTCGGGCAGGGCTTTATACGAACCACCTCCCTCATCCCCTGGGCGATCCCTACAGCCGTGGCCGCCCTCATGTGGAGCTATATGTACGACGGGACGAGTGGAATCATGGCCAACCTCTTTCAATGGATCGGGCTTGTGCCGGACTCCCGTGATCTCTTATTAACCGGTGGGGGAGCCATGTTTTCCACCATCTTCGCCGATGTATGGAAGACCACCCCGTACATGGCTCTTCTTCTCCTGGCAGGACTTCAAAATATCTCAGGAACCCTCTACGAAGCCGCCTCCATCGATGGGGCGGGACGGTTTCAGTCTTTCTTTCGAATCACCCTCCCGCTTCTGAAACCTTCCATCTTGGTCGCTCTCCTCTTTCGTACCCTGGACGCCTTCCGGGTCTTTGATCTGATCTACGTATTAACCGGAGGGGGGCCGGGTGGATCTACGGAAACCCTCTCGGTTTACGGGTATAAAGTCATGTTCGCCCAATCCAACTTCGGGTACGGTTCCGTCGTCGTCATGCTGATGTTTGTCTGTGTCGCCCTGATTGCCATTTTTTACGTTAAACTTCTCGGAGCAAATCTGATGGAGAAAAATTAGGGGGGAAGCTACGATGAAAGCGATGAAAAGAAATTTCTTGATTCTCTTTGGACTGGTCGTCCTCATCTATCTCGTGATCATGGTCTTCCCCTTTTTTTGGATCTTCATCACATCCTTTAAAACTTCGGGAGAGATCTTTGGCGACGGTGCTTTCCGCGTCATTCCCCAGTCGCCCACATTAAAAAACTACACCATCATCCTATTTGAGAAGGGAATTCTTAACGCCATTAAAAACAGCTTTATCGTTGCCACAACCACCACTCTTTATGTCGTCGCCGTGGCAACCCTAACCGCCTATGCGATTTCCCGATTTAACTTCCGGGGGAAAAATCTCCTCCTCGGGTTAATCCTGGCGGTCTCCATGTTCCCCCAAATGGTGGTCGTAGGTCCGATCTATACCCTATTTTTAAAATTAGGTCTTCTAAACAGTTACTGGATTGTTCTTCCTTATTCCACCATAACCCTGCCTGTCGCTGTCTGGATTCTGGTTACCCACTTTAACCAAATTCCCTTAGCCCTGGAAGAATCGGCCAAAATCGACGGGGCAACTCCCTTACAAACCCTGTATAAGATCGTCTTTCCCCTGGCGGCGCCCGGCGTATTTACCACCGCCATCATCGTCTTCATCGCCGCTTGGAATGAATTCCTCCTTACCATTACCATGAATGCCAACGAAAGATTCCACACGGTCCCGGTTGCCATCTCCTTCCTCCGGACCCAGTTTGAAATCCTCTGGGGGGAAGTGGCCGCCGCCACCACCATCGTCACCATTCCCACCTTGATCATCGTCCTCTTCTTCCAGAAACAAATCGTCTCCGGTCTCACCACCGGCGGGGTGAAAGAGTAGGTCCGTTTATTTCTCTTCGCGAAAACGAAGAAAATGTAAAAGAAAAAGGAGCTCCATACGGTTGTGGGCTCCTTTTCCAGGTTCTAACACCCCTTTCTTCCTTCCCATGTTATTTCCCTTGAAATTGGATCTTTTTTTTTGCCTTTTTCAAGCGAATCATGGAATAGGTGACCGCTCCTCCGAGAAGGCAAAAAAGAAGTCCATAAACCCACGGGATCATATGGGAATCGATCGGGTAGGAGGTAAGGATGGTTCGCGCATTGGTTACGAGAATCATCCCTCCGACCAAGATGCCGAGAAAGTGAGATGGAATGATTCGCACCAACCAGGCGGCGATGGGAGCGGCGATTATCCCCCCCGCCATGATGGCGATCACCCATTCCCAATGTACCTGCTGCCATCCTAAAGAAATGAGGAAACCGAGCGTTGCGGAAAGGGCAACGGCAAATTCGCTCGTATCTACTGAGCCCACCACTTTCCTTGCTTCCGCATTTTTTCGGGCCAAAAGAACCGGTGTCGTAATTGGCCCCCAGCCTCCCCCCCCTGTGGAATCAATAAAACCGGCTACAAATCCCAAAGGAATAAGCCCCTTTTTGGAGAAATTTTGGGATGGCTCCTCATGAGGTAAAGTCCTGCGATGCACAGGTCTCCTGAGAAAACGGATCAGGATAAATAAACCGAGGGCAAAAAGGAGGATCGAGGCATAAGGCTTCACCAGTTCCCCCGGAATACTTCCCAAAAAGAGGGCGCCAAGAAAAGCGCCGATCGATCCGGGCAGTACAATCCCTGAAACGATTCCCCGGTCCACATTCCCAAATTTGAGGTGGGACAATCCGGAGGTCGCCGTTGTAATCACTTCCGCCAAATGTACGGATGCAGAGGCTGCCGCAGGCGCTATGCCGAACATGAGCAGAAAGGAAGTGGAGGTAAGCCCATAAGCCATTCCCAAGGAGCCGTCTACAAGTTGTGCCACAAATCCGATGAACGCCAGAATAACCAATCGTTCCAACATATTTCTCCCCTCTCCAAATCGAATCCGTTATACCATATGAGGGGATTTCATTTGGGTGTATGTCTATGTGTGGTGAACCTTTATTGCCTGTTTTCCGTCGTAAGAGTGGAGGTACCTTAAAGCTGCAAAGGAAGTCAGGGAATTATATGATCGAAATAACGAATCTATCAAAGAAATATGGAAGAGATGAATGGGCGCTGGTGGAGATGAACCTGAAGATCGAGAAGGGGATTTTTGGGCTCCTAGGGCCAAATGGGGCAGGAAAAACGACGCTCATGCGGATCTTGGCCACTTTATTAAAACCGACGAACGGTACGGCCCTCCTCAACGGGAGATCGTTAGACCATCCGGAAGAGGTTCGTAAGATCATCGGCTATTTACCACAACATTTTCAAATCTATCCAAAGATCACCGCTATGGAATTCCTGGATTATGTGGCGGTGATGAAGGGAATCGGGGATCCCCGGCGCAGAAAAGCGGAAATCATGGCACGGCTCGAGGAGGTAAATCTCTCTTCCGTCGCCCATAAGAAGGTAGGCACTTACTCCGGTGGAATGAAACAACGATTGGGGGTTGCTCAAGCCCTGCTGGGAAACCCTGAGATCCTCATCGTGGATGAACCCACGACAGGGCTTGACCCGGAGGAACGGGTCAGACTTCGCAATCTTTTCGCCCGGTTCGGCCTGGATCGGATTCTCATTCTTTCAACCCACATCGTTTCCGATATCGAAAACCTCTGCCATACCGTAGGGGTATTGGATGGAGGACGTTTGAGATATTCCGGAGATCTCCCCCGGCTGCGCCACTTCGCGGAGGGGAAAGTTCGGGAAGTGGAGAGTGCAGCCCGATCCATCTCCCCTTCCGTAGAAGAGGGATATCTCGCTTTGATCGGGGGTGCGGATTATGAATAAGTGGTTCAAGTCGTTTATGTTAGAGATTCGGATGATTTTCACCCAACCTCTTTTTCTCTTGCTTCCCATCCTGTTTGGGATCTGGTTCGCTTTCGATTTATCGGCCATCTCTCCGCCACGGTCTGAAGATCTCTATCACTTTGCCTACGACTTTCATAAAGTGAAACAGACGTTAAGTCTGGGCGTCGCCGTGTTTCTTGGCATGCACATGGTGCGTCGGGATTTGAAAAAGCCCTCCTATGATTGGCTCGGCAGTTTGCCCGTCTCCAGCGCCACCTTGCTCACCGCCAAATATGCCGCCGGGGTGCTCTATCTCACCTTGTTTACCCTGGCCATGTCCATGGTATACGCCGCGTTTGCTCTGATGAGGAGGATGACTCTCCCGGAGATCGGCACGTATCTAACTTTCTTCGGATTGCAGTATGAATGGTCCTATGGGGTAACCCTTGCTTTGGCCATGAGCCTGGCGGTTTTTATCAAGGGGCGGGTGGCTTACCTCATCGGGTTTAACGCCTGGATGTTCGGCACCTTTTTCATGGATATCTTCATCGTTTCACAAAACGACCTTTATCCTTTAAAGACGTTTCACTTAAATCAATTTTTCCGTCATTCCCCGCTGGAGCAGGAGGTTTGGGGCATGCGCCTCGCCCAGAAAGAAATCTGGTTTTCTCGCCTTTTCGTGGCTGCCTTCATTCTCCTCCTCATGGTTTTAATGATTGCCGTTTTAAAAGGGATCAGGCCAAGCCGAACGTATAGATGGTGGATAGGACTCTCAGCAGCATCCTTCATCCTGGCTTTGGCGGCCTTTCTACCGTACGGTCTGTTGTGGCAGGAGCGCTACCAAGCTTTTGCGGAGAAAGCGAAAGATGCCGCCGCCATGGGAACCAGGGGGGTAGTTCATCGATTCCCGATCCGTTCCTACGAGATCGACTTGATGGTAAATCCCCAAGGGGAGTTAAGCGTCTCCGCCTCCATGGAGATCCCCAAGGAAGAGGTGGAAAAATCCCCTCTGCCGTTTACACTAAACCCTATTTTCCATGTGACGGAAGCATTCGCCGATGGCCAGGCGGTTCCCTTCTCCCAGGAGGGCGATCTGGTTCGGGTGAACCCATCCACCCATAGCCCTCCATCCGATCCGGTCCGGATTACTCTCCGCTATACCGGCAAAGCGATCGATTGGAACTATGACAGCGGTCTTTATGATTACTTTCATGCCTTTGTAGATGAGAAAACCGTATACCTCCGTGCTGAAGCCGGATGGTATCCATTGGCGGGGGAAACGGGGCTTTATCACATCAGTTCCGGAAGCGGCAAAGAAAAACTGTTCCTTAACAATCATCTCCCCACCCATGCATCTCAATTTACGGTAAGAATCTATGGTGTAAAGAATAAAGTATACAGCACTCTCCCGGAGGGGAAAACCCGTGATCCTGAGTCGAATCAAGATGATCAAAACCATTTCGCCGGTGAGGCGAATGCGGTTTCCCTCTACAGCGGAGACCTTACGGAGGTAAAACTCCCCCAGGAGTCCACCGTAGTGATCACATCACCCAGCAATCGTCTGGAGGCCGAGAGATATCTCCTCAGGTTTACCGAGATGAAGAGATATTACACAGGGTGGTTGGAGAAGCCCCTAAATCCTCTTCAGCGAATCTTTTACTTTAGTCCCCTCGGTAATCCTCAAAATTTTTTTGAAGAGCCGGGACCGGATTATTACCTCATCGCCGAATCCACATTTCACAACCTGGATGAAAGACAACTCGTCAATGCGGTGAATAAGCTCCTCTTTAACGACATCGAGCCGCGCACCTTTTTCTCGGAGGAGCCGTCGGATGTAACAAATCATTCCATTGCAAGCGAGATTCGCTTTGCTTTTTACTACCTTTACGGACGGGATGCCCTGCATCTTACCCGACAGGAGGCGATGGATAGCATAAGAATGCCACCCGACTCCGAGGAGAAACGCTTCCCCACACCGATCTATAACCCTGAACGGCACCCGGTCCTGAATCCGATCTTGGAAGAGATCGATCGCGCCATTGACGCCGGAAAGACGGAACAGGTGAAGAAGGTGTTGAACCACTTCCGTTCAAAGGGGCTCACCCGGATGGACGATGAGAGCCATGAACCCCTTTACCCCCGCATCACCTTGGAAGATTGGCATGCGGTATGGAAGCAGGTTTTTGCCAATCCTATGTCGGGACGATAATTCATGGTTTCGATGGGTCTCGTAAACCGACGGCGAGGTTGGATCATGGATGATGAAATGGAATAGATGGGAGAAGCCGATGATGACGGATGAACAATTGGTTGAAGAAATGGCTCAGGGAAATCAGGCCGCCTTCGAGGCATTTATTCACCGCTACCACGGGCCTTTGCTGGGATATCTGGAACGGATGCTGCAAGACGAGAAGAAGGCAGAGGACTTTGTCCAGGAGACGTTTCTCCGCCTCCTCCAACAATTGCGGCGGAAAAAGATTCCCGAGAGAATACGCCCCTGGCTCTACCGGGTGGCTACCAACCTATGTAACGATTACTGGCGCAGCGGCCGTTATCGATCCGAGTACCTCTCTGAAGAAGAAATCCCGGAGCAGAAAGATCCACGTCCTACCGTTCTAGAAATCTATGAACGGCAGGAGAGCCGCAAAGAGATTCTTTCCGCCTTGGGGCAGCTGACGGAGAAGGAGCGGCAAATCGTGTTCCTCCGTTTCTTCCAAGAACTCAAACTGCAGGAGATTGCCGAGGTCATGGAGATGCCGCTTGGGAGTGTGAAGTCCAACCTCTTCCACTCCCTGAAAAAGCTGAAGCACCATCTTATTGAAGAAAAAAAGGAGAATCCGGAAGAAAAGGAGGGAAGTTCTCATGCATGATTCGATGAATCAGGAATTGGAAGAATTGGAACGGGAGCTTCGCCCCCATTTATCCCGCTATATGACCAAATCGCCAAAAACGGAGGAGACCCTGGCATTGATCCGGCGATTGCAAGGCGAGTTTAACCGGATGAAGGAAGAACCTCAACAAGAGCCGCACCCTTTTCAATTGACTTTTAATGAGAAGATGAGGAAGCCCTCTCTGATAAAGCAACTGATTTTGCAGGTACAGACTTATCCAAAAGCGTTTTGGCTAACGAGCCTCATCCTATTTGCCATGCTCACGCTGATGGGCGGCGTCTATACCCCCGGTCTTTTCGGAAATGTGGACCTCTTCTCCCTCTCCGTTCCCCTCTATCTCCTCATCTCCTTTTCCTACAACTACAAGTCCTGGAACCGGGAGATGCGGATGGTGGAGAGCATCACACCCTTTCCTCCGGCCCTTTTGTTGCTGAACCGCCTCCTCATCTTGATCGCTCTCACGATGGTTTTGGGCATGATTGGAAGCTTTTATCTTAGCCTTATGTCGAAATCCTATCCTTTGTTTCCCTTCTTGATGCATTGGTTGGCGCCCCTTCTCCTAACCGGAGGGCTGCTCGCCTTCTTGATCTTTCGCCTCGGCGTAGTCGCAGGCACCATCACCTCCTTGCTTGCCTGGGGGGGTTGGATATACGTAAAGGGTCGGTTCCTCGGCGCCGGCGGAAACATTGGCGATCATTGGGAATGGCAAATGGAAATCTCATTGGTTCTCGTGGGCGCTCTCCTCATCGCATTGTCTTATCGCCGGATCTATCGTCATCCCATGGAAGCGGAGGGAAAGTTCCGGTGATAGATATCGATCAATTATTGTTTGCTCGAAACGAATTTCAACTGGAAATTCCAAGGCTTACCTTACATGCAGGCATCACCCTTTTGGTGGGGAGAAACGGAGCGGGAAAATCCACCTTCCTGCAGCTTTTAGCCACGGCGCTCCTGCCGGATCAGGGTGAGATAAGGTACGGAGGCCGAAGGGTAACAAAGGATTTGCCGCTGATTCGCAGCCAAATCGGTTTTTTGCCCACCGGAATCGAGCTCTACGAAGAGATGACTCCAAGGAGGTTTCTCCGTTACTTGGTGGAGTTAAAAGGGGTTCATGATCGAGGAGTAGTGGAGAAGCTGCTTAAAGAATTTGATCTCCTTAAGGTTGAGAACCGGAAGATCGGGAAGCTTCCTCAAGGCTTGCGACAAAGGCTGGCTCTCGCGCAAGCATGGATCGGCTCTCCAGCCTATCTCTTTCTGGACGAGCCCATGAATGACCTGGATACGAGGGAACGAAAACACCTCGTCTCCCTTCTGAACCGTTATGCCCGCAATCGATGTGTGGTCGCCTCAACACACGATTTCCAAGAATGGGAAAATCAGGCAGACAGAATCCTTTGGATAGACCGCGGAAAAGTTCACTTTCACGATTCCCTCGAAAAATGGAAAGAATGCGCGTCCACAGGGGAAAGGTTAAGCCTAGAAGAAGCCTTCCTGCGGAGATTAATGGGCGTCCGGAGTGGTTCTTACCCTGCCGAAGGGTTCCCTCTCTTTTGGTCATAAGGTCCCACGATGCAGCCGCGGCCTAAATAGCCCACTTGGAGAACCCGCCCCCTTTCCACAAGAACAGGGACGGTGCTTCCCCCTGTCAAGGAAATCAACCGATTTAACATCTCGGGGTTATCCTCCACGTCATATTCCACAAACTCCTCCCCGTCCAATAGCAGGGACTCCCGTACTTCTTTCGTGTATGGGCAGCCTTTCGAACCATAAAGTTCAAGCATCTCTGTTCAGCACCTCCAGTCCTTCGCGGATGATGTGGTAGACGCTCGCTTGCGCTTCCTGGATTCGCGGGATGTAGTCGGAGCGAATGACGATAGGAATGTCCGCCAGCCCCCTCTGAACCACCTCACCCCCGTCGTAGCCGAGCAGGGCCATCGTGGTCAAGCCGCGTTTTTTCGCTTCTTCCAGGGCCATGAGCGCGTTTTTGGAGCCACCGCTGGTGGAAATCGCCACAACGACATCGCTGGCCTCGGCTTGGGCAATCAACTGGCGCAAAAAGATGACCTCCGTGCCCACGTCATTGGCCAGCGCCGAGAGAATCGCCGGTTCCATGGACAACGAAACGGCCGGATAGGGTGTCATCCCTTTAGGAGGGAGCATCATGTCCAACGCCCAATCGTTGGCATCGGTGGCGGATCCGCCGTTGCCAAAGACAACCAGTTTCCCTCCCCTTCCTGTTTTCTCCGCCAGGGTGTGGATCGCGCGGACAATCTGTCGGGACTCCTCATCCGCCACTTTTTCCCGCAGCCGTTCTACCTCTTTCGCCTTCTCCTCGATCGAACGGGCCACAGCGGTTACGACACGCGTTGTATCTTGTTGTTCCGTTCCGAGAAACGGGTATAAAAACGATGCTTCTCCCGCTTCCAGGCCCAATTCCCGATGTTCAAAAAAGACATGCACCGTCTCCCACAAGGTATGATACAAGATCTCGATTAATTCCTGCTGGACGAACGGATCCTTATCCGGCGAGGCCACGGCATAATCGCCTTGTTTCCCCGGCAGGGCAAATGTTTGCGCTCCTTTTGATCGGGCGAAGGCCAACGCTTCTTCCACCGCTTCGTCCCCTTCCGGAGGCGAAAACCCCATCACGATGTCTTCCGGCCGGACGATTGTTCTCATCCATTCGGAAAACGCTATGGAAAGATCCAGAGCGGGCAGTGCCCGTTTGCCGACGATCACCGGATGTACAAATTCGACGGAAACGTGCTGCGCGTCGGTGGCATAGACTCCCCGGCCAAACGCAAGAAGACGGCCGCCGTCGAGAAACCGCGCGGCCATATTCCGGCAGGCCTGCGCAAGCCGTTCCGATTCACGGGGGAAAAAGCGCCGCGAAGACTCGTTACGCGCATAAAGACGTTCCTTGACCCATAACGTGAAACGTTCCATATCCAACATTCCTTCCTCAGGATTTGTCAGCAGATACGCGGCAAGGGATCGCCCACAAGCATATCGATGACTCGCGTGCCCCCGTACCGGGAACGGGCGAGAACCGCTCTTTTCGGCTCTTCCCGGATTTCTCCGATACGTCGTGCCTCCTCTCCGCCCGGAACACTTCTGATCGCCGCTACGGCAACATCGGCATATTCCGGTGAAACGATGGCGATAAACTGCCCTTCGTTGGCGATGTGGAGGGGATCAAGGCCCAATATTTCACAGGCTCCCCGTACCGCCGGACGTACCGGAATCGCTTCCTCTTCCAGCACCACGGCAAGCTTGGTATCCCTTGCCAGTTCGTTCAACGCCGTCGCCACACCTCCCCTCGTCGGATCGCGCAGCCATCGCAATCCCGGTGCCGCAGCTTCGATGAGGGCGGATACGAATGGCCATAATGGACGCGTATCCGAGGTAAGATCGGCTTCCAAATCCAATTCACCCCTGGCCAAAAGGACGGTGATCCCATGATCTCCAATGGGCCCGGAGAGAATCACCTGATCACCGGGGTGAACACGTTGAGCAGAAAGGATAACACGCGGGTCGGCGAGACCGATGCCTGCCGTAGCGATGAAGAGCCCGTCCACTTTCCCATGTTCCACCACCTTCGTATCGCCCCCAACCACAGAGACCCCGGCACGTTCGGCCGCTTTGCCCATGGCGGCCACCTCCCGTTCCAACTCGGCTGTCGCCAAGCCTGCCTCCAAAATGAGTGCGGTCACCAGTGCCAACGGTTTGGCTCCGCCCATCGCCAAATCGTTCACCGTTCCGTTGACGGCAAGCTCTCCAATGGAACCGCCCGGGAAAACCAACGGCTTAACGACAAAGCTGTCTGCCGTAAAAGCCAAGCGGCGCCCATCGACATCGACATACGCCGCATCGTTTAACTCCGGCGGGATCACATCCATCAGGTAAGGGATCAATAATCCCTCGATGAGCCGACGGCTTGCCTTGCCGCCGGCGCCATGAGCCAGTTCTATTTGTGCATCGGTAAACTGCACCTTGGTGGTTTTCATCCTTTTTCCCCCATTCATCTCAAGCTGTACTTTCTTGCAGCGCGTCCTTATGCGAACAGAACTACTCACCGGCCGCCTGACGCAAGTGGACATGATGGTAATAGGCGGCGCATGCCCCCTCCGACGACACCATGAGAGCCCCCACCGGATGCTCGGGCGTGCATTCTTTGCCGAATAATTTGCATTGATGCGGTTTCAACACCCCTTTTAACACCTCGCCGCATTGAGCCGCCTTTGGATCCGTGACGCGAACGCCTTCGACTGGGAAACGGACCTCCGCATCCCACCGGGCGAATTCGGGGCGAAGTTTCAATGCCGATTGGGAGATGAACCCAAGTCCCCGCCATTCGAAGAAGGGACGAACTTCAAAGACTTCGTTCATCGCTTGCAGCGCAGGGATGTTCCCTTGTGCGGGGACAACGCGGCTGTACTGATTCTCCACTTCAGATCGGCCTTCCCGCATTTGTTTGACCAGCATGAGGATGGATTGCAATAGATCCAGCGGTTCAAAACCGGAGATCACCACGGGTTTCCCGTAATTTTTTGCAATAAACTCATAAGGATGGGCACCGATTACCGTCGAAACATGGCCGGGTCCAATAAATCCGTCGATGCGCATATCCGGGGAATCCAGGATCGCGCGAATCGCGGGTATAATGAGAACATGATTGGAAAACACGAAAAAATTGGACACGTTACGTTCGCGGGCGCGCAGGAGTGTCAGCGCCGTCGAGGGAGCCGTCGTTTCAAAGCCGATGGCGAACAGCACCACCTGCCGGTCAGGATGGTCGATGGCCATCTTTAAAGCGTCCAAGGGAGAATAGATCATACGGATATCGGCCCCCCTGGCCCGAAGTTCCAAAGGAGTTCCTTGTCTCCCCGGAACGCGCATCACATCGCCGAACGCGGTAAAAATCACACCCGGCTGCCTGGCGATGGACAAGCCGTCGTCCATACGCCCCATGGGCAGGACGCAAACCGGACATCCCGGCCCATGGACCAGTTCGATGTTTGCCGGCAGCAAGTTCTGTAACCCGAATCGAAAGATCGAAAACGTATGCCCGCCACAAACCTCCATAAAACGGTAATGATAATCCGGATCAACCACACGATGGATCTCATCCGATGTCTTTCGGATCAACTCCGGATCACGAAATTCGTCAACGTACTTCATACGCGCACCTCCCATCATCGCCCTAAGCCACGCACAACCCTACTCCTTCTTGCCCGTTTTCAGTTGAGGGTTTGCACGTTCATTTCAGGTTTTGTTTCCTTCACCAAATTGATACCCCAAGACTTCCTGCATGGCCTCGTCCGCTTCTCCCGACATGCCGAGCAGTCTTAATTGCTCGGCCGCTTGCTCTTCACTGATCTTGCTCATGGCAAATCCGACGTGGATAAGCACCCAATCCCCAAGATGGGCTCCTTCCTGTTTCAGCAGGTGAATGTTAATTTTCCGGCGCACGCCGGATACGTCCACCATGGCGTAGTGATGGTCACCGTCGAGAAGCTCCACAATTTGCCCCGGAATAGCCAAGCACATGAACTCGTTCCTCCCCGTTTCGTAATCCATAGCCTGTTCAAATCGATACTGTCGGACGGATAAGGCATGGTGATACCCTGGATCACCATCATTTTCCGAACCGTGGTATTAGACTGTCGGACGTATAAGGCAGGAGATACCCCTTTTGCCTCATCCCGGTGAAAAAAGAGCGCGGCTGTCGTCCGCATCTGCCACCGCAGGCAGCTCGCCGCATCTCATGCCGTAAGGAGAACGGAATGGGCTAGCCCCTGGTCCAGAAGATGGCCGGGCGGCCGTTTTTCCGAAGCGTTCAGGATATGCCGTCAACCTAACCGTATCCATATTCGCCGGTCCTCCACTCGCACCGGAAACGGTTCCAACTGCACGTGGGGCGCCGTCATGCATTCTCCGGTCGACAGGTCGAAACGGAAGCCGTGCCACGGACAGGTCATCACAGATCCATCGACGAATCCACCGTCGAGAGGCATCCCCATATGGGGACACTGATTGCGAAACGCCATCACCTTTCCTTCGATGCGCACCACCAGGATGTCACCCTCCTCCCGGGCAAACCGGAGCGGCCGCCCTTCTTCCAATTCCCGGATGGCCGGACCTTGCAGCCAGCCGTTTTGTTCCAGGGCGCCCGCAGGATCGGCCGCATGCGGGGGCAGGTAGCCGGAGGCGACTTCGTCTTCCACCATGACGACATATGCAATTTCCGGGAGGCGCGCTTTGATCGCTTCCTCGACCCCGTTTTTCAACGTCACAGCGGACAGGGAACAGCCGGAACAGGCGCCTTGAAGGCGCACATATACCGTCTCCCCTTCCACTTTCACCAACTCCACATCGCCTCCGTGAGAACGCATGTAGGGGCGCACTTCTTCGAGCACCGCTGCAACCCGGGTAAACAGATCTGGTTTGATGATCCCGTGCATCAAAAACATGGCGTAGACGGCAGGGTCCTCCACCGCCTTCAGCAGCAACTCTTTTCCCGCATCCGATTCGCGAAACGTACGGACCAGCTGGCGAAGGGCATGCGCATGAAACGCTTCGACAGCCTTTTTCAGCTCCATCGCCTTCCTGCGTGAATCTTCCGGAAGTTCTTTCACCATAGCCAACTCCCGATCCACACGTTCCGCCAAAGCGTGGAAATCCTCCTGCTTGGTTTGCATCGTCAATCACCTCCAAAAGCCAAGGTCTGCTCAAGCGATTCTTCGGTTTTCTGCCGCAACAGGGTAGCAAAGCCTTCTTTGGCCAGCTCCAGCAGTACCTCCCCGACGGTGATGCGTTCGAAGAGGCGGGAAGGGTCGTTTACGTGCCGATTGGCCAAAGCTTGCAGAATCAGGCACGCACCGGCAGGGTTATCAAGGAGGGCATCCTGAAAAAAAGCATCCACAAACGCATTCAGCCACACGCCGTCTCCCTGGGGATTCGTACGGAGGCGGTATAAGGCGTTTTCCGCCCCTTCGTTGCGCTGGATGATGCGTTCGCTAAAACGCTCAACCGCCATGGCCAACAAAAGATTAAAGTACTGCCGTTCATGGGGATTCATGCCCCATTCCCCCTCCCTCGGGTGCTTCTCTTGTGCTTTTTCGCCTCATAAATTCTCATTCGCCGCCGCACCTTTCCGTATGCGGTCGATTTCTTCCAATATGGCCTCAACGGACTCGGCTGCTTCCTCTTCCCCGTGTGCGCGAAAAAGCCGGATCGCCTCTTGCAAGCGCGGTTCTGCCCGCGAGAATGCTCCCAGATGAGCAAGAGCGTTCCCCTGATTGGCCAGGACACGGGCGTAACCCAGTATATCCTCCTCGGGCCGGCGAACGCTCAATACCTCTTCATAAAGTGCCACCGCTTCCCAGAGGTTCTCTTCCGGATGGGAGCTATGCAGATGCTGCAAAGCATTGGCCATATTCATAGTGGCACTCGCCCAAAGATCGGGATGAGTCTCCTTCTTAAAAATTTGTAAGGTTTCCCTGAGGGATTGTACGGCCATGGCTGTCCGCAAATGGGCACTGCGGTCCAAGGAAGGCATGGAGAGATAAGACAAAGCCAGGTTCATGTGAACCATGGCGTAACTTTCAGGATGCGTTTCTTTACGATACACTTTCAGCACTTCATGGTAACAGCGGATCGCTTCCAGCAGAGGACCCTTCCGACCTGCTGCTCCCCCTTGATGAAGAGTACCCAATTGAAACCAGAGCTCCGCCCGTGCCTCATGAAAGGAAGTATTTTCTAAAAGAGAGAGGGCTTTGAGGTACCCGTTCACCGTTTCCGTGCCGTAATCACCAAGATTTTGACGAACCGCCGCCCATTCCGCGTAAAGGCGGGAGGAAAAAACAGGGGAGAGATCCTGAACGGTTCCCGCTGCTTCCCAGAGTTTGTCCAATCCCTCCTGCCATTCGTTCCGCTGAAAATCTTCATAGGCTTGAGTGACCAACAGAAAAGCCCGAATTTCCCCGGTGGTGCCGGAAGAAGAAGGAGGCGCCTCCCGAAAACCAAAGCGCCACGCCGCCGCATCCAGGAGAAGGGCCAATTCCCCCGTCAATTCTTCTTTAGACAAAGCATACAGTTGGACCGTAGGTTCTAGAATAAATCGATTAAAAATCCCTACCGGTCCCGGCGGCAATAAGGATAACACCTCTCCCCGGTCCCTTCCTTCCAGGCTTAATGCAAAAAACCTCCAGCTTTCCGGCCATTTCTCCGGAAGATCGCCACGTAGAAGGAGGGGCAAGAGCTTCTCTTCATCCGGAACGGAAGGTAAGAGAAGAAAGCCTGTCGTCCCGGGAAAAACGCCGATCGGTTGCGGACGCAGCACGTTCTATTCCCCTTTCTCCCAAAAAGATCGGTCATACTCTTAAAGGTTATTCCTCCATACGCGACGGCATAAGGAGATCTAAAAAAGAGGGATGCGGAGCGCTCCCAGCTTGTCATCCCACACGGCCGCGCGCCCTCCCGGCAGCACCCCTTCAGGCAACAATTCCCGGACGAAAATGCTTCGATCTCCCCGGGGATTGCGAAATTTTAACAATAATCCTCCCGCCCCCGGATGACTAACCGGCATAAGCCACAGTTCTTTCCCCCGCACCAAAGCGATGGCGGTTCCCGTTGGGAACCGCACCGCTTCTTCAGCGGGAAGATGAAGATACCCCCCAGAGGTGAGTTCAAGTTTCACTTCCTTTCCCTCCCAGACGTTGAATCAGCTCCTCCGCCAAACGATCGAGCGCCTTCTCCACCGTTTGCGATAAGCCAAATCCATAGGACAAGTTCTCCGCCTCGATGAGGAAAACCGTCACTTTTTTAGGAAAGCGGCTTTTGAGCAGCCAGCGTCCCATGGTAATGGCGTGATCCCAACGAAAATCGTGGAGGTTCAGATCTTCCAGAGGAGGCGTTTCCACCTCTTCCCCCGGAAGCTCAAAAATCGTGCCGGGCTCTGCGCCGGAAGTGCAGACATCTACCAGAATCAATTCTTCCGCATCCCCGATCTGAAAAGCCACATCCATACCGGCGGTCCCCCCGTCGGCCAAGCGGACTCCGGGGGGAACCCCCCGCTCCCATAATTTGCGAATCAGCATGGGACCCGCTCCGTCGTCGCTCCGAAGTAAATTGCCACAACCAATGACAACGGTCATCCCCATTTCCTCCCTCTCGAAACACTTATCCTGAGCCGCAGTGAGGAGCCGGTCCTTTCATCCCCAGCCGTTCTTAGACCTTGATCACCTCATATTTGGCCAGCTCTTTATGCGACTTCGCATCATACGCATGAACCGTGCAGACGAGGCAGGAATCATATCCTTGCGCAATATGTGCCAATTCCACCGGATCCTCAGGATTTTTGATGGGTACGCCGATCATTGCCGTCTCAATGGGCCCCCGCTGGCCATGACGGTCCCGCGGACCGATGTTCCATGCGGTCGGCGTAATCACTTGATAATTTTCAATCTTCCCATCCTTGAGTTGAATCCAGTCCGCTAATGCGCCGCGGGCCGCTTCGGTCGCCCCGAAACCGCGCCCTTCCGGCAGTTCGTTCGGCTTGATGTAGAATTTCTCATCCAGGTCGATCTGGTTTAGCCACTGCCGCATGCGCAAATAGTACTTGGGCGCTTCGTGCAGGCGCGCCAGCACGCGCACCATCACGCTCGGGCCGATTTCCTTGATGATATTGCGGAAGAGAGGGTCAAAATCCTGCCAATCTTCCGCGCCCGGGCGACCGGCGATCACCTGCCGGGCCAACGGACCTACCTCAAGGGGGATCTCCCCGACTCCGGGTAAAGCATACCGGGGCGCCTTCGCAAACGTATATTTCCCTTCTTTTTGCCCCTCCATCGGATCGAGGGGATCGGTCACTCCCTCGAAGGGATGATAGGAGCCGCCACCGCGGTAGAACGAGTAGGTGTGGTCTTCCCGGACACGGGTCTGGTCAAAATCGTGGTAATCCTCCCCGTCAAAGACCCCGGAGCGGGCAATTAAGGCGGCATTTCGCCCTTCAATGGTCGGATAGCGATAATTTTGCGGATGGAAAAAGCTTCCCATCGCCAAATAGCGGCCCGGACCTGCCCCGTATTTATCAAGGCCCAGTTCCATGCTGTAACGAATGAAGAAACCTAGATCGGAATCCCGGTGCTCCGGCTTCTCATCCAGCCATGCCAAGATATCCGCCCATGTCTTGTTTTCCAGCCAGCGTTCCACGGAACACCCGAGGAGAATTTTTTCCAACCAAGTTTCCCGATACTGCTCTAAAATGGAAATGGAACGGGTAATGTCGGATAACGTCGGCGCGCTCACCACTCCCCCCGGCACCATGAAGCTGGAATGGGGCCACTGTCCGCCAAAGATCGCATAGATCTCAACGGGCTTGGCGGAGACAAGAACACCGATCTCATAATGTTCTCCCACAAAGGGGGCCCAACGGCGAACCGCCTCTTCATACAAATGGGAAGAGGCATAGTTCTTATGGGTCAATCCAATCGCGAACAGCGCATAGAACCAACGCGGAATGCTCTGAATCGTTTCCGCCGCCTGACCCAGGTTGCGGATCAATGTCGCGTTCGGCGGCACTTCCGTTCCCCATGCCGTATCCAACGCATAAACGGCCTTGGTCAGGTGGCTACCGCCGCAAATGCCGCAAATCCGAGGAGTCACGATGAGGCCGGCCTGAGGGTCCTTTCCCTTTAAAATCATTTCAAAACCGCGGAACATGGTGGCTTCCGTCCAAGCGTCCACGACAATCCCGTCCTCCACGAGCACTTTGACATCCAAGTCGCCTTCCACGCGCCCGAGCGAATGGACTTTCATCTCCATCTTTTTCTTCGCGACAGCCTCTTGCTTGTTCATCGAGATCGATCCCCCCTTAAAAATGGTTTTCCCTCAAAAATTTTAAGTTGGAGTACAGGCCCATCCACCCGCCTCCTACGGCACGAACATCTCTTCCTTCGCCCACTTCGGGGCTACAGATCGGGCGATGGCCGCATGGACGGAATAGCTTAACGGATCGATGTCTTGCGGTACTTCCTTGGGAATGGAGCCGAAGATCTTTTGAGTCTTAAAGACCGTACCCGGCGCCAGATCGAAGAACGGGAACTGGGGCTCCGTACAGCCGATGCAAGGCATCCCCGCCCTGGTCTTGGAAGATTGGCGGTTCCAGAGAATGCGGTTGCAGGGGGAATGGGTTACCGGTCCCCGACATCCCTGTTCATAGAAGAGGCATCCTTTGCGCGTCCCCTGTCCGAACTCTTCTACCGGTTCTTTCCATTCAAAATACTGTACCCGGGTACAACCTGTTTGGGTAAAGGTCTTAAAGAAAGTTTGCGGCCGCTGTAGTTCGTCCAGAAGCACGTCTCCTGCACGGCCGGTGGCCACGGCGACAAGGATTTGCGTCACCCAATCGGGATGGGCAGGACAGCCCGGAATATTAATGACGGGCAACCCCGCCTTTGAACGGAAATGACTGCCGAGAAATCCGCCCCGCTCCCCTTTTAAATATTGAAGACCAATCGATTCGGACGGATTCGGTTTGGTCGCCGGTATGCCTCCCCAACAGGCGCAGTCGCCGATGGCAACCACGTACTGTGCCTTATGGGCCAACTCCCAGATCCACTCTTTTTTCGGCCGATCGAAAAGCATATCGTAGCGGCCCGTTCCGTTTGGCCCTTGAATGATCGTCCCCTCCACAACCAGAATATCCAAGGGAATTTCATCCTGAAGAATCTCCTCGTACAAACGGCGCACCTGATTGCCAAATTCCATGGAAACGGAATGATGATACAGGATGTTGATGCCGAAATCGACAACCAAATCAATCACCGTCGGCTCATCCGCATTTAAAAACGATTGCGTGTTCCCATTGCATGCACCGCCGTGCATCCAAAGAAGATTGGCCACTTTCCCCACCTCCAAGAAAGAATGATTTTACCCTTGCTTTGATCTCACCCTTGAATCGCGATGCGAAGGGCAGAAACCTCCATCACAATGTGCCTGCTCTTTGTTGAAATGCCCTTTTCTCCGCCTCTAAACGGGAGATCCACTCCCCGATACCCTCCCCGGTTCGGGCGGAAACTTCATAGACGGAAATGCCGGGTCTGACCTTGTAGATCGAATCATAGAAGCGATCCCGTTGAAAACCGGCCAACTCGGCCATATCCATCTTTGTAATGATCGACTCGTCGGCGCTGTTTACGATGGTGGGGTACTTCATCGGTTTGTCTTCCCCCTCCGTCACCGAAAAAAGGACGACACGACGGTTTTCTCCCAGATCGTAACCGGCGGGGCAGACGAGATTGCCGACATTTTCGATAAAGAGAAAATCGATGTCCGACAAGTCCCAGTCTTCCAGGCTCCTTTCAATCATCTCCGCCTCAAGGTGACAAACCGTCCCGGTGGTAATCTGCTTTACCCTCGCTCCGCTTTGGCGCAAGCGTTCCGCGTCATGATCGGTGGCCAAATCACCTACCAAAGCCGCCACCTTGTACCGTTCGGCCAGGCGGCTCAACACTTCCGTCAAAAAAGTCGTCTTTCCAGCTCCCGGGCTGGAGACCAAATTAACCACGTACACTCCCGCTTGATGAAACCGCTTTCTCAACCGAGCGGCGAGAAGATCATTTTTCTTCAGGATATTCTGACGAATTTCCACAATCCGCGGGGTAGATGCCGTCTCCTGCATTCGAATCGCCTCCCTCCAGGGCCGATAACTCCATCTCCCGCCCCTCCAGCACCTGACCGGTTTTCCCTCCACAAACCGGACACCGCATGGGAAAAGGTGCAGGCAAAATACGCGCTTCTTGACAGTCCGGGCAGAACACCTTTACAGGAACCTCTTCCACGATAAGCCTTGCCCCTTCCAAAGGTGTCCCTTGGATTGCTACATCAAAGGAAAAGAGCAACGCCTCTTTTGCCACCCCCGACAAGACACCCAGTTTCACGTAAAGGGCTTTCACCTGTTTCAATCCTGCTTCCTCCGCCGCTTCCACGGCGATTTCCGCTAAGCTGTAGGCGATGGAAAGTTCATGCATCTTTCAGTTCCTTCGAAAAGTTACGTGCAAAATTGATCATAAAATGAACTGCCGGTTGGATCTCCGGATCGTTCACCGCCTTCATCAGTCCAAAAAGGCCCATGCGTTTCGCCTCCGTTTGTTCAGTCTCCTGCGTAGCCCGTATCATCGAACGTGCCACTTTCCCTACCAGTTGCACCGACCGTACATCTAAGACATCGGATTTAAACAACGCCTGAACTTGGGGAGAATCAAGGAATTCCTGCAACCGACGAAGGGCCAAAAAAGCGCTTTCAACACGGGAGCTGTATTCGGGACGGGACCAATTCTTGCGGAGAAGAACGACCAGTTCGTTTACCGAATCCGCAATTTCCGGTCCACGGCGTAAAAAGCCCTCCACCATGTCCATCAAAAACGTCACATTCTCCAACTTATCGAGCAGGCGGATCAACTGCCCGATGATCACCGGATCCGAAAGCTTTTCTACCAGCAACTGATCGACAGGTGCCTCCATAACTCCTCCTTTTCCGTTTTCCACCGTTAACACCCTCCTTTCCCGATCGCGATCAAATGACTAGAACTCCGTTTTGCGGCGCCATCCACCTCCTTTACCCGATTTCCTTTTTCACTTGTACACCTTAATTACCTTTAACACTATATTAAATATATTTTTTCAGTTCTGATAGTATTCTATAATATTAAAATTCTATCTGTCAATGTTGAATAACACATGAATATGTATAATCCCTCATCCACTTCTTGTGCTTTGCGCACAAAAAGCGGGACAAGATCATAAGGCCTTTTCCTTTCCCTATGACGACGCAATTCGATAAACTTCATCGCAACCTCCCTTTAGCCTAAGTTCAAACGTTTTTTGGCTTGTTCATAATCCGCATCGATTTCAAATATAAGCCTCAAATTTGGGTGCATTTGAATTCGTTTGCGCACATGGGCATATAAAATGGGCTTCTCATTTTTTAATAATGTGACAAACTCCACAATCGGCGGGGGCGGATCCCCTTTTGTCCTAACCAATGAAAGAAGAAATTCTACACATTTCTCAACGTCTTCAGGCCGATCTTGTAAAGAACGGTAATGCCCAATGAAGTGCCGATCCGAAATGGCTCTCCTCATCTTCCCACCCCTTAAGCTCTGATTCGGTTCATCCGGGGCAATACATCCTCCGGAATATATGTTATTTCGTAAACTTCTTCTTCTTTATGTCCGTCGGAAGAACAAGTTGCACGTAATCTGATTGCACGAGATGGAGTGCCATCTCGTCTGAGTTTAAAAAGTTATCGACATGTGTCGATATACATAGTACGTAAAGGAGCCCATCATTTTGACAAGAACAATGTGGTTCAATCACCCCCATAACGGAGGAGTCTGCGTCGAATTAGGAAGTGATGCGTATTCATGGACAGATCCATCGAAAAAATTGTATTGGACATTCAGAAAGGGAACAGCCAAAACAGAGAATGGTTGATCGGGCAGTACCGCCCCTTTATCCTCCGTTCGGTCCGCCGGATTTGCAAGCGCAAGGTCGAATGGAATGATGACGAGGCGAGCATCGGTCTGATCGCTTTCAACGAAGCCATCGACCGATACGACTCGTCGCGTGGAAAAACATTCGATCATTTTGCCTTCATGATGATACGCCGCCGTCTCATCGACGAATTTCGCAAACAGGGCAAAATCTCCAAGTCCGAAAGCTTGGTGTTGGACAACAACGACGAGTTTGAATTGACCGCCGGAGAAATTGCCGGTTCCTTGGAGATTTACGCGCAGCAGGAATCCGCAGCGGCTTTAGCCCAGGAACTGACCCTGTACGATGAACGGCTGCAGGAATATGGCATACGGCTCGAAGAATTGGAGGAATGTTCCCCAAGCCACCAGGATACCAGGAAACAGCTCATTCGAATAGCCAAGCGTTTTTGCGACTATCCCGAAATGAAGCTTTATTTGGAGAGAACGAAACATCTTCCTTTGAAAGAGATGATGCGGTATGCGGGAGTCAGCAAAAAGACGTTGGAAAGACACCGAAAATATTTGATCGCCCTGATCTTGATTTTTTCCTGTGATGAATTCGTCCGTATTCGCAATACGATCTCATTTTCGGAGATAGGAGAGTGATGATGATGCATGGTACCGTCATGAAAATAACCGAACAATGTATCGTCGTCCTCTGTGAAGACGGGAAGTTCCGCAATTTACCCCACCCGCCTGTCATGCCGAAATTGGGAGAGATCATCCCGGTACCCGATGCGGAGATAACCATAAAGCGCAATCGATGGCAGAGGTTTAAAAAATATGGAATGATTGCCGCCGCTTTTTTGTTTCTTATCGGCATTACCATACTGGTAAAGCTTATGGAAATCTCGTCTCAACCGGTGGCTCTAGTCGCGATCGACATTAATCCGGGGTTTGAGCTTTTCGTTGACGGAAAGGGAAAAGTCGAAAAAGCCGTTCCGGTGAACGATGACGCGAAATGGATCATGTCGGAAGAGCAATTAATAGGGAAAGAATTTTATACAGCCGTCAGGTTCATCGTCAAGAAAGCGGAAGAACGAGGTTTTTTGGATACTCAAACGGATAAGAGGTGGATCTGGATATCCGTTGTTGATTTCGGCAAGGCTGCCTTTGATGTAGATACCAAAAAAATCATCGCAGGGGATCAAGATTACAAAATCAAAATGTTCGATGCAAATGAACATCAGATGGAACAAGCGAAAAAAGCAAGGTTAACGCTGAACAAATACATCGTATACGAACAGGCCAAACGTAAGGGGATTGAATTAAGCGTGGAGGAATTGCGCACGCATTCGATTGTCTCCTCTCTTATCCGCGCGGGAATTCCCCCGGAACAATTTTTCGAAAAAAATTCCGATGAGAAGAGTTCAATAATCAATCAGAAAGCGGAACAGATTTCCGATAACAACTCAATCCGGGAAGAGAAGCCTTCCGACGACACGCAGAAGGTAGTGCAGCCGATTCAATCGGACACAACTTACCCATTGCCTAAAGAGCAATCGAAGAAGCAAACCGGTGAGACAACGCCCGCAGCCGATCGGCCCGAGATAAAGCAAAGGAAAACGAAAGACGAAAATCAAGATCATCCGGCATCCGAACGCACGGAAAGACCTGAACCCAAACCGGACGCTCAGAACGCAGAGAATCCATCTTCCGAACAGAAAAAAGCGGCGATCGAACTGAATAACCCCATATATGGCCAGGAAAAAACATCCCAAGAGGAAAAAAGCGATAAGGAAAAGGAGAAAGAAAAGGACAATCAGGAGAAGGACAATCAGGAAAAGGACAGTAAGGAGAAAGACAGTAAGGAGAAAGACAGTAAGGAGAAAGACAGTAAGGAGAAAGACAGTAAGGAGAAAGACAATATGGAGAAAGACAACGAAGGGGAAAAAGAAAGCAGCGGAAATGAGGGCGACTAGGGAATTTCCTTGCAACCCCCATAAAACGTTTCTGTTCGACGTAATCATCCATCAGGAAACGTAGGAAATGAAGCGGAGGACTGGAGAGGGCATGGATGGAAAAAGTAAAAATTCACTCGTTAAAGGAGATGAGTTGGATGAAGAATTTTAGAAATTTCCTGTTTTTGACGTTGGTCTGCATCCTGCTGTTCGGCTTTTCCGGTTGGGCGTCGGCAGCAGGCGGAATGAAAAGAGCCGTTTCGGCGGACGGAAGAGGGCAGCTTATGCTCGATTTTAATGATATCCAAGAAGCGGAATGGGCCGCTATATCGATTGCCAAAATGAAAACAAAAAACGTCTTTCAAGGCTTCAAAGACGGCACATTCAGGCCGAATCAACCGGTAACCCGGGTTGAGGCGATTGTGACGGCTGTCCGGTTATTGGGACTCGAAAACGAAGCCAAAGCCAAATCTCCAGATACGAAGCTCCATTTTAAAGATGCCGAACAGATCGACAAAAAGTTCCCCTGGGCTAAAGGGTATATTATTGTTGCCCTGGAGAATGGTCTCTTCGATGCTTCCGAAGACAAGATTCAACCGGAGAAGCCCGCGAGCAGAGTATGGGTAGCGGGTCTGCTCGTGAAAGCCCTGGGGTTGCAATCGGAAGCGCTTCACGAGATGACTAAAATTCCCAATTTCACCGATGCGGACCAAATCCCCGCCGGTTCCATCGGTTACGTCAATGTAGCTGTGGAAAAGAAAATGATCAACGGTTATTCGGACGGTACTTTTCAACCCAATAAAAATGTAACGCGCGCCGAGATGGCGGCGTTACTGGACAGAACCGATGACGGATTGCTCGAAAATGCCGGTGCCTTTAAAGTAAGTGGAGTGATTAAAAACATACAATTTAACGTAACCGGCAGTGTCTACAATTCGGATACGGTAACCGATCAAGTCTACGATTCTGTCAATGGCGAGATTACCCTTACAACGGACGGTCAAGATTCGTTAACCTACGGCATCTCTTCCGAACTTCTCGTAGAATACCATAACAAATTGATCCGTGCCGATCAGCTAGCCGTAAATGACTATGTTCGCTTGCTCGTATTGGGAGAAACAGTGAAAGAAGCCGTTTTGTTAGACCCGAAACAAAATGATGAATCGGAAGAAAAGGATGACGAACAGGATGAAGAGGACCAACCAACCTCCACCTCTGATATAGGCATTCGTCAATTCGAACTGGAAGTGAAACTATCTGACAAAGGGAAAGTGGAACTGGATTACAAAAACAAAGATGGCCATGCAGAGGCTGAACTGAAAATTGCATCCAAAAATGAGCAACAGAAGATGGAAGGTCAAAAAGCCGTTAATGCCATTGAAAAATTACTAACCAATGCGGGCATCTCCGAAAATATGGACAAAAAAGAGATCGCCGACAAGATTTTATCCGCTTTAAATGTAGATCAAAACAACGTTAAAGAATTAAAGCTAAAAATCAAATTTTCGAGCGGAAAAGAAGTAAAAGTAGAGATTAAGAATGACGGCGGCAAAGATGACAATGAGGAGGATGATTAGATTTATTACTAAAGAAAAGTACATGCAGTTGGGCCCAACCGAAGTTGGGCCTTTCGGATTGTTGGCAAAGCCCCGTTTTTTTCGGGGCTTTTGTTTTTACAAGTGACCAAACGATGGAAAATGGTAGGGATCGTTAAAGCCACCGTACGATCCGTCAGGAGCTTGCGCATAGCCGGATAAGGTTACATTGCGCGTTCCATCAAACGTGGCATCGATCCCGCCATCCGAGTTGTATACGGTCAGCGTTACGGTAGTATCCATCCCTGCAATAGGCGCGGCATCATTGACGGCGGCACTGGCGGTATATGCCGGATCGGGCATGGGAGTGACCGGATTTGAAGCGGCGGAAGGGTGGGAAGTGCCGATTTCGTTCGTTGCCGTTACCGTAAACGTATACGATATACCGTTTGTCAATCCTGTCACCGCAATCGGACTGCTTGTGCCTGTTCTCGTAATATTTCCGGGACTTGCCGTGACCGTATAACTTGTAATGGTTCTTCCTCCGTCGTTTACCGGAGCGTTAAAGCTGACTGTCGCTTGCTTGTTGCCCGGTGTGACGCTTGCTATCGTCGGCGCATCCGGGGAAGAAATCAAGTAGAGTCCAAATTCATAGATTACAGGCGCATAGCTATTATTTCCAACTGTCAAAGTAATCACTGTGTATGTACAACCCTTGGTCACTATGCAGAAGGACTCCTTTCAAGAAAAATGTAGGTTTCTCTTCAGTCTGAAGGCCATCCAGATGAGGATGGCCTTCTTAAGAAACATATACTTCTAACGCAAGGATCTCTCTTTCAAATTCCTCTTCAATCTTCCCGAAATCCCGTAGTACAGAAGAAAGGTTTTGCCAATCTTCTTCTACCGCAAGTGAATGGCATAATCCCAGGAGTTCGGATTGTTTTCTTTTTAAACGGGCAAGAACAGGATTCCGTTTCTCAAAATACGCCGAGAAATCGTTTGCCCTCTTGGCTCCCAATTGGAATACAAAATATTTTAGATTATCTGCCGCAGCTTCGGTGATTTCATGGTTCTCTAGTTTATTGCAAAATGAAGCGATGGCCTCTGTCCCGGTTTTGGCACCAATGGTTGCACCTACTTTTCCCGTCTCCTTATAAATCTGTTGAAAATAACGGATGGAGTTCTCGTAGATTTCTTCATCCGCAGGTTGATTGATCCTTTTAATCGAATGCCAGTACTGGTAAGGACCTCTGCCATAAGGAATATCTTTCGCTTTCCATGCTAATTTTAAGTTTTCGAGCGATAGCCTTACGTACGGAAAGCCTGCCGGATCATGGAGATATACATACTGATCGTCCATATCATAAGCCAAGACGTAATGATCGGAACCTTTTGCGTAACGGTGGTTTGGTGAATACGTAAGATAACCCATATCTACAGGTCCCAAAATTGCGGTTGAAGTCTTTAAAACATTCCGTAATTGGTCTAAAGGACATTCTGCATCTTCTGCCGAAATTTCCTCACTGAAAGCAAAACCCAATATTTTCATGGCATTGGATATGGCGACATCGGGATCAGCTATGTTATTATGCAGAAACAGGCTGCCATTCCCATACAATGTAACGCCAAGACTAACCCCTGATAGTACTTCCAGCAATGATGGCGATACATTCTCATCTATCCCTTTGATCAACATGCTTGCAGAATTGGCGTAGCAATATGCACCATTTCCAATATACATACATTCTCCTCCTATTCAACAGGTACTAAAAATTTTAGGGTATACGTACGATCATTTGCCATAAAATCCGCTTCGTAATACTCAATGCTAAAATTCTGAACCGGTTTTAGATTCATAGCCGGAAGTTGATTTTGATAGATTTCTTCCATCGCGTTCGGGATATTTTCAATGACATTTTCCAACGTAAAAGCTGCGTACTTGTGTTCAGGGATCACCTCTCTTCTCCAACCCGGCGGCAAGTTTTCCAGTCGATCCATTTCAATCGCAGCCAGATAATAGGGGGTGTTGGTTTCATCTATCGATTCGTATCCGTAGCATGCGACCGTTTCCGGATTGATCGAGAATCTTTGCAGCTCATCATAGAACCGATTCCAAAGCACTGATATCTGATGATGATTAAGCTCACCGCTTAAGCAGATGCCACCAATCATAAATGAAGGCTTTTGAATGATTGATGCTTTATAGGGTACTTGCCGCTTTTTTAGATATAAAAGCGGTTCGGATAAAGCCTCTTTGTACAAGTTGTGGTAATGAATCCCTTTATTCCGGTAGCTTTTCGGCGATATGCCCATGTATTGTTTAAACGCCCGGGTAAACGCTTCTTGCGACGAATATCCATAGGTGAAACCGATCTGCTGAATGGGCATATCGGTTTCGATTAACGCCCTTGCCGCTAAAGTCAGCCTGCGTTTGCGAATGTAATCATTGAGGTTCTCCTTAGTAACAGCTTTAAAGATCCGAGTAAAATGGAATTTGGAAAATGCGGCTACTTTTGCAATTTCATCGAGCGGTATTTCATGATCAATTCGATTCTCTATATATTCAATGGCTTTTAAAATGCTTCCGTCGTATTGATTCATCCATTCACCCTTTCACATTTCATATATGGGTTACCTTAGAAGTTCCTTTGTTGTTATGGGTCAAGTCCTAAATGTGGTGTAAATTCTCCCCTCCCCGGTGATTGCATTATGTTAACTAACCTTTCGGACGCTCTGCTGTGACTCCGCCACCTCCTTCTTCCTACGCTCCTCCCGCCAGACGTAATAGTCTTCCATGTCAAAGTACCGGTGACCAGATTGCCATTTCTCGTCAATCTCCATCAGCAAGGCACCTAGAAGCCGTATCGCCGAGTCTCGATTCGGGTAGATTCGAATCACCCGATCTCGCCTGCGGATTTCCTCATTAAGGCGCTCCTGACCGTTGGTAGTACGCAGACGTTTCCTGTACCGTTCTGGTAGCTCCAGTACTGCCGTGATGTCATCAAAGCCCGACTCGAGGATATCCACAGCCTTACGGGCTTTATCACTGTAATTATCCACAACCTGCTCCATTAATAAACGGGCTGTCTTCACATCCGGCGCATCAAGGATGGCCCGCATTTTCCCATACAGCTCCTCCTGTAAACTCTTAGGCACGGCGTCCAAGAAGTTGCGCATAAAGTGCGTTTGGCATCGTTGCCAGGTACAGCCTTGAAACTGGGTGTGTAGGGCTTTCACAAGCCCGCTGTGGCTGTCAGAGACAACGATATCCACACCATGCAGNCCTCGGTCNTTCAACCAGCCGAAAAACGCACTCCAACTGGCTTCAGACTCGCTATCCCCGATNCGCATTCCTAGCACTTCACGGTATCCGTCTTCACCCACACCAGTAGCAATCAAAGCAGCCCTCGAGCGCACCCTGCCATCCTCACGAATCTTTAGCACCATGGCATCCACGATCACAAAGGGGTATTCCTTGTCCTTCAGGCTTCGTTCGTTCCATCCTTGGACAACGGGGTCCAATCGTTTACAGAGCTCCGATACGGTAGACTTGGAAAACTCTTCACCACATAGCTCCTCCGTGATGGCAGCTACCTTCCTTGTGGATACACCATTAATAACCATCTCCATCATCGCCAGTAAAAGTGCCTGTTCACTGCGCTGATAACGGGCAAAAAGCTCTGTGGAAAACTTGCCGCTACGGAGTCGTGGCACCCGCAATACCAGCGTACCGACGCGGGTCGTAATGGGATGGGGGCGAGTACCATTGCGATAACCCTGACGATCTTCAGACCGTTCGTAGGGCTCCGCATTCAACTGNTCNGTGGCCTGGGCTTGAAGAACCTGATTCAGCACCTGTTCTAGTAAGACAGCCACCCCCTTATCTCCAGAAAATAGATCTTTCAAAATTTCATCGTTCAAGGTAATATTATATTGTGCCATCTCCATACCTCCCTGTAGATTTTGTTCACAAACTCATTCTACCAGAGAAGGGCGGGGGTGGCACCTGTGTATTATGTCACCCAGCTGAACGATTGATTTTACACCAATTATACGGACTCAACTTTGTTATGTACCTGTATTATATCTTGTAAACCGGATAATTTTTTGATTTCAATTGCTTTCTTTCATATTGCTAGATCCATTATTACATTGCTTTCAATAAAATGCGCCTTTAAAAGGGAGCCTAATCATCGGCTCCCCTTCTTAATATCCATATTAAGGAAACTCGTCTTGGTGAGGTTCCCTATCTTAATTAACCTAATTCACCCTTTATGTTGAAGATTATATTATGTAAGAATCGGTTTTATATTCAATAATCCCTTATCATGGTAGAAGAGTTCCGAGAATTACTCCCGGACTTTGCCAATCAACAGCAAAGCCTTCTCCTCCTTTGTCAAACGCAAGAACAAAAACGAAACCGCGGACGGACGCCGGGACACCGATGCCGATTACGGTAGGAGCCATTTATGTTCAAATGCCTCGAGATTAAGCTTTAGCATAGCCGTGGGGAGTTCTTTGACGAAGTGTTGAGCGATTATGAATTTAACCTTATATCCGTTTAGAATGAGGGAGATTCGGTGGCTAGGTGCGCTTTTACCTGTTCCGCTATTCTCAAAAATATGACATTTTTCTTTTTATCTAGGCGCCATTCCTTTTACGCCTCCTATTAAAGGGGTTGACCAAGATCATGTTTATGGAGCATTAGATGTATATACCAAAATGGACGAAATTGGGCAAGAAGTTGCTATTATCGGTGGCGGGTCCACCGGATGCGAATTGGGCATTGAACTAGCGAGAAGAGGTAAAAACGTGACCATTTTGGAGATGGGGGACATCCTGGCTAAAAACAGCAATATCCTTTATCGTATCGGTTTAAGACAGGCCTTGGAGAAGGAATCAACTTTGCACACCAAGCTTAACATCAAGGTTGTGGAAATTGCCCGGGATGGCGTTGTTTATGAAGAAGCTGGAAAACAGAAGTTTATACCGGCTTCGACGGTTATTCTTTCTACCGGAATGCGAACAAATCCGCACTTGATCGACTCTTTTTACGGCATTGTGCCGGATACATTTGTCATAGGTGATGCCAATAAACCAAGAAATGTGATGGATGCAACACGAGAAGGTTATTTTATTGCCAAAAATTTGTAATTGTCCCGACTGAAAAAACAAAACAAACACGCTGTAAAATGCGGTTTCTTTATGATTTCAAAGAGAAGAGGTCGCTATTTCTGATTATGGAGGAATTCATAGGGAGATTAACCCAATTTGTAGAGAAAAGTAGTGCTCTTGAAAAGCCCGTTTGTGAACGTTGCTCTTTCCTCATCACTTTTTCAGGATTGTCCAATTAACATTATTTTTACTTATCGTCCGCCCTAGATGAACATTTTGACTGAATCTGACCCAGTTTTTTGAGTCGAGTAGGGCCCGATACTACTACGTCTCAATCCGTATTTTTGAGAAGGCTGATCTTCACTTTACCTGCAGTACGGAAGCATTGCAAGCCTTTGAACCTAGGTCGGTTTTCATATCCGGTTTTCTCTTGGCCATTTTTGTCATTTCATGAAAGGATTCATTGCTTGATGCCCAATTCCGTAAATGTGATTTGTTTTTCTTGCTGAAAAACCAACGGAAGGTCACCATTGGAGCTTTACCAAATTGTTTCTTATGCGTTTTTACAGCGAGCACCAGAAATTCATCGTCGGAGGGGTTGTCTAAATAAACTTCACCTCCCTAATAAAGCCGCTTTCGGTTTCGTCAATCCGGGTTTTTTAGCCGAACTCGGTTCCTTTAGAAAGCTCCCTTTCTTAATCGGTCGTAATTCCGGATCAAAGAATCTTACCATACAATCCATGATTATGCGTCTTCCGGAAACCACTAGCTTGACTTGATTCACAAATTAGGTCGTTCGTTCCACTACATCTGTTAAAAGCTGTTTCAGATGCTTAATGGCTTGATGCCCCTTGTATTTTATTTGCTTGATGGTCGTAAGCGAAATGACGGCTAAATATAAATAAGCCTCATTGCCTAGCTGATATGCGCCCGTCAAGAGGACAATGAAAAAATAAAGGAACTTGATAGCTGCCTCCCTAACGGTGGGCAGCAATCTCTATGCGGCCTTTGCGTACCGCTCGTGGTTTTCCATAGGCGTCATGACGGATAGCCGACACTGCAACCGCGGGTAGTTGTAATAATAGATATAGGCTGAAATGGCTTGTATCAGCTATTCCCGGCTGGTGAAATTTGTGACCGTAGTACATCTCCCGTTCCAGGATGCCCCAGAAACCTTCCATCGGTCCATTATCTATACAGTGTCCCACTCTGGACATACTTTGTGCAGCCTTGCCTTTTGTACTTAATGGTGGATTGGATGTTAATGACGCGATTGATGTGGCTTGTCATTCACATGGATGTCGTGGTCCCTTCCAACTCATTCCGTATTCCTAAGGGTACGTAAAATCTTTGCTGTGATCCCGCCTTTCCTCATGACCGGAAGTGTCCGATGATGAAAGTCAAATCCCTGTGTATCATCCCAGATTTTAACCACTTCGACTTCTTCGCATTGATCGTTCGTTACAATTTCGCAAACACTGCTTTTAATACTCGTATGGCTTTAAGAGCTTGTTCTTTCCGATGGCATAAAATGACCAGATCATCCGCATATCGAACTAATGTTCCTGTTTGGGTAAATTGTCTTTCCCATATCGTATCTAAGTAGTTCAGATAGAGATTGACCAGAAGTGGACGGATTACGCCGCCCCGGGGACTTCCGATTACCGTTTCGTGAACCTGCCCCTCTTTCACGAATCCCGCTTTAAGCTATTTCCGTATGAGTTTCAATATTCGTCGACTGCTTATTCTTTATTCCACCAGTTTCATAAGTTTGGCATGTGAAATGTTGTCAAAGTATCCGGTAATGTCCACGTCAACCACCCAATAGACTCGTCCTTCGTTTATGGTTTCCCGTATCCTCCGCGTTGCATCATGTGCGCTCCATTTCGATCGAAAGCCGAATGAGCAGCCTTTGAAATCTGCTTCAAAACGGGCTCTTATACGATCTTAGCCGCCATCTTGTCATACAAGGCATGAAACCATCTCTTTGGATTTTCCTTATCTACGCTGAGCTCCCAAGTTCTTCACGTGTTCCATGGTCTTCGCCTACACCCATGGGGCTCGACACTCTCTAGTCCCTTAACGGGTTACATATTGACGATGCGGCAAGATTCACGGTCGTTACAGCCTGAGCATTTGTTTCACTGTATGTTTTACAGCTTTTCACAGGGCTCCAGCCATCAGATTTCGTTGATATCTGCCTGCTAACTACGAGGCGGCTTGGTACCTACCTACTCGACTGAACTTTCATCAGTTAGTTATGCCTAGTTTAGCTAGGCGCGCTGGGTATTATTTTACGCTTACATAAATTTCATATTTTTCCCGCTCTGGCCATGTCCTTGAATCCACTACACTAGGTAAAATGGCGATTTTGTCGATTCCCTTTTGCCATCGGCTACGCCGATTTCCCAGAGAATCCATATGAATTCTATACTCCCTGGCGTGGATAACACGATAGACTTGTTGCACGCTGAAATCTTTTGCTTGAGCAGTTTGTTCGTTGATTTATTTGTTGGTTGATTAATTTGTTGTACGTGGCATTTGAATGTCCATCTAATCAATGTATGCCTTCTGACCGAATGAGTCAAAAAGCCAATCGCATCTTTTACAAACTGTTTATCTTACCAACTCTATTGTCTGTATTTCAGGTAAAATCTTTTATATTCTCCTTTTTCTATATCTGATTGAATTAGACCTACTTGGTCTTTTGAATAAATCACTATAATAAATGTTATTTTCAACGATATGCTTATTTTTACAATACTTCCTTGTTATATCTTGCAAGGCTAAATCGAATGTAACAATGTCCCCACATTGTAGGCACATTACATCAACAGTATCATCATTATACTCAGGATAAGCTTGACGCATTAATTGAACCAGTTTTGTTCCACTTATAAGTTCTATGTTCTTGTCTTTTGCATACTCATAAGCAGTATCAGCAAAAAAAGATGTGGTTACAAAAAAACCTTTTCTTGCCTTTTCTTCATGCATGGCAGCAAAAAACTTTTGTAAAAAAGAGATTGAACAGAGCGGTAGATTTGATAAACCGATTGTTACTTCCATACTTCCGGCTTCAACCTTTTATCCCGCACCTTAATCCGGTCAGTTTTCAGCCAAATTTAGACCCTTAACGAGCCACGGAACCCCCTAGAAGCATAGTAGGATTCTGCTCCATTGTGGTACACAAAAACAGTGTCATAGCGACGATCACCAAAAATGGCCCCGCCTAGTCTTCTAATCTTCTCGGGTGTTTTCACCCAGCTCGATGTTTTCGTATCGTATTTTCCTAGTTTCTGCAACTCCCGGTATTGTTCTTCCGTTAAAAGTTCAATGCCCATGGCACTAGCCATGTCAACTGCGTTATTTTCCGGTTTATGTTCTTTCCTTGACTCCAGCGCTTCGCGGTCATAACAAACACTTCTGCGGCCTTTAGGACTTTCCGCTGAACAATCAAAAAAAATATATTCGTCCGTCTCTTTATCATAACCGACCACATCCGGTTCACCGCCTGTTCTCTCCATTTCATTGAGCGACCACAGTTTTTCAGGATTCGCTTCGAGCTTTGCCTGTACTTTAGCCCATTCCAGGCCTTCATGGCGGTTCATGTTTTTCTCAAAACGGGATTTCAATGTTTCAAGTAGTTTTTCGCGTTGTTCGGGTGACAACTCTTTGTTATTCCTGATTTCATTATTCCTTGTCATGTGATGTTCTCCTTTATTTTTTATATTTATAATGGTAAAAAGTTTTAACCTACATTATCGATTATATATGTTCAATCTTCCATCAGATGTAAATAGATGTTGATCATCTTTTCTTTCATTTGAATTGCTCTTCATCTCATTAGACAATTTATGGATTGTGGATCAAACCGATCAATCAAGATTCGTTACAACGGGGGTGGGTTAAATAAAGTGGAAACTCCGGCATTCTAACCGCCGGAGTTTATCCGATTGTCAAGGACCTTTTTTCCTACTTATCTTCCCTTAACAAATACTCATTCCCATCTTGGTCTTTAAATGTAAACATTGTGCCAAATGGCATCCTCATCATTTCCCCTACTTCTACTCCATTACGTTTCATTTTCTCATACGCCGATTCAATGTCCGTTGTGCTGAAAAGAATGGACGGATGTGCAACTTTAGATGGATTCTGTTGTTGCATCACTGACTTAGAGTAAAGAACCAGGGTGGTAAATTCGTCTTCACTTGGTCCGACTTCGATCCAAGAAACATTCGGTCCCATAGGTTGCTCCATTTTCAAGACAAAGCCGATTTTATTGATCCAAAAGTCTTTCGCTTGTTGCTGGTTATTTACATATACAGTTACTTTCCCGATTTTGTTAATCATCACTAAGTCCCCTTCCTTTTGCATTGTTCAATGATTTTATCAAAGCAAAATGACGAAAACAAATTGGACTTAAAATCAGGGGCTTAATCACTTATCCCTTTCAATTTTAACAACACACAACACTCCACATGCGCCGTCTGCGGGAACATATCGACGGGCTGAACTTCGACGGTTTTGTAGCCTCCCTCCTCCAAAATATGGAGATCACGGGCGAGGGTGCTGGGGTTGCAGGAGACATAGACGATTCTTCTCGGCTTCATCTCGATCATGGTGTCGAGCAGGCTGCGGTCACAGCCTTTACGGGGCGGGTCGACTACGATCACATCCGGGGTGATCCCCTCCTCCTTCCACCGCGGCATCACTTCCTCCGCTTTGCCGACGGCAAATTCCACGTTATCGATCCCATTCAACGCCGCATTCTTCTTGGCATCGGCGATCGCCTCCGCCACCTCCTCCACGCCGTACACCTTCCCCGCCTTCCGTGCCAGGAACAAGGAGATCGTCCCGATGCCGCAATAGGCGTCGATCACCGTCTCCGTCCCGGTTAATCCGGCGTATTCCACCGCTTTCTCATAGAGGAGCTTTGTCTGTATCGGGTTCACCTGGTAGAAGGAACGGGCGGAGATGGCAAACTTCACGTCGCCGATCTGATCATAGATGACATCTCGCCCCCAGAGTGTCCGGGTCTTCTCTCCCAGAATCACGTTGGTCCGCAAGGGGTTTATATTTTGGACGATGCTTACCACGCCATCGATCTCATTCCGTATCCCTTCCACCAATTCCCCTGCCCGGGGGATCTTCTCCCCATTGGTCACTAGGACCACCATGATTTCCCCGGTGGCAAAACCTACTTTGATCAAAACATGGCGCAAAAGACCCGTTCCCCTCTTCTCGTCATAGGCGGGAATGCCCAGGCGGGAGGCGATCTCCTTCACCTTCCGAATCACCTCATCCCCTTTCTCATGCTGGATGAGGCAGGCTTCCATCTCCACCAACTCATGGCTCCTGGGGGCGTAAAACCCGGCGACCAGCCCTCCCTCCCGCTCCCCGATGGGAACCTGCACCTTGTTCCGATACCGCCAGGGGTCCGCCATGCCGAGGGTGGGATGAACCGGGACCCCCTCTAACTTCCCGATCCGCTCCAGGCTCTCCACCACGAGCTGCCGTTTAAATTGGAGCTGCCCTTCATAGGAAAGATGTTGCAGCGTGCAGCCACCGCACCGCTTGTAAATGGGGCAGGGCGGAATGCGTCGCTCCGGGCTCGCCTTGATGATCTCCAGCATTTTCCCGTACCCGTAGGTAGCCTTCACTTTCACCACTTTGGCCCGAACCTCTTCTCCGGGGAGGGCTCCCGGGACGAAGAGGGTATATCCCTCATACCGGCCAACCCCTTCCCCTTCGTGGTTCAAACGTTCGATGGAAAGGGGGATCTCCATGTTTTTCTCCACGGGAATTTCTTTTTGGTCCAAAGGATTCCCCCCGTTCGTCCGGAGCTTCTTTTTCGCCGGATCATCGGCCTTTTTATCCTGCATCGTCAGTTGGCCGGCCGCCATTTCCTTCGGCGGTTTCCCGTTCATTTTTCCTTCCTCAATCTTCTTATGCATACCTTTCCTTTTCATCATTCGATCATCCCGTTCACTTCTCTTTATGGTTTGTATGCTATAGCATTTTCCGCTACACGAATTTCGTAAAACTGACGATTCAATTCGAGAATCTCCTCTCACTTGCTCATCAAAATTCCTCCACGCAAGAAATGTACACCTAGTATATCACATTCGATCCTAGCGGTTATCTATAAAAAATGGGATGTTCCCCTTCGGTTTTTAACGCTTGGTTTCGCGTCGTATCTTCTGCTATAATACCATCATAACGAGAGTAATTCCCAACGTTTAACTTATCTGGAGAAGTGCTCATCTCTAAAATGCCCGGTTTGGCGGGTAGAACGAAGAATGACGGATTCGAAAAGAATCATCATCTACACTTCATTGTTTGTCTAAAGGAGAGATCTGCATGAACGTACGCGTTTCTTCCGTCCAATACCATCTGCACACCATTCGGTCGTTCGCAGAGTTCGCGGAACAGGTGGAGCATTATGTGAAAACGGCCAAGGAATTTGGCGCCGAATTCCTGCTCTTTCCGGAGTTTTTCACCACCCAGCTCCTCTCCATCGGGAACGGAGAGAGAAAGGCACTCTCCATCGGGGAGCTGCCCTCCTTTACCGACTCTTACCTCTCCCTCTTCACCCGCCTTGCCCGGGAACATCACCTCCATATCATCGGCGGTACCCATGTGATCCGGAGAGGCGACCGCCTTTACAATACCGCCCATGTTTTCTATCCCGATGGGAAAATAGAGATTCAGGAGAAGCTCCACATCACCCCCACCGAGGTGAAGGAGTGGAAGCTAACACCAGGAGATGAACTTCGCACCTTTGATACCGAGAAAGGAAAAATCGCCGTCCTCATCTGTTATGACGTGGAATTCCCGGAGCTGGTCCGCATGGCAAGGGCGAAAGGAGCCGATCTCCTCTTTGTCCCTTCCTGCACCGATGACCGGCATGGCTTCCTCCGGGTTCGGTATACGGCCCATGCCCGGGCGGTGGAAAATCAGGTGTACGTGGTAACGTCCGGAACGGTGGGGGCGCTTCCTACCGTGGATTTCATGCGGGCCAATTACGGGCAGTCCGCCATCATCACCCCCAACGACATCCCCTTTCCTCCCGATGGCATCCTGGCCCAAGGGGATCTGAACCAGGATATGATCATAACCGCCGATCTGAATCTATCCCTCCTTCAGGAGGTCAGGGATTCCGGTTCGGTCACCACCTGGCAGGACCGGCGAACCGACCTCTACCCGGACTGGAAATAGCAGTATACCTAAAGGGAGAATCACCCTCATCATCCCGGGAGAATCATCCCGGGAGATGAAGGGAACCATCGTCGTCTAAAGGAACGTCTGTCGCATAAAACGTAACATATGCGCAAGAGAAGTGAGGAGGGATTCCTATGTATTCCTATCACAAAGAGCTCTACCTCTTCGATTCGGACACGCCTCGGAGAGCAGTGATCCGCAATTATACCGCGAAAGATTTCCCAGCCCTGATCGATATCCAGCGAGAGAGTTTCCCTCCCCCCTTCCCGTCGGAGCTCTGGTGGAAAGAAGAACAGCTTCTAAACCATGTCACCCTTTTCCCGGAAGGAGCCCTCCTCATTGAGGTGGAAGGGGTTGTGGCCGGATCCATGACCGGACTGATCGTCCCTTTTGATCCGGATCACCCCCAACACACCTGGGAAGAGATCACCGACCACGGGTATATTCGGAACCACCGCCCGGACGGGGATACCCTCTATGTGGTCGACATCAGCGTCCGTCCCTCTTATCGGAAGATGGGGCTCGGCAGGTGGCTGATGCAGTCCATGTATGAAGTGGTGGTGTATAAAGGGTTGAAACGCCTCTTGGGAGGGGGGAGAATGCCCGGATACCATAAAAAAGCCGCCGAAATGTCGGCGGACGAATATCTCTCCAAAGTCGTAAAAGGAGAGTTAAAAGATCCGGTCATCACCTTCCTCCTCCGCTGCGGGCGGACTCCCCTCGGGGTAATCCCAAACTATTTGGATGATGAGGAGTCTATGAACTATGCGGCTTTGATGGAATGGAAGAATCCTTTTTTCGCCTCTCCTTATAGCGGTCCAACGCCATCAGAATCCCTTCAATCATCGCCTCAGGGCGAGGGGGGCAACCCGGCACATAAACGGTAACCGGGAGAATCCCGTCCACACCGCCGTGATGGGCATATTGATGTCCGATGATGCCTCCCCCAATGGCACAGGTGCCTACCGCCACCACCATCTTCGGTTCCGAAGCCGCTTCATAGGTGGCCCGCACCGCCTCCTCCAGGTGTCTTGTCACACCCCCGGTCACCATGATGAGGTCGGCATGGCGGGGGGAGGCGACGAAATCTAACCCAAAGCGCTGGATGTCGTAGATCGGATTGGTTAAGGCGTTCATCTCGAAGTCACAGCCGTTGCAGGAGCCGGAATCAAGATGACGGATATGGAGGGAGGGACCCAGCACCTCCCGAATCCGCTGGCGAAGTCTCTCTTCCAGGGGGACTTCCGATGCCTCGGGGAGATCTACGGAAGAATCGTTCTCCCCCCCTTTCTCCTGCATCCCGGGCATCACCGGAACAGGAACGGAAAGCATCCCCGTTAACCTCTCCTCTTCTTCGGAAAGGATTTCCGCCCCGGCCGCCACTTCTTCCGCTCCGCTCAAGTCCCTCACCGGAACTCCCTTTCTGACCCGGCGATCGATTCGAAACCCCTCCCTTTCCCGGGAAGGAGGGAGAGAGTTGGGCAAAAGGCGGAGAATTCGGGTCTCGCAGACCTCCACGCAGAGCCCGCAGGCGATGCAATTTCCCACATCCAGGTGAAGTTCCCCTTCCTCTCCCTGTCCAGTATACGTAATCGCCCCCGTGGGGCAGCTCTCCATGCAGAGGGCGCAGCCGGTACACTCCTCTCCCACGATCTCCAGGCTCCCTTTCACCCGATCTGGCAGCGGCCTGGCGAAGAGATCCCGGCGCGTTACCCGACCTGCCCTGATCATCTTCCAAAGTAGATCAAACACGGATCATCCCCCCTTTCCTTACCGATCGCAGCAAGCATAACATAGTTCAAAACTCTTATTGATCAAAGGGAAATCCGGAACGATGTTTCCCTTTACCGCAAAAGGGACGGCGGGCCAATTGGAATAGGTGGCGGAGCGGATACGGAGACGCTCCACCCGGTTCTCCGGCCCCGTCATCAACCAGTGAACTGTCTCCCCTCTGGGAGACTCCACCCAACCGAACCCCGCTTCATAGGAGGGAAGGCGGCCGATCTCCGTGCGGATCTCGCCACGGGGCAGTTTCGTGAGAATCGCCTCAATCAAGGAAAAAGAGACCTCCGCCTCCTCGATCCGCTGTTTCAGACGGGCAAGGACATCCCCGGTACGTTGAAGGGGGACCTTCACCGTGATCCCTTCATAAAAACCGTAAGGGAGATCCCGGCGCGTATCCAAATCCCGCCCCGAAGCCCGGGCAGCCAGTCCCACCACCTCCAAATCCTGGGCCACCTGCGGGGAAAGAACCCCCGTCCCGTTCATCCGATTGATCGCCACCTCATGTCCCAGAATGAGCTCCGCCAATTCAGAGAAATCCTCCCGTACGTTCGGCAAGGTGGCATGGAGATCCCGGATCTCGCGGCTCCCCAGATCCTCCTTCACTCCGCCTAAGGATACCGCTCCCCGGATATAACGGTGTCCGGTTAGGCGCTCATTCAGCTGTTGGAGGAGCTCCTTCAACCGGGCTCCATGGCTTACCCCGACCGCCAGGCCAAAACCGGCGCAGAGATTCCCCACCTCTCCAATGTGGTTGTAGAGTCTTTCCAACTCTTGGTAGATCGCCCGTAACGCCTTCGCCCGGGGAGGAACCTCCACTCCGGCGATCCGCTCTACCGCCTGGGCGAAAGCCAGCCCGTGGGAATAGGCACAAACCCCACAGGCACGCTCCGCGAGAAGCAGCGCCTGCTCCACAGGCATTCCCTCCGCCTCCTTCTCCAATCCCTTGTGGGTATAAAAGAGGCGGGCATCCAGATGGAGGATCGTATCCCCCACCACGCCGAAACGAAAATGCCCCGGCTCAATAATGCCTGCGTGAATCGGACCGACCGGCACCTCCGTCACATCTTCACCGCCGTAAGGCATATAGGTCTCCCTGCTCTCCATTCGGGGCGCCTCCATGGTCTTCGGGTAATCCTTTCGCAAAGGGAAAAGGTCCTCCGGCCAGTCCCCATGCAGGACCAGCGGTCGCGGATCGGGATGGCCCAGGGGACGAAGACCGAAGAGATCCTTCACCTCCCGCTCATACCAATTAAAGGCAGGAAAAAGAGAAGATAGAGAGGGAAAGGTAGGCTCCTCTTCCGGGATTCTCACCTTTACCGTCACAAACGCGTGAATCGGGTCAAAGGCATAGACGTAATAAAGGGCAAAATGCCCCTCCCTCTCCCGCTCATCATTTCCCACCATGGTAAAGAGGCGCCCTCCCCTCTCTTTTACTAAACGGGTCACTTTCTCCAGCTGCTCCCTGGAAATCTCCATCCTCACTTCGCCCGGGGCTTTTTCTTCCCAGGAAAGAAAGGGGGCAGCCTCCCGCCGAAGCCATAAAAACCACTGCTTTCGCGCCGCCTCCATCCCTAAATCCCTCCCTTAAATAGATGGACGATCTGCTGAAGCACCTCACGAACCCCCTCCGGCAGATAGAGTCCGAAGAAAATCACAAACAGCAGGGGAAGAAAGAGGGGGTAGGTGGACCACGGGCTCATCTCCCCTTTATCCATCTTGGCCGGCCTATCCCCAAACAGGATCTTCACGGCATAAAAGCCCATCCCTGCGAAAATGATACCGATCAGCACGAGGAAGAGAGTGGTTTGCCAGAGATATCCGGATTGGAATCCGGCCATCATGATCATCCACTCGCTCACAAAGATGCTGAAAGGCGGAAGCCCTGTGATGGCCAATAGGCCGAGCAGAAAGAGGCCTCCCGTAACCGGTTGGCTGGAAAGGACGCCTGCAATGCGATCGATCCGCTTCGAATGATACTTCTGAACCATATTTCCCGCAGCGAAAAAGAGAAGCGATTTGGTCATGGAGTGATTGGCCATATGGAGAAGCGCCCCGAAAGTTCCAACAGGTCCTCCGATACCCATCCCCAACGTAATAATCCCCATATGTTCCACGCTGGAGTAAGCCAGCATCCGCTTCAAGTCATGTTGAACCAGGAGAAAGGGAACGGCAATGGCGATGGACAAGAGACCAAAGAGGATCAAATACCGGCCTGCCTCCCCTTGAAGCGTCTGATTGGCGATCAGGTAGACCCTGAAGATCCCATAAAGGGCCGTATTCAGCAGAACCCCGGATAAAACGGCGCTGATCGGGGATGGGGCCTCACTATGGGCGTCCGGGAGCCAGAAGTGCATGGGAGCAAGTCCCGCTTTCGTGCCGAAACCAACCAGGATGAGGAGGAAAGACATCTCCATCCAGCGGGGATTGAACCGATGGGCCGACTCCATCAAATAGGTCCAGTTGAGGGCCCGGGGATCTTCTCCCAGGAGATTCACCCCGGAGAGATAGAGGAAGAGGATCCCCAAAAGGGCAAAGGCGATCCCCACACTTCCCATCATCAGATATTTCCACCCCGCCTCAAGGGCGGTTCCCTTTTGGTAAAAGGCAACCAGTAGGGCTGAAACCAGGGTGGTTAACTCAATTCCCACCCACAAGAAGCCCAGGTTATTCATCACCACGGTGAGGAGCATGGCAAAAAGGAAGAGATGAAACCAGAGATAATAGCGATGGTATTGCCTCGCCGTGAACCGTCCTGTCTCAAGTTCATGCCCCATATAGCCAATCGAATAGAGGGAAGCCGTAAAACCCACCAGGGCGATTAAGAAGATAAAATAGGCGGTAAAGGCATCCACATAAAACCATTCATTCCAGGCGATGATCGCCCCTTTCCTCATCACCGCCACCATCATCCAAACGGATAAGAGGAGGAGGAAGAAGGAACCCACCCCTTGTAAGATCTCCCCCATCTTCCTCCAGGGAAGAAGCCAAGCGAGCATCCCTGTCGCCAACGGAAGGAGAAGGAAAAGGAAAAGTATGCTGTTCATCACGTTCATCCCTTCAATCGAGTTAACCGATCTGTATTCAGGCTATCAAAGGTGCTCTGGATCCGGGTGGAGAGAATGCCAATGATCACCACCATCACCAGCATGTCGAAAAAGATCCCCAGTTCGATCATCAGGGGCATTCCGTAACTCAAGGATTGGGATACGAGAAAAAGGCCGTTTTCTATGGTGATGAGGCCCACCCCCTGCATGATCGCCTTCTTATAATTGATCATGATCAACGTCCCCAGAAAAATCATGATGACGGAGACCGGAAGGAAGATCTTGCCCAACGCCGTTCCCGGCAGGTCCAAACGGGCGGTCACGTAATACCCTAAAACCGCCAAAGCGAGCCCGATCATCAGCGTCACCGACTTGGAGGTATAACGCTCCACCTCCTTTTTTATCTTCAGTTTCCGGATCGTGTAATACAAAATAAAGGGAATAAGGAGCGCCTTTACACCGAGGGTGAGCAGCGCGGCGATGAGAAGATCGGCCACACCGGTACGAAACCACATCACCCCTGCCGTGATGGAGAGGATAAACGACTGGAAAGCGACCACCCCCACCGTATCCGCCACCTTTCGGATGAGGAGAGTGAGAAGCGTGCTCCCAAATAAAATCATGGCCACCCACTGTTCGATCAAGAGTTCCCCCTCCTATAATGCGAGATGAATGATCATGGCGAGAAACGCCAGAAACATGGCCGATAAAAAAAGGCGCGGAACCTTAAAGAGCCGGATCTTCGCATAGAGCGTTTCGATCAGCCCCAGGAAAAACCCTATCAAGAAGATCTTCCCCAAGAAAAGAAGGATGGAAAGGAGAAGAAGACCCACACTCATCTTCTCCGGAACTCCCCAGGGAAAGAAAAACTGAAGAAAGAGGCTTAAGAAAAGGAATTGTTTCATCATCGCCGCCCAATGGACAAGCCCCAGATGCCTCCCCGAATACTCCAGAAGCATCCCTTCATGAATCATCGTTAACTCCAGATGGGTATCGGGATTATCCACAGGAATTCGTCCCGTTTCCGCGATCAGCACGATGAGCATGGCGACAAAGGTGAGCCAATAGGCCGGATTCTCCCAGCCCCAATGATGGGCGAGGAGGTCTGGGGCCAAAAAATTTAACTGAGTCGTCCCGACGACGAAGAGAACGGCAAAGGCAGTAAAGAGAAATGCTCCTTCCCCAAAGGCGGATAGAGCCATCTCCCGGCTCGCCCCCATTCCCCCAAAGGAACCGCCGGCATCATAAGCGGTAAGTGCCGTAAAGAAACGGGCCAATCCGAATAGATAAACCACCACCAGAAAATCCCCCCATCCCCCTAGTGGAGAGATGGGAAGAAAGGTGGGAATGAACAACCCGGCAGAAAGGATCAATGCAAATAAGAGATAGGGAGTAAACCGGGTCAGCCAGGAAGCCTGCTTGGAAACCACCGAATCTTTTTTTAAGTATTTCATTAAATCATAATAAGGCTGCAACAGGGGAGGCCCTACACGGTTTTGCATCACGGCTTTCGTCTTTTTGATCACCCCTTGAACCAGCGGAGAAAAGAGGAGGATGAAAAAGAGCTGAACCCCCGAAAAAAGGACCGTCCAAAAAATCTCCACATCATCACCCCCTTTGTGCCCATAACAAAAGGAGAATGAGCGTAACGATCATATATAGGAGATAACTCTGCAGATTCCCGTTTTGAATCCTACGGATTTGTCGGGATAAAAAGAGAACAAATTGGAGCAGCGGTTTATAAAGGAATTGTTCAAAGAGGGTGTGAGCATCGATCCGGTGGGCGATCCCTTTTGGAAAGTAGGCATATTCCCCCCGCATTTCGACTCTCCGCTCCAGTCGGAAAAAGGGGCGGAACATCAGGAGGAGCGGATGGGATGCGGAAGTGGCCGTATATCCCATGGAAGGAGTATAGGGGGTACCGCAGTTCCAAGTCTCCCCTTCGCTAACCTTCGTCGCACCCAGTTTCCAGCGGAGGAGGGCCCAGGCTCCACCGATGAAGAGGAAAATGAGAAAGGGAAAGAGAAGGGGCGATAGGAATATCTCCGTCTCCGTCTCTGGTACAACTAGGAGAAGGGGGAATACGGCCCCTGTTTTGAATCCGATGCTTTGAATGACTCTCCCAATAAGACCGGTGGCGATCCCGGGAAAGAGTCCGAACAAGATGAGAAATAGCGTAAGGAAAGCCATCCCCAACCGCATGGAGAGGGGGGCCTCCTCCGCTTTAGCGGCTTCCTCCGTTCGGGGAACGGCCAAAAAGGCGGTCCCAAAATGTTTCACCACGCCTCCCGCCGCCAGCGCCCCGGCCATGCCTAATAGGACGGCGGCTAAGATGCCGAGCCCCCCTTGCCAAAAGGAAGGAGCGGAGAAGGAGATTTGGAGGAGCGACTGATAAAGCATCCATTCACTCATAAACCCGTTCAGAGGAGGAAATGCCGCGAGGGCCACCCCTCCGAGCAAAAAAAGAAAGGCCGTATGCGGCATGCGGTGGATCAGCCCGCCGAGACGGTTGCTATTCTGCGTATGGGTGGCACAGAGAACCGAACCCGCCCCCATGAAGAGGACCCCTTTAAAGAGGGCATGGTTTAACCCATGGAATAAAGCGGCCATGAGCGCGAAGGAACTGAAGAGCTCGTTTCCGTTCGTACGGAACAGAAGCGATGCCCCGATGCCCATCACGATCAATCCCATGTTTTCCGAACTGGAATAGGCCAGAAACCGTTTCAATTCATTCTCGACAACTCCGTATAGAATACCGATGAAAGCGGACGCTCCCCCAATCCATAGGAGCAATGCCCCCCACCAAGGAGAAACCTCCCCCAACACCCCAAAGAAGAACCGAACCATCCCATACGCCGCCATCTTTAGCATGACGGCCGATAGCAAGGCCGACACATGGCTCGGCGCCACCGGATGAGCCCTGGGAAGCCAGATATGAAGAGGCATGAGCCCCCCTTTCGTCCCGAAACCGATCAGGAGAAGGAGGAAGAGGATTGACCGCAAGCCGCCATCCAACGTCGGGCCCAACTTTTCCCACATGAGGAAGGAGAAATCTCCCAACTCCTTATACAGAAGAAAAAAGGCAAGAAAGAGAAAGAGGGTCCCCAGGTGGGTCATGGCGACATATAGATATCCCGCTTTTCGCACCGGCTCCCTGTCATGGTCGGTCATCACCAGGAGGAAGGAGATGAGAGACATGGCCTCCCAGGCAAAAAGGAAGGTAAATGCATCGGCTGCCAGGAGGACGAGGAGCATGGAGAGGAAAAAGAGATTCCACTCCGCCCCCATGAGGGTTCCTTTCCCCTTATCCGCATACTCCTTTCCATAACCCAATCCATAAATGGATAAGGCCATCCCCACAAGGGAGAGGATGAGGAGGAAGAAGGAAGAGAGACTGTCCAAGCGATATTGGAGCACAAGACCCGGCGCGATCTCCCATAAGGAAAAGCTGCCTCCTGCTCCACCGATCAATGCGTTTAGAGAGAGAATCAGTGCCAACATAGTTCCGAGTAATGAAGAGATATAGGCAGCCCGGTCATGCCATCGACTCCTTCGCAAGAGGAGCGAAGCGATGCTGCCCAGAATAAAAATTAGAAATAGTGCTACAACGAACGTCTCCACTCTCCCTTTTTCTCCTCCTATTCTATGAAGCTTTGAATAAATCACAATTCTATTATAGGGGAAAGAAAGGAAATGAAAAAGGATTTTTGTGGAGACGTTAGATTAATCGAGTTAATTGGGGGATATTCTTTTGATAAACACCTGCTTCAACAATCCCCCTTTTTCATCAAATCTTTCCTGCGATTTCCTCGGACCCTCCGCAATCTCTCTCCTTGTTCACGTAAGGTGTGGAAAGTCGGGTTTTCCCGTTTTTAACGTTTCATACACCCTCTTCACCGCTTCCTTCACTGCGGAAGAGACCGGCGCGCCAAAGGAAACGGCCGCCGGCTGGATCCCCACAAAAAAAACGTCCGGAACCAATTCTTTCAAAAAAGAGATAAAAAATGACAAAGGAAGCCGATGCGTAGTTAAAAAGAACTCCTGGGCAATATCCCGTTCGGAAACGAGGCGTATGCTTCCAACCTCAAGATCCATTTCACAGGCATCCACCACTACTACAAGCTTTGGTTTCATGTCCTGCACTTGATGGAAATAATTCTCCGGCATGGTTCCGCCATCGATCACTTCCCATCCGGGGATCGGATTTTTTTCCAGAAGTCGTGCCAACAGCGGGCCGGCACCATCATCGCCCATCATCTCGTTGCCCACCGTAATCACCAATCTGTTCACTGAAGCTTCACCACCAAATATACCACAGGTTCTTTCATCATCATCTGTAAAAGCTGTAGTAGTTGATTCGCCTATGCATCTACATGGCGGCCTAGTTTGTAGCTCACTTTATTAGGGATTTTAAAGTTGTAAAGCGATTATTCACTGCGGCAATCTATGTGGAGTAAGATCTCTCTGCGTGCTCAACGCCTTTCGGCGTCACTGCTAATATCGGGCGGCTAAATACTCCACATTATGCGTCCGGACAATGTGCTCAACGCCTTTCGGCGTCACTGCTAATATCGGTGAGCCCAGGTCATAATGGCGTACCGGATCGAATTGTGTGCTCAACGCCTTTCGGCGTCACTGCTAATATCGGTTTTTACGGTTTCAAGTAATAATGGTTTTACGTATGTGCTCAACGCCTTTCGGCGTCACTGCTAATATCGGGTAAAGAGGCGATCAACAAGGGCAAGGCCTGGTTGGTGCTCAACGCCTTTCGGCGTCACTGCTAATATCGGCTTGCCCATCAGGATGGGTATATACCGCCGTCCGGAGGTGCTCAACGCCTTTCGGCGTCACTGCTAATATCGGTTGACTCATGGGGTGGGGATGTGTTCGCAGCGGCCGGGTGCTCAACGCCTTTCGGCGTCACTACTAATATCGGACCTATCTCCAAATGAAGTCATAATAGCACCTACTTTGTGCTCAACGCCTTTCGGCGTCACTGCTAATATCGGTGGGGGCAATTTGGGGGCAATCTGCATCATTTTGCCCCGTGCTCAACGCCTTTCGGCGTCACTGCTAATATCGGTACAGCACTTTCTGAAATACTGCGATAGCCTCAAATGGTGCTCAACGCCTTTCGGCGTCACTGCTAATATCGGTGGCTTTTTCCTGTGTGTATTCCGCTTTCCATCTTGTGCTCAACGCCTTTCGGCGTCACTGCTAATATCGGCGGCTTTCCACGAGCCTATCTTGCACGACAAAAGCAAGTGCTCAACGCCTTTCGGCGTCACTGCTAATATTGGTTCAATTGCGTTTGTATTTCCTTCGATTCGGTTCAGTGCTCAACGCCTTTCGGCGTCACTGCTAATATCGGGATCTTCCCCGGTCCGCCGCAACGCTCACATAACCGTGCTCAACGCCTTTCGGCGTCACTGCTAATATCGGCGGTGAATGAAGTCCCTTGATACACTTTCGATGGTTTGTGCTCAACGCCTTTCGGCGTCACTGCTAATATCGGTTCAATTGCGTTTGTATTTCCTTCGATTCGGTTCAGTGCTCAACGCCTTTCGGCGTCACTGCTAATATCGGATCGGTAAGAGCTGATCTTGTGGCGGCCAGCGCATGTGCTCAACGCCTTTCGGCGTCACTGCTAATATCGGTAGCTTGCAGTGGAAGACAAGCCTAATGCGGAGGTGGTGCTCAACGCCTTTCGGCGTCACTGCTAATATCGGTAGCTTGCAGTGGAAGACAAGCCTAATGCGGAGGTGGTGCTCAACGCCTTTCGGCGTCACTGCTAATATCGGTTACACCTCGTTTCTTTTTGACCTGCATTTTAAATGTGCTCAACGCCTTTCGGCGTCACTGCTAATATCGGTCTGTAAATGCGTTTAAAATCGCTTTTCCAGAATTGATCTGTGCTCAACGCCTTTCGGCGTCACTGCTAATATCGGTCACCGAAAGCCCATTCGTTAATTTTGTGCCAGCTGTGCTCAACGCCTTTCGGCGTCACTGCTAATATCGGCCAACAGCAAATGACCAGGGGTTATGAATCATGAAGTGCTCAACGCCTTTCGGCGTCACTGCTAATATCGGTAGCCGGTATGCGACGTTGGTCTGAAGTTCAAATTTGTGCTCAACGCCTTTCGGCGTCACTGCTAATATCGGGGGCGCGGGAGGAAATGCGGAGGTCGTCGATGAGAGGTGCTCAACGCCTTTCGGCGTCACTGCTAATATCGGACGCGGGAAGCGTCAGAGGCAGCCAGGCCGAAGGGTGCTCAACGCCTTTCGGCGTCACTGCTAATATCGGACCCGTGCTCCCGATCATCCGGTCTATGAAATTCTTGTGCTCAACGCCTTTCGGCGTCACTGCTAATATCGGAATTTCATTTTTGCATGACCGCCAGTATTTCATCTTTGTGCTCAACGCCTTTCGGCGTCACTGCTAATATCGGGTTCCGCAAGGCTTGTCCCCCTTTTTACCTCAAAGTGCTCAACGCCTTTCGGCGTCACTGCTAATATCGGTGTCCAATTTGTTCCAGATTAAAGAGACGCATAGTATGTGCTCAACGCCTTTCGGCGTCACTGCTAATATCGGTTTGTTATACCGGTACACCCGGGAGCGGTAAAAGTTATGTGCTCAACGCCTTTCGGCGTCACTGCTAATATCGGAAAACGAATGGTTGGAGTTACTCAATAAAAATAAGTGTGCTCAACGCCTTTCGGCGTCACTGCTAATATCGGCTTTCTTGTCGAATTTTCCTTGCAAGAATAATATACGTGCTCAACGCCTTTCGGCGTCACTGCTAATATCGGTATCGGGGGGCTTATCACTTGGTTTCTATGGAAGTGTGCTCAACGCCTTTCGGCGTCACTGCTAATATCGGTGGATATATTTGGATAATGATGAATTAACAGTGAAAAGTGCTCAACGCCTTTCGGCGTCACTGCTAATATCGGTTGTTCGACTCATTTCAACGTCAAAATAACTTTTGTGCTCAACGCCTTTCGGCGTCACTGCTAATATCGGTTGTACTCCAAGTTTACTTAGATCAAATCCCATTTTGTGCTCAACGCCTTTCGGCGTCACTGCTAATATCGGGGAGAAGATAAACCATTAAAGGCCAATGATCACACGTGCTCAACGCCTTTCGGCGTCACTGCTAATATCGGGTAGTTGTGGTAGAGTTCCAGAAGCGGGGAGCGGTAGTGCTCAACGCCTTTCGGCGTCACTGCTAATATCGGGGAAGGAATTCCTGTAACAGATGAAAATATCGATGGTGCTCAACGCCTTTCGGCGTCACTGCTAATATCGGAATTAAGGCGGTCGATCCAAGCGTTAATTTCGCCGACTGTGTGCTCAACGCCTTTCGGCGTCACTGCTAATATCGGAATCCTTCATGTAGAAATCAGATATGAATCCGGCAGGTGCTCAACGCCTTTCGGCGTCACTGCTAATATCGGAGTTGATTTCACCGAGTTGTACGTCGAAGGATTTTCTGTGCTCAACGCCTTTCGGCGTCACTGCTAATATCGGTTAATCTGCTCCGAAGCCGGCGGTTTCTTACCATTGTGCTCAACGCCTTTCGGCGTCACTGCTAATATCGGCCCAAGGCCCCGTCCCACGTAATTTCCTGCCTGATCAGTGCTCAACGCCTTTCGGCGTCACTGCTAATATCGGTTACTCAAAGGGAGAAACACACAAAATGTTATATTACGGGTGCTCAACGCCTTTCGGCGTCACTGCTAATATCGGTGAGGACGCGATCCGGCAGGCGATCGAGGACATTTGGTGCTCAACGCCTTTCGGCGTCACTGCTAATATCGGTATCGAACGTTTACGCGATTATTGGGACCGAATTGCGTGTGCTCAACGCCTTTCGGCGTCACTGCTAATATCGGTTTATCCCATGATACAGAACTTCTCTGCTTTGAGATGTGCTCAACGCCTTTCGGCGTCACTGCTAATATCGGCAAGAATTAAAACAGAAATGAAGTTAATTATCCCAAGTGCTCAACGCCTTTCGGCGTCACTGCTAATATCGGTTTATATGTTAAGAAGAAAGAGGTAGTTACGCCAAAAGAGTGCTCAACGCCTTTCGGCGTCACTGCTAATATCGGAGTAACCCTCCCGGATGGGAGTGTGAAGAGGTTATGAGGTGCTCAACGCCTTTCGGCGTCACTGCTAATATCGGAAGTGAAAGGAGGGAAAGACAATGGAAAAGGAACATTTGTGCTCAACGCCTTTCGGCGTCACTGCTAATATCGGTCTCAATATCCTTCACATAGACTGAATTTAACCCCGTGCTCAACGCCTTTCGGCGTCACTGCTAATATCGGTTGATCTCCTTCTTAATCTCCTCTACCTGCTTAAGTGCTCAACGCCTTTCGGCGTCACTGCTAATATCGGCCATGCCTCCCCGATTTATCTACTTATCGTGGCCACGTGCTCAACGCCTTTCGGCGTCACTGCTAATATCGGCCGGCGGATGACAACATCCCGCCCGGGCGATACAGTGCTCAACGCCTTTCGGCGTCACTGCTAATATCGGCGGATCCTGAACGGCCCTATGTAGGGACTGGGTATGTGCTCAACGCCTTTCGGCGTCACTGCTAATATCGGGCCAGGGGGGTTGCCCTGACCCGTACTTTTTTATGTGCTCAACGCCTTTCGGCGTCACTGCTAATATCGGCGGCTTTTTTCGTAGAGCAGGAGCGAAAGGGGGATGTGCTCAACGCCTTTCGGCGTCACTGCTAATATCGGTCTCCGATCGAAGTGTCGACGAGATGAGCGATCGCGACGTGCTCAACGCCTTTCGGCGTCACTGCTAATATCGGAAGTCTCAACACGAAAATCCGAATAGCCGTTTTTTTTGGTGCTCAACGCCTTTCGGCGTCACTGCTAATATCGGCTCCAGTTTCGGTGAACCTAACGATTCGGACGATTTTGTGCTCAACGCCTTTCGGCGTCACTGCTAATATCGGCGTAAGTTGCTTCATGATCTGCATATGGTTCTTAATGTGCTCAACGCCTTTCGGCGTCACTGCTAATATCGGTGGTGGGTAAGAAGGATTCTCGCTTTGAAGAATAATGTGCTCAACGCCTTTCGGCGTCACTGCTAATATCGGATTCTATCTCCCCTGTCTTCGTAGAGAGACTATTTAGTGCTCAACGCCTTTCGGCGTCACTGCTAATATCGGATGAGAGAACAGGAAGGACGAACATCCACAATGTTCTGTGCTCAACGCCTTTCGGCGTCACTGCTAATATCGGCAACTGTCATACCGCGTATTCGCGACTCCGCACCAAGTGCTCAACGCCTTTCGGCGTCACTGCTAATATCGGTTTGTTTGCAAATTTATCTATTTCGCAGTGACCAATAGTGCTCAACGCCTTTCGGCGTCACTGCTAATATCGGGAACAACGATATAAATAAAGTCGTCATGCATGATCTGTGCTCAACGCCTTTCGGCGTCACTGCTAATATCGGTTATCTCTTGTTCAGCGCGTTCCCGCTCACGTCTGTGCTCAACGCCTTTCGGCGTCACTGCTAATATCGGTTCGACCATCTTCTCTGCCTCCATTGCCCTTTTGATGGGTGCTCAACGCCTTTCGGCGTCACTGCTAATATCGGAAGCAAATGGAATGCTCCATTTCCAAGTGTTATTGTAGTGCTCAACGCCTTTCGGCGTCACTGCTAATATCGGTTATGGGTATCGACACCCCGGAGTTAAGAGAATTAGTGCTCAACGCCTTTCGGCGTCACTGCTAATATCGGCTGTAACGGGATAGTTTACAAATTCGCTGAAGGCTTCGTGCTCAACGCCTTTCGGCGTCACTGCTAATATCGGGTGTACGGCGCAGAGAACGTCGCTTATCTCCACGGGAAGTGCTCAACGCCTTTCGGCGTCACTGCTAATATCGGATTCCTTTTCAAATGTACGTTCATAACATTGGCCGGTGCTCAACGCCTTTCGGCGTCACTGCTAATATCGGTGACAGAAACGCAGATATCACGCGCCATATTGTACTAGTGCTCAACGCCTTTCGGCGTCACTGCTAATATCGGCTTTCCGTTTTTCACGTTCTCACCTCCGGCATCTGTGCTCAACGCCTTTCGGCGTCACTGCTAATATCGGGCATTTCCGGAGGAGCGACGTGGTTCGGGTTGTAATGTGCTCAACGCCTTTCGGCGTCACTGCTAATATCGGCATCGCTTTCTCCTTAGCTTGATTAAACTTTTCATGTGCTCAACGCCTTTCGGCGTCACTGCTAATATCGGTTTCGAGGGATTCCGTATCCCTCATCGTCTGATCACATGTGCTCAACGCCTTTCGGCGTCACTGCTAATATCGGATAGCCTATCTTGCTATTGTCGTATCCTGCGTTTCGGTGCTCAACGCCTTTCGGCGTCACTGCTAATATCGGAGCATTCCCAATAACCCCTCTTCACGTATGGATTTTTCGAACCTCCTTTCAAGTACCATTGTTTTTCCCTCCATGGAATCCTGCCTATTATCCACTAGATACATTATACAAGGCGTTTAACAGTATGTCCTGTCTCACTTTCAAGAATCTCATTGAGTCGTTTGTTCATCGAATCCGATAATGTTTCTATGTTTTTTCGATTTCTATTAAAAGTAAATGAACAAAGGAATGTAATCCTTGAATCCGAGGATTAAAAAAAATCGAAACGTTCGTTCTGCTGATAATCCCATCCCAGATTGGGTCCCTGAATCACAAATTTATTGGAATCAATATTGTCAATCGGAGCAATTAGCAACCTGTCTTCCGGGGCTAAACATCGGTCGAGTTCAACTCTTAATTTTGCCATTTTTATATCCGTGAGTTCGCAATGAAATACTGAGTATTGAACCCGATTACCGTATTCTTTTAATAATTTGAACGTCTTTCTCCACCTCTTAGCATCAGTGATATCATAACAAATAAGATAGTGTGTCTTTTTACTCATCGTCATCGAATCCTATTCATTGCAAATAATCCCGGCACACCGGACCATTCTTTTTCCAATAACCGGACTTCCAATTCCATCGTTCGATCATAAGTTAAGGAATAACCGACAACCGGATGCTTCCAAGTATCTTGCTTTCTCTTTTCGTAAGCTCTAATTGCCTTCTTTTTCCCTTCCTCACTGAGCCAGACTTGCTTCCCTGCAGTCTCAAAATCTTTTTCTACATCCCATTGTCTTCTGTGAATTGTTCCTACCAGGATGGTATCACAGAGCATAACCCGAAACAATTCCATCAGATCTAAAGCTAACGGATATGCTTGGGATCGTGGCTGATGATAGAAACCGATGGTAGGGTCTAAACCAACGGTTACGATGGCTTGTACTGCATCTCGATACAACAAACTATAGAGGAACGAAAGAATGGCATTGGCAGGATCCCGTGGTGGTCGTCTATTTCTTCCATTAAAAAACATCGGATTTCCTTCTTCAGAGATAATGAGAGAAAGGCTATTAAAATAGGCTTTTGCCGCCATCCCCTCATATCCCAATAAACCATCCCGCTTTGGCGAATCGGAACGTATTCTTCGCAGGGATTCCCTCATAATCTGTAAATTTTCTTCATGGTGATCGCGTTCTTTTGTTCCCCGGGTGAGTCTTAGAATATATCGTAATTGCGATTCTACTTTTGAATATACCAATGATTGGGATAGTCGAATGGTCAAGCTTTCATTGGTCAAACCCTCATACTGTCTAAGCCTTCTCTGCGTACCACCCACCGATTGAACCAAACTTCCCACATATTTACCCCCTGAGGTCATCCAGTGAATATGGATTCCTTTCATGGAGGCAAGATGGATGGCTTGCGTGGTTATCTGGCTATGGCCATGAATAGTAATTGATCCGATGGATTCACTGGATACCTCTTCAATTATCCCCTCCCGATTCTCTAAGATGAATGTCCCGGACGATCGGCGAATGGTTGTGCCATGCTGGAGAATGTGCAAATCTACCTGGTCCCGGTCCGGAGGGAAATAACGGGGAAGATCTTCTTTTCCCTCTTGAATCAACCTCTCTTCTTCCGGAAGGCATACAGGAGCCAATGAACATCTTGCACAAAGTCTTTCATTCTTTGAAATTGGGGGGCGTTTTATTGTCTTCCTCAAATATCGAGCCCTTTCTATGGACCTCTTAACCCACTCCCGCATTTCATCATTAATGAGAATACGTACGGTTCGATGATCGGCAGCATAATAGATTCTTCCTTCTGAAATGGTTCGGTCAAAATGTTCTTCGAGAAGAAGGGCATAGGCGGCCACCTGAAGTTTATCCGGTGGCCACGCATCAATCTTGTCCTTTTCGTAATTCTTCGAATGCCCTTTCTTATATTCAAAGGGAATCCATTCTCCCCCCTCTGACCGGACACAATCAACCTTTCCGAAAATACCCAGGGTATCACTTTGAAGTGGATATGAAGTAATCTCTACATATTCCGGCAGTTGTTGATGGAACCTTCGTCCGTCATAGACCGCTTTATCCGCAATACGGATTTCCTCAACTTCTTCAAGATAATATAATCGTTCACAATACTCCAATGCGTGGAGAGCCATAACCCGGATCAAGGGCTCGATCGATTCGGCCGGATCCACACACCATCCCTCCCCTTATATTTCGTATTTCCTCAAATTGAAGAGCTATTTCTAATCTGGAAGTTGACCATATCATCTAACGTGAAATCGGAGGGGATGGGTCTAAACTGCGCTCTTTCCCAAACCGTCTTTTCCGAACCCACATGATCCACCCAGACAGGGCAAGCCCAATCTCCCTCATCTGTTGGTATTAAGACCCATACATCATCGGACAGTCGTTTCACCACTTCTTCGGAAGAGATGAGTTTAATCTGGTCGACGAGGTGGTGGCTCTCGCCGCAAGATAATCCCCCGAAACGGTTGATTCTCTCAGGATGAGTAACCGCTTCTTCGATATGGGTGACGATCGATTCCTTCATATCTTCCCCTTCCGACACATGAACGATAAAAGAAAGCCCGGTTAAAAGCATTTGGTAATCCGGTTTTACATTCGTGGGGTGGTTTAAATCCTTATTTTTTACGCGTCGAATTTTTCTCAGGATCATAGATGTTGCGGGTAGGGATTCTACCAAAATCCCTAACCGGGTCCCTTTATACTTGGACCGGTCTTTCTCCCCGATCAAGGAAAGGAGCATCCCATACACCGTAGCCGGCGGCGGGAACGGAAAACTCTCCACGAACTCCCTCGCTTGGGGGATCGCAAAGCTAGATATAGGTACCGAAATGGATAACCAAAGTGACTTCCCTTTATCGGCCATCTATTACACTTCCTTTCCGATCCTCTCCTTAGCAGCAACAACCGCATCTCGCACACCGTTAAAGACTTGGGCTCCATAATCCCGTAAGATGACTGCGGCCTCGGAACTCTCCAATAATCCGCCTACAATTAATTCATTTGCTGCAATATCTCCAACCTGTGTGCGACGAATCAGTTCAGACAATTGCAACGGCCCGCCCACTTCCTGGTTGAAAACATAGAGAATTCTCGGAGCAGGATCATGTGTAATCCGAAAAACAACGGCCTGGGGAGAGAAGTCATAGAGGAAGCGTCCTTGATTCCCTCCTACCTGGGCGAGATCCCCAATCGCATCTAACACGGCTGATGCCCTTTCAGGCTTCTCCAATTGGGTTGGAGTGAAGGAAAAGCTATATTGATATGAAGTTGCATGCATCTCCGTCGCATAGAGGGAAGTCTTCCCTTTTTGCCCTCCCCGTGCATTGAAAGAAGTCTCTCCAAAGTAAGGATAGAGGGATATGGCGCGGGAAACTTCTAGAGCTCCTCTCCTCGCGTTCGTCGTCCCTTTCTGTTTCTTCGCCGGCTTCTTCTCTTCTTCCCCCTCCTCGTCTTCCTTCTCAGCCTGCGCCGCTTTGGCATCCATATACCCCATCACGTCATCATCAATATACTTCTTTTTGGAAAAAGCTTGGTCTTCAAAGGTATAGTCCTGACTATCCTCATTCCAGCGGCGGTTCACCCGTAAGATTTCATCCTTTGTATCATCATAGACCGTTTGCCAGTAATAGCGCATGGCAAAGCGAATGGCTTCTGCAGATACGCTAGTATGCAGTTCTCCCTTCCAAAGGACCTTTTGCAACGTCGTCAGATTCCCTTCGTTTTCCCCTCGGTTGTTGGCGGCCACTCCATATTGAGTAACCACGGTTCCATGCACATGAATCGTCATATTTCATTCCTCCCTTATAATGATTGTTTGTTTTGACCTAAATCAGTAGCCTTATCCTTTCCCTTGGTGCCCTTATCATTGGCGTCCTTATCATCGGTACGATCTGTACCCTGATAAGTGGCGAGGGCCAGTAAGCATAGATCCCTGGCTTCTTTCCAGTTCGTATCGATAGCCCCCAGATATAAAAGTGAAATCCTCTGCTCTTGAGTTAAACCGGGAAGATTGGCATGGTTTTGAGCGATAAAGCGGAGTAGTTCTTCTCGAAAGTTCTCACGGGTTCTGCATTTGCTAAAGGTTAAGACCAAGCGGTCATATTCCCGGTCTAAAAGGCTAAACAGATCTGCATTATTTTGTTTCGCCTCCGCCGCCACTTTCCCATAACGGTTCTTAATGGCTACTTGCACGAGACGAATGAATTGTTTTTTCGATTCATCGTTCCAAACGATTTTTTCTGTCAATTCAGCCAACTCCTTTCCCCAACTTAATACTTTTCTGCCCCGTCGGTCCTGCACATATTCGGCAAAACCGGCATACCACGGCCTCCCCTGAATAAGATTCTCAGAGATCTTGTCCCGCATGGGCATTACTTCCTCATACTCTTCACCGGCTTGACTAACCCTCCTCCGTGGAGAAAGTTTTTCATCTACAAGTAGATACCGTTTGAGAACTTCCATTTTAATCTCAGAGACCGAGGCTACACCGGTTCTTGTCTTTTGCTGCTTGCTCCAGCCCACCGTGCCAAAGCGCATCACCTGGAAATTTCGTACTCCCTTTTCCTGAATTTGAAAATCATACCCTAATTCATATGCATGAGTATCGATGTGAAAAAAGGCTGCCGAAAGGAGGGTGGCATCCGATTCCCCCGTCACGACCAAATGCCGTGTTAAAATACCGTTATGGTATTTGTATAAATCAATCAATTGTTCAGTCTGTTCCTGTAGTCGGGTAGGTCGGGGGATTCCCAATAGATATTGGGTTTTTGGATCAAAATCTCCATTTTTTAAAAAGGAGCTGCCCAGATAATACAAACATCCCAGGGGAGCGAACATGAGCAGAAAATATCGATCCGGAGTCTCTTGTAAAGCCGTGCCTTTAACGGCGTTGTGGCGTACCATTCCCCCGGGCATTGCCCATCCCGCAATCTCGATTTTCTTCTGCTTTTTTATTCCTTCACTGATCTCTTTTGCAGTCGATTCATTTCGATGTTGGAAATCATAGAGAGGAAGGAAAGAGACTTCTATATCTTTTTCATCGATACGATCGTTGATCTTTACCGGGTGCTTCGCCGCTTTTCTGGTACGAGGATGCTGTAGGAAGGTTCCAAGAAGGACCTGCTGGACATGGGCTTTATACACCCGGGATAATCCATGATACAGGGGAAAGTCGATTAAGCCATCTTCATCAATGCGGTATACGTTTCGAAACAATTCTGCAATCGCCTCGGTCTCTGTGCCAAGATGGGGAAGACGAAGCATGTTTCCCTTAATCTCATACCGCCACTCATCGCGTAAAAAATCCAATTCTTTCATCCTTTTTAAACTTGCCACCAATCCCGTCATTCCCGCCCGATGTAGAGGGCTCATCCCTGGGGCATTCAGATCAAAAATTCCCCATCCATCATTCATCTTTCCATCTACCTCCTTTCTCTTTGGTATAATCGATTTTCTCTTCCGGAATAAGATAGGCTGATCTTACCTTCCTCAATCCCGGAGGAATGCCGTTTCCAGGCATGGGTATGAGATATTTTTGCAAAGTTGACCAGGGTTGCCGTTGCCTAGGCTCATAGTGAAGCTCTCTTAAGCAATCGATACTATATCCAGGTTCTCGAAGGGACTGATCCGCTTTGGCAGATAAAAGGCTCTGCCAAGCAAAAACAATTGAGGATTGAAGTTTTCTGCCTTCCAAATGATTTAGTTGAACGGCTAAATCCATTTGGGATATATCCTGGTCTTTAAGCTCCAATAAAACTTCTTCCGCCTGGGTAATTTCCTCTGAGGTATAAGGATATACCTCCTTAGGTTTAAAGAAGTAGGCTTCCTTCACCGGATCGCCTTCTTTAGCATAGCGATTGAGTCGTCCCAAACGTTGGATAATCGATGGAAAATCGGAGATTTCCGAGATGAGGAGATCGGCGGAGATATCGAAGCTCATTTCTGCAATCTGTGTTGTTACCGCGCAGACCGCACCACCCTCCCGGAAATGAGAGACGATCTCTTGCTGTCTTTCAACGCGATCCTGATATTCAAATCGCGCATGATATAGGAACCATTTCGCCTCGATACCCATCTTTTCGGCTTTTTCTTTTAACATCTCATAATAGCCTCTTGCTGCCTTTATCTGATTGGCGATAACGAGAACCTTTCTCCCTTCTCTCAGAGCACTCCAAATTACTTCTTCGTCCAATTGTTCTCGCATACGAATCCGGTAACGAATTCTCCTTTCATACGCTTCTGGTCCTTTAATCCATTGCACCGACCTCCCCCGTTTTTCTAATAGATTTAGGATCTCTTTTTTTCGATGAGCTTGCAGAGAGGCGGACATCACCAGAGTAGGAATCGATACGGCATCTAGAAACTCCAGCAAATGCTGGAACAATGAATCATCATAGGAGTGAACTTCGTCGAAAACAGCCACACCATTTAATAATTTGGGGAATAAAATGGCGCTGGAACGGTAATTCTGAACCACCCCTAAGATAGTATCCACCGTACAGAGAACAAACGGTTTTTGTATACGATCCATTGCGTTCATTGCAGCAGCTGTATCTTCATCATTCTCTTCTTCACCGTTGGCTAATAGTTCCATATCTACGGTACTGCGGGAGTGAAGCAGTTTACTCGCCTCCGGAGCAAGAAGGCCATAGTCCAGATAACCTTGTGTAGCGGTCGCCGTGGTGGGGTAAGCCAGAAAGAAGTTTTTCGCATTCCTTTTTTCCGCCCATAAATAGGAGGAGATGGTCTTCCCGGAGCCACATCCGGCTTCTACGATGGTGACAGACGCTTCACTTTTCCCTACACGAATTTGAAAATCGTTGATCTCGGGATCGGGTGTACGCCCCTCAAGTCGCAAGTCGATCATCTTTTTCAACGTTTTTGTTAAATCTGACCCTTGAATCGATTCCTGAATCACTGATCGGTAATGTTGCCAGTCTTCTTCCGTTTCACTCGCAACAGAACCAAGACTATCCATGGATAAAAGAAAGGTTCTAAGCAGGGAAGCGTATTTCCCTTTCTCATTGCTTAATTCTTCTCCCAAACCGGATTGTACCAGGGAATGTCTAAAATCTTTTTTTACATTTTTGTCCAACCAACGATAATCGGCTATGAGAGGCGGCACAGAAAAATTTTTAATCTCTTCCCCTGTTAACTCTTCTAGTAAACGTAACGAATTTTTAAAGTCGTTGTGATCCGTCTGAATCGTTATTTCTTCCCCCTGCCCATGATCAGATCCCGGAAATTTTAGATGATGCCCAAGGATGGCAACACGTAGGGAAACGAATTTCCAATCATGGATTGAATTTTCATGGTTAGGCAAATCAATCCATTTCAGGACTGCGCGGTAAATTCCTTCATGTTTTCTTAGAATCCAGTCAGAAACGACTTCATGACGGATCGGTTGTGTAATCCTCCTCCCTTCCTGGCTTAACATCCCCTGAAAATACGGGTTGGCTTTCCCCAAATCATGCAAGATGGAAACCAACTGGATCGATTTCCGAAAATAAGATAGTTCATCTGCTCCCAGCCCTGTATGGTTAAGTAGATCAGGGGTATTCACAAAGATTTTCGCCACATCCCTGACTTGGGTCAGGTGCCCTGGCAACAACGCACCAAACTCCGTCCCAAGCTTCATTTTTTTTGCAAGCAACCTATTCATCCCAATGATCTCCTTTTACCGGTAAAAAGAACCCGGATGAATATCTGCGTCGTCCCCCAACGCCCAGCAATTGCACCTTTATGGATGCTTCATCATCTAATCCTTCCAACAAGATCCCAAAACCCACAATTTTTCGATCATGAATCGTAATTACTCTGCGTCTCAGAACTTGAATCTTCTCTTCGCTTAGAGTAATATCCATGTTGAGGAGTTGTTCTTGAACTTTTGAACGCATAACTTCTTCCGTTAATGCGTTTTTAATTGTGACAAATCTGGAATAGAGACGGGGGTGCGGATTCAACGGTATTAGATGAGGAACTCCAAGACGAATTAATTTATCCCCAATTTGAAGTCTTTTCCCTGCCAGCTGAACAAGATGGTTTAAACTCTCATATGGCATCTGGAAATAAAGGCAAGAATCCTTGGTGAGGCGAAGAACCTCCCCTGCCGATTCACCGCCAGTAATCGGGGAGACTGAAAGTCCTTCCAACTGATGGAATTGTGAATTATTTCGGGATAAACTCGCGTAAAGGGCTTCATAGTGGTCGATGGGCACCTCACTCCCTAACACCGGAAATCGGATACGAACAAGTGGAACGTGGGACATCAATTCCATTATTGTATCACCTCCTTTCTTCTATGTATTCTTTTTTCAGTGTTGTCATTTAATCCTCTCTTCAAAATCATCATAATAGAAAAAGTTGGTACTGTCAATCTTTTTTGCTGTGATTTCCTCATGTAAATGTGATTTGTTTGAGGAGTTGAGCACTATTCCTTTTTGAGTGTAGGCGAGGATGAAAAATCTTTCTTGAAGCGGTGATGCCTACGGGCGATTAAATTGGTGATTAAATTAAGGATAACAAACCTTTTTGACAATAGTTTGTCAGGAAACGTATGTTCTATTAATGTAACTTTTGCATTTGTTCAACTGATCGCAAAAAAGGCCCCAATCGTTTTGATTGGAGCCTTCTCCCTACCTCTTCTCATTTCTCCGCCAAATCCTTAACCTCTCCGCCTCCTTGATCAGTTCCTCCCGGAAATCGGGATGGGCGATCCCGATCAAAGCTTCTGCCCGCTGCCAGGTGGATAATCCTTTCATATTCACTTTCCCATATTCGGTCACGATATAATGAACCGAGGCGCGGGGATCTGTAACGACGGATCCTGGAGTTAGAACCGGTTTGATGCGGGAATGGAGATGACCGTTCGCATCGATGTAAGTAGAAGGGAGACAGAGGAAACTCTTCCCATTCTTTGAAAGATAGGCAGCCTCGACGAAATCGAGCTGGCCGCCGGAGCCGCTGATCATCCTCACCCCCGCCGTCTCCGAGGTCACTTGGCCGAAGAGGTCCATTTCCAGGCTGCCGTTTATCGCGATCAGGTTATCATTTGCCGAGGCGATGCGTGGCTCATTGGTGTAATCGACAGGGTAGGCGGCCACCATGGGATTCTCATGGATAAAGTGATAAATCTTCTCCGTTCCGGCAGCAAAGGTAAAGGCCATTCTCCCCCGGTCGATCTGCTTCCGCCGGTTCGTCACCCTCCCCGACTCCACCATCTCTACAAAAGCGTCCGTGAGCATCTCCGTATGCACACCCAGATCCTTTAAGTCGGACTCGGCAATCATCCTTCCGAGGGCTTGGGGAATGCCGCCGATTCCCAATTGGATGCAGGCGCCATCCCTGATTTCAGGGAGGAGGAACTCCGCAATCCTGCGATCAACATCGGTAGGAACAGCGGGCGGAATTTGAGGAATTTCTAATCTCCCCCCCTCCACGATATAATCAACCTGGGAGAGGTGAATGGCGTGATCATACCCCCCATGCACCACGGGCATCTCCTCATTCACCTCCACAATCACCGTTCGAGCCATCTCCACGGCAGCGGCATAGTGGGAAATGGTTACCCCTAAATTAAAATAGCCATGTTCATCCATGGGGGCCGCCTGGATCATGACCACATCGGTTCGGAGATTTTCCCGGAGATACCTGGGAACTTCGGAAAATTTCATCGGGATATAATAGGCAAGGCCTACTTCATAATATCTGCGCTCCATCCGGCCCATGTGCCAGCTGTTCCATCGGAAATGCATTCCGGTTGGGTCAGATTCGATGGTTTTCAGTGGGGCGAGGAGCATCCCTCCCCTCAGGTTTACCTCCTTCAATTCCTCTTTTCTTGCGGCCAACGCCTCATCCAATAGGCGGGGAATATTGGCGACAAATCCCATTTCAACCCAATCACCGCTTCTAACCGCCTTCACCGCCTCTTCTGCGGAAACCGCCTTTCTCCGATATTCCTCCCACAGCATGATCACTCCCCCTGTCCTTGAAAAAAGATGACCATCCGTTTCGTATTCCCTCCATCCTTCATAAAAAAAGAGGGGAATCCGCGAAAAAACATCAAATAAGATTCAAATAAGATTTGAATAAATTGCATGAAAAGAAAATGGTTCGGCTTATAACTCCATCGTAGCAAAAATCAACGATATTTCCTACCCTTTCTCTTAAGGGGTCATCGGCGGATAGCGCATGGGGAGAATCATTTTCTAACGTAACGAGCTTACGAACCGTCACGATGATTTCCGGACCTTGGGAGACGAGGGATCGATTTTCCGATGTAAGCAACACCGCGATGGCAGAGAAAGTTTTTCCTCGGATCACGATCGGAGTTAAGCGGGGAGCGTCAAGAAACCTGCCCGCGATGAGAACGGTTGCTTCCCTTGTTTTTTTGGGATAGACTAAGGTTGGTCTTCTTGTACTATCTTGCTGAAGGGAAGTTATAACATGGAAGGAAAGAAAGTACGCGTCCGCTTTGCCCCCAGTCCGACAGGGGCTCTACATATCGGCGGGGCAAGGACCGCCTATTTTAATTGGCTATTCGCCCGTAAAACGGGAGGTCGCTTCATTCTGCGCATTGACGATACGGATAAGAGCCGTTCTACCGAGGAGTCCTACCGTAAGATTCTCGAGGGTCTGCGCTGGTTAGGCTTAAATTGGGATGAAGGCCCGGAGGTAGGCGGACCGTTCGGTCCCTATCGCCAATCGGAGAGGCAGTCCTTTTATGAGAAGGAGTTTAATCGACTTCTGTCAGAAGATAAAATATACCCTTGCTTCTGCACGCCGGAGCAGTTGGAGGAGGATCGGAAGGAGGCCATAGCAAAAGGGGAAGCGCCCCGGTATGCGGGACGATGCGCCCGCCTTACCAAGGAGGAGCAAAGGGAGCGGCTGGCTCGGGGGGAGCCACATGTCTATCGCCTCCGTTCCCCGAAAGAAGGGACAACCATCGTCCATGATCTCGTCCGCGGTGACGTCATCTTTGATAATCGGGAGATTGATGATTTCATCATCTGGAAAGCGAACGGAACCCCCACCTACCATTTTGCCAGTTGCATCGATGATGCCTTAATGGAAATCACCCACATCATCAGAGCGGAGGAGCACCTCTCCAATACCCCCCGCCACATCGCTCTCTTCCATGCTTTGGGCGCCCCGGTTCCCCATTTCGCCCATGTGCCCATGATTCTCGCTCCGGACCGGAGTAAGCTGAGCAAACGGCACGGGGCAACGAGCGTGGAGGAGTATCGGGAGGCGGGGATTCTTCCGGAAGCCTTGATCAATTACCTCTTGCTGCTTGGCTTTACCCCCGCGAACGGAGAGGAGATTCTCTCCCGGGAAGAGGCCGTCTCTTCCTTCGAGCTTGAGAAGGTGACGAAGCATTCGGCCATCTATGACATCAAAAAACTGGAGTGGTTTAATGCCCAATATCTTCACCACATGCCGGAGACGGAACTGATGGAAAGGGTCTGGCCTAAGCTCGAAGAAAGGGGATGGGCACAAGCGGATCCCACCCCGGAGAAGATCGCCTGGATCCGGCGGATGATACGCCTCGCCCAAGAAAGGTCGAACTCCATCGATGACCTCGTCGAACGCCTCACCTATTACTTCCAGCCCATCGATGCGTATGATCAGAAAGGGGTGAAAAAATACTTTGCGCAGGAGAATGTTCCGGATCTCCTGGAACGGGCGGCGGATGCCCTTCGTGAGGCGGAGCCCTTTCTGGCAAGCCGCATTGAAACCCTCTACCGCAGGTTGATCGATACCTGGCAGATCAAAGGAGGGGAATTGATCCATCCGACGCGCCTTGCCATAAGCGGCGTCACCGTAGGCCCCGGTCTTTTTGATCTCATGGAACTGCTGGGGCGGGAGGAATGCCAAAAAAGGATGCGGCAAGCTGCAATACGCCTGCGCAATAAGACGGAAGGAGCGGGGATTTAGCCAATAAGGAAAAAAACTCCGTTTAACAATCCGACATTTATACCGGATAGCACAGACATCCATCATAGGTAAATAATGGATTTCCCCAAAAACGGGAGTAGGGATTGACAACACCCTTACTCCCGAGTATAATCTAGAGATGTCACCTGATCTAATAGAACAAGTTACCTCTAATCAGCCAAGGTGCTATCCCGGTAGAATGGCCCTATCGTCTATTGGTTAGGACACCGCCCTCTCACGGCGGAAAGCAGGGTTCGAATCCCTGTAGGGTCACCATACATAGATTCTAAAACAATCTTCGAAACGAAGCAGAAAATAGATGCCAGAACAAAGATCCCGCATCCTTCACCGGCGGGATCTTTTTATATACACTCAAAATAGGCTTTTAAAATATACTTTCAAAATAGGCTCTCAGAATCGGTATCTCCAAAAGACCTCATTTCCCCAGCGCTCCCTGAACTTCGGATCGGACGCAGCATTCTCACCCAATCCTTCAAACATCTGTTCCGATTGGGAACGATGGGCGCGGATGGCGGCAATCTTCCCCTCCACCACCTCGCGGATATCCACCACCACATCCGGCGGGCCCAAGACCTCTTCCCGATTTTTCGTGATGGCATGGGCGTACACCTCAGGGCGCTCCTCTGCCGGAAGCCGACGAATTGCCCGAATCGTGGCCTCCCCCAACGCATCGTGGTCCGGGTGAACCGCCTGTCCCGGGTAGTGGGTAAGGACTCGGAAGGGGCGGATCTCCCGAAGTACTTCTTCAATTTTGTCCGCAATCACTTCCGGATCTTCAAATTCAATGGTCTTATCCCTTAAACCGAGGAAGCGGAGATCTTCGATCCCCAAAACCCGGCATGCATCCCGAAGCTCCTTCTCCCGGATCTTCCCCAAGGTTTCCCGATTGGCAAAGACAGGTTTCCCCATATTCCTGCCCATCTCCCCTTTTGTCCCGCAAAGATAGGTGACGGGAATATGATCCCTGGAGTGTAAAAGAATCGTCCCTGCACATCCGAAGGTTTCATCATCGGGATGGGGAAGGACGACGAGCAGATGTCGGTTTAGTCTCGCTGCCATTTATCTTCTCCTCCCTCATTCGAATGGATGGCGGCTTAATTCCATCGCTACCGCCAAGTGGCCTTCCTGATCATGCCCGGCCAACAGGAGTCGGCCTTTCTGGTCTACTTCCCAATCGGTCAATCCTTCCGCATAGACCCAACCTTGAGAGATCTTAAGCCCTACCCGATAAGGGCCGTTTCCTGCGATGATTGCCCTTTCCACATGAATTCGGCCGTTGCGGATATACGCCCCTGCATTCAAGCCCCCGCGATGATGGGCGGCGTAGGCGCCATTCGTCGTCTCCAGATGGAGATATGCCTCCTGATGGACAAAACGCTCAAGGATAGATTGTACCTTTTCTTTTACGATCGGTTCCATCTTCTCTCCTTCTCTTTCCTCTCCCGTTTCTGACATCAAAGAACCTCCTAAAACGGAGTCCTTATGAGAAATATTATCACAAGGAGCAAGCGCTTTTCACGCTTAAAGGTTTATAGAATAAGCATAATTCCAATATTCCAATCCTTTTACTCCTTTGCTGATACGGTGGTTTTCTTCTCCCTGGCGAGATAACGCCGCTCCACCCCTTTTCCTCCCCACCAAAGAAGGAAGAGAACGGCGGCCACCGCAATCAAACGGAACGGATGATTCGTGATCGCGAAAATGTCGTTCCCGGCCCAGGACATGAGGAGGATCATAATCGCCTTTCCACCGATCAAAGCAACGAAATAAGAGACGAGGGGCAAAGTGGATAAGCCGGTCACCACATTGACGATAGATGAGGGGGTAAAGGGAAAAGCGTAGAGGAGAAAGACCGGGGTAAATCCGCGGCGCTTTACCCACTGAAGGAACTGCCTCATCCTCCGATGGCGGAGAAAATAGGCGCGCATTCTCTTCTTGCTCAGCCAGCGAAAAAAGAGAAAGACCAACGCCGATCCCACCACAGTGCCGATCCAGGAGAAGAGAGCTCCCCCCAAAAAACCAAATCCATTCACATTGGCCATGACGATGGCGAAAAGGGGCAAAGGAGGAAAAATCGATTCTAACGCAGCTAGTCCCATGGCCACAAAGGGGCCAAAGGCCGCATACTGATCCATCATCCTGCGCCAAAATTCGATATCGGTTAAAAATTGCAAGTCCAACTGGCTCTCCCTTTCACTTTCCGACTTCTTTTGTTATCTTATCCTTTTCTCTATTTCAAATCAATCACATTCCGAGATCCACTTGACGGACATGATCATCGTGGAGCATCTTCATCACCCGGTCCGATGGTAACGACCCCTCCTTTGTGCATTCGTGGCTTCATAATAAGAGCAGGAGACCCTCAAGGATTCCTCCTGCCCCCCTTTTTATGTTCTTCTGAGTGATCTCATTCCCGATTTAACGTCTCCACGAGCAGTTGATTCACCATCTGGGGATTCGCCTTTCCCTTCGTCTCCTTCATCACCTGTCCCACCAGGTATCCGATGGCCCGCTCTTTCCCCGCTTTATAATCCTGCACCGATTGGGGATTGGCCGCTATCACTTTCTCCACGATCTGGCGGATGGCCCCCTCATCGCTAATTTGGACGAGCCCCTTCTCTTTCACGATGCGATCCGGATCTTTCCCGCTCTCAAGCATCTCCGCGAATACGGTTTTGGCGATCTTCCCGCTGATCGTCCCTTTCTCGATCAGGCGGATCATCTCTGCCAGCTGTTCAGGGGTCATGGGAATCTGATCAATTTCCATGTTGTTTTTGTTCAAATAGCCCATGAGCTCTCCCATCATCCAATTGGAGACCGCCTTCGCATCTACCCCTGCGGCCACCGCCTTTTCAAAGAAATCGGCCGTCTTCTTGGTCAGGGTTAGGACACCGGCGTCATATTCGGGAATCCCCCACTCGCGGACATAGCGCTCCCTACGGGCATCGGGTAATTCCGGAATTCCTGCCCGCACCTCTTCCACCCATTCCCGGGTGATATGAAGTACCACCAAATCCGGGTCAGGAAAATAGCGGTAATCATGGGCTTCCTCTTTGGAGCGCATGGTAACGGTGGCTTTCCTGTCTTCATTCCAGCGGAGGGTCTCCTGTTGGATTACCCCCCCTCTTTCCAAAATCTCGGTCTGCCGCTTTACTTCATACTCGAGAGCCCTTTGGACGGCGCTAAAGGAATTGAGATTCTTTAGCTCGGTCTTGGTACCGAAAGCCTGCTCTCCCCAAGGGCGGAGGGAGATGTTGGCGTCACAACGAAGGGAGCCTTCCTCCATGCGAACGTCGGAGACCTCCGTATAGAGCATGATCGCCTTCAGTTTCTCCAGGTAGGCTCTGGCCTCCTCCGGAGAGCGAAGGTCCGGTTCGGAGACGATTTCGATGAGGGGGACGCCGACCCGGTTAAAGTCGACCAGTGAAGCATCCTCTCCCTCCAGGTGAACCAATTTCCCGGCGTCTTCTTCCAGATGAAGGCGGGTAATGCCGATTCGCTTTTTCTCGCCGTTTACCTCAATTTCCAGCCAACCTTTCTTCCCGATGGGCTGATCATATTGGCTGATCTGGTAAGCCTTCGGAAGATCGGGGTAAAAATAATTCTTCCGGTCAAATTTGGTATATTCGCCGATCTCGCAATGTAAGGCCAAAGCCGCTTTCATGGCGAACTCCACGGCCTGCCGGTTTAAAACGGGGAGAACACCGGGATGCCCCAAGCAGACCGGGCAGGTATTCTGGTTCGGGGGAGCCCCAAAGGCGGTGGAACAGCCGCAGAAGATTTTCGAAGCGGTGGAAAGTTCCACATGAACCTCCAGTCCGATCACGGTTTCATATTTCATGATCTGACCCCCCTTTCAAAAGCCGGACGTTTCAGGTGATGGTCGGTATGCTGTTCATAGGCATAAGCGGCGTTTAGGATGGTCGCTTCGGCAAAGGGCTTACCCATGATTTGAAGGCCTACCGGAAGACCGTTCGAATGAAATCCCGCCGGCACGCTGACGGCAGGAATACCCGCCAGGTTGACCGGAATGGTGAGAATATCGTTTAAGTACATGGTGAGGGGGTCGTCCACCTTCTCCCCGATAGGGAAGGCAGTGGTGGGAGCGGTGGGGCTTACAATAACGTCTACTTTTTGGAAAGCCTCCTCAAAGTCCCGCTTGATGAGTGTCCGCACCTTCTGAGCCTTTAGATAATAGGCATCATAATAACCGGAACTTAGAGAATAGGTCCCCAGCATGATGCGCCGTTTCACTTCATCCCCGAAGCCCGCACTCCGCGTTTTTTTATACATGTCGATGAGATTCTCCCCTTCCACCCTCACTCCATACCGTACCCCGTCAAAGCGCGCCAGGTTGGAAGAGGCTTCCGAGGAGGCCAGGATGTAATAGGTAGCAACGGCATATTCGGTATGGGGGAGGCGAACCTCCATCACCTCGGCCCCCAGTCCTTCCAATACCTTTACCGCCTCGTAAACCCGCTGTCGAACTTCGTGATCAATTCCTTCACCCAAGTATTCCTTCGGCAGCCCTACTTTTAACCCGCGAATCTCTCCGGTCAAGGCGCTGAGATAATCGGGAATCTCCACCTTGGCCGAAGTGGAGTCCTGGGGATCATGCCCTGCGATCACCTGCAAGACATAGGCGGCGTCCTCCACATTCTTCGTCAAGGGACCGATCTGGTCCAAGGAGGAGGCGAAGGCGACCAAGCCGAAGCGGGAGACGAGCCCATAGGTCGGTTTAAGCCCCACAACTCCGCAAAAAGAGGCAGGTTGACGGATGGATCCTCCCGTATCGGAGCCTAAGGCGAAATAAACCTCCCCGGCCGCCACCGCAGCCGCCGACCCACCGCTTGATCCCCCCGGAACATAATCCAGATTCCAGGGATTCCTCGTCTTTTGAAAGGCCGAGTTTTCCGTGGAAGAGCCCATGGCGAATTCATCCATATTTAGTTTTCCTAGGATGAGGGCATCCGCCTGTTTCAGCTTTACGGTAACCGTGGCGTCATAGATGGGATCATAATTTTCCAGCAAGCGACTGGCACAGGTGGTTTTAAACCCCTTCGTTACGATATTATCTTTTATCCCCGCAGGCAAACCGAAAAGGAGTCCCCTCTCTTCCTTTTTATCCAGGCGCTCCTGCAGTCGCTCCGTTTCCGCCATCACCTGGCGATTCACAGAGAGAAAGGCATGAATCTCTCCATCCACCTCTTCGATCCTCCGAAGGGATTCTTCTACCAGATCAGCCACTTTATATTCCCCGTTATGTAGGTCCTGTTGAATCTCCTGCAGACGTTTATCGAACAGTGCCATCTCTTCCCTCCTCCTACTCGCCCATGATCGCCGGGACTTTAAATTGGCGCTCCTCTTTGTCGGGGGCGTTCTTTAAAACTTCCTCGATGGGCCAGGAAGGACGCACCTCGTCTGCCCTCATCACATTGGTAATTCCCAACACATGGCTGGTTGGGGGAACCTCCTCGGTATCCAGCTCATTCAGCTTCTCCACATAGCGGAGAATCTGGTTTAAGGTGCGGGCCATCTTCTCTGCTTCTTCTTCGCTTAAGGCAAGCCGAGCCAGCTCCGCCACCCGTTTCGCCTCTTCGCGACTAATTTCTCGCATCCTGCCACTTCCCTTCCAATTCTCTCGAGCCCTGTTTCTTTTATCAATTTTTTATCATAAGAAAAATCATATCAAACCTAGAAGAGGGTTTCAACCAATGTTTGAGAGCCTTTTTCGATTTCGTCAATCGCCTGATCCTTGGTGGAACCGCCACCATCATCATGATTGATGTCATGTGGATCTGGAATGATTTCTTACTTCCGTTGATCATGGTCAACGGATCAGCGGAGACCAAGACATTAACCCTGGCGATCTATACTTTCGTGGGCCAGTACAATACCAACTGGCAATATGCAATGACCGCACTGGTCATGGCGATTTTGCCTTCCGTCATTGCGTTTATTTTCCTGCAGAAATACATTGTCAAAGGCGTAGCTTCCGGAGCGGTCAAAGGTTAATTCAACCCGTAAAGGGATAAATTTCCTGGTCCCCGGAACGAAAATGGGGGATGTGGCGGCAAAACGAATAAAGGCTACTACCGATATAAAGGGAGTAGCCTTTATTCACGCCCAGGATCACGATGATACGGTAACGGTGAATTTAGACGGATGGGTAAAAGGTTGCAGGACGATATTCAATCCATCGCTTTCCCAATTCACCCCTTCTGCCGATTGGATACGCGGGATGCCCGCCAACACCATTTTCCATGGTTTCCCGGATCCCCGGCTTTCAACGGCGATCGTTTGGCCTGATCGTTCGGCCGCCACTTCGAGCTCGATATTTCCTTTTACGTCGTATACCACTGCTTTTGCCTTCTTGCCATCCTCCAGCTCATACAACTTCAAGGTAACCTGATCGGCATAATCATAATCAGGGCGATGGTCGTCTGCTCCTATGGCCAAAAACGTATTTGGCCTTACCAATACCGGAAGGCTAAAGTAATTGTGCTTTTCAGTCCTCCAACCGCTCCCTTGGATGGTTTCCCCAGTCAGGAAATGGGTCCAGCGTCCTTCCGGAACATAATATTTCACCGTGCCGTCCTCCCGAAAGATGGGGGCCACCAGCAGTCCGTCGCCCAACATATACTGACGATCCAAATACTCACAAGTAGGGTCATCCGGAAATTCCAGCATCATGGCGCGCATCATCGGAATCCCCTTTTCCGCCGCTTCAACGGCCATGGCAAAGAGATATGGCATCAGGCGGTATTTTAATTTCGTGAAATGCCTTAAGACATCAACCGCCTCCTCGTCAAACAGCCACGGCACTCGATACGAAACATTTCCATGGAGTCGGCTGTGGCTCGAGAGCAATCCGAAAGCCACCCAGCGTTTGTAGAGATCGGGCGTGGCCGTCTTCTCAAATCCGCTGATATCATGGCTCCAGAAGCCAAACCCGGACAAACCCAGGGAAAGTCCCCCACGCAGCGACTCGGCCATGGACTCATAGGTGGATGAGGAATCGCCACCCCAATGAACCGGAAATTGCTGGCTTCCCGCCGTCGCGGAGCGCGCAAAAACCAACGCTTCGTTCTTGCCCACTTTCTCTTCCAGCAGTTCAAAAACGGCCTTATTGTATAAGTAGGTATAAAAGTTGTGCATTTTGTTCGGGTCTGAGCCGTCGTAATATACGACATCCGTCGGTATGCGCTCGCCAAAGTCGGTTTTGAAGCAGTCAACCCCCATGTCCAGCAAACGCCTCAGCTTGCCCTGATACCATTTGACGGCGGCCGGATTGGTAAAATCGACCACTCCCATGCCGGCCTGCCACATATCCCATTGCCATACATCCCCGTTCGGCTTCTTTAGCAGATAGCCGTTTTCCATACCCTCCTTGAACAGAGGGGACTTCTGGGCGATATACGGGTTGATCCACACGCTGATTTTAAGACCTTTCTCTTTCAGTCTCCGGATCATTCCCTCAGGATCCGGGAAAACGCGAGTGTCCCATTCAAAATCGCTCCATTGATACTCTCTCATCCAGAAACAGTCGAAATGGAACACCCTTAAGGGAATATCCCTCTCAAACATTCCCTCAATAAAATGTTTGACCGTATTCTCGTCGTAATCCGTTGTGAATGAAGTGGTTAACCACAATCCAAAGGACCAAGCCGGAGGTAACGCCGGTCGTCCGGTTAACGCGGTGTAATTTTTCAACACATCCTTTAAAGTTGCGCCGCCAATCACAAAATATTCCAACGTTTCTCCGGGAATGCTAAATTGCACTTTAGAGACATTTTCTGAAGCCACCTCGAACGAAACGCGCTCCGGGTGGTTGACGAACACGCCGTAACCTCGGCTGCTTAAATAAAAGGGCACGTTTTTGTACGCTTGTTCGCTGCTCGTACCACCGTCCTCATTCCAGATATCAACCGATTGGCCATTTTTCACAAACGGCGTGAACCTTTCCCCCAAACCGTAAATATGTTCCCCGACGCCCAGATCCAGCTGTTCACGGAAATAGACCGATCGTTCCTGGGTGGTGATGTAAGCCGTCCCCCTATTTCCAGTTCCCGTCATTCGTTTCCCGGCGTAATAAAAATCGATTCCCCACTCATCCCCCTTTCGGAGGTTTACGCTTAAATTGCCGCTTGTAAGAACGATCCTCTCTTCCCGATTCTCGATTTGTACCGGCGTATCTGCAGATTCATGCAAAATAAATGCCGGACCTTTCCGTTGCCCGCCGAGATGATGTGCCCAGCGAACCCGGATCACGTCGGGCATGGGCGAACTAAATTCCACACTCAGCAACGCTCCGTTTAACGTATCGCCCTTATGCCGGATTTTACGGGTTGCCGCATAAACAATGAGTTTTTTTCCCTTAATCTCAGCATCCCGAAGATCCATCGGATATTGAATCTCTATACCTTCCTTCACTAGCCAATAGCCGTTGGTAAACTTCATCGAGGATTCCTCCATTTCGCATCTTATTTTCGTATAATATAATGATATTCATCCATTTTCTTAATCTCTTTATCAATTTTGCTCTTTTTTATCACAATATTGATATGGAAACGGGGAGGACAAAATGAATAGAGCGATGTTGAAAGAAAAGCGAACCCACGGAACGCCCCTTTATCCTGTCAGCATCTACTCGATTGCCTGCGTTCCGGAGGAACCCTTGCTTTATTTGCACTGGCACGAAGAATTTGAGTTTCTCCTGTTAACCATGGGCCGTGCGGTCTTTCGCGTCGATAGAATCGATTATGAAGTTAAAGCCGGCGAAGCCATTTTCGTCAATTCCGGCTTGCTCCACTCCGGCTACGCGCTGGATTGCGAGCCCTGCTCCTTTATGGCCATTGTCTTTCATCCCAAGATTTTCACTAGCGGTACCGTCGACATCATCCAGGAAAAATACATTCAACCATTGATCCGTATGCAATATTCCGTTCCCGTTCACATCACTCCCGATACTACACCGGCTGCGGACCTGCTCTCCATGCTGCGTGAAATTCACAAAATGAACGGAGACTCATCGTCGGCACATGAACTTGCCACAAAAGGCCTTCTTTATCTCATGATGAACCGGTTATTTTTGCTCGGAAAGCCGACGAGATCGGAAAGGCGATCTACTGCCGAACAGAAGATGGAACGGTTCAAAAAAGTAGCTGAATATATCCACACCCACTTCCGGGAACCGATCCGTTTGCGGGATTTAGCCGGTATCGCCTCGATGAGCGAAGGACATGTTTGCCGTTTTTTCAAAGAGATCACTTCCAAGAGCCCCATCGAATACCTTAACCAATACCGCCTGCAGCAAGCCGCCACGCTACTGAAAGAGACGAATCGCAAAATCATGGATATCGCCCTCGATGTCGGTTTCAACAATTTAAGTTATTTCATTGGTTTGTTTAAGCGTTGTTACGGGTTAACCCCTTCCCAGTACCGAAGGCGAACCATTTCCGCCTCGTCATCCCCTAACATCCTTTTTTGATCACAGTTCCTCTTAGTGTAAGCTTCCCCATCCTGTTGGGCGCCTGCGATAATCCCGCATGAGCAACGCATTAGGGATCATATCACTATTTCCAACCTTCCCCATTTTCGATATAATGAAGATACCAACCCAGGAGGAGGTAGATGCATGACGTTTCCAAAGGATTTCCTGTGGGGAGCGGCCACCGCTGCCTACCAAGTAGAAGGAGCTGCTTTTGAAGATGGGAGGGGGCCTTCCATCTGGGATATCTTCTCCCATACTCCGAGGAAGACGTTAAACGGGGATGATGGGGATGTGGCCTGCGATCATTATCATCGCTATGAAGAAGATCTGGACTGGATGGAAAAGCTGGGGCTTACCGCCTACCGTTTTTCCGTCTCATGGTCCCGGGTCTTACCGGAAGGGAAGAGGAGAGTCAACGAAAAAGGGCTCGATTTCTACGCCCGCCTCATCGACGGCCTGCTCAATAGGGGGATCACCCCGATTCTCACCATTTATCACTGGGATCTTCCACAAGCCCTCCAGGAGAAAGGGGGATGGGCCAATCGGGATACCACCGACCGGTATGCGGAGTACGCCGATCTTCTCTTTCGGCGGTTTGGCGATCTCGTCCCTTACTGGATCACCCATAACGAACCTTGGGTCGCCTCCTTTATGGGACACTTCACAGGCGAACATGCGCCGGGGATTCAAGATCTCCCCACGGCCCTCACGGTCGCCCACCATCTCCTCCTCTCCCACAGCAAGGCGGTGGAGGCATTCCGGACCTTTCACCTCCCCGATGGAAAGATCGGCATCACCAACGTATTAACAAAGGGGTATCCGGCAAGTGATAAAGATGAAGATCGGCAGATTGCCCTACTGTTCGAACGGTTGCAAAACGGATGGTTCCTCGACCCGATCTTTACAGGAAGCTATCCCCTCGAACTTATCCCCATCCTGGCCTCTTACAGCGATTTTTCCTTTATTAAAGAAGGGGATATGGAGAAGATCAACCAACCCATCGATTTTCTCGGCATCAATTACTACTTTAGAAACATCGTCCGCCACGCTCCGGAAGCGCAGCCCCTGGGATTTGAAATCCTTCCTCCCCAGGGAGAGTTGACCGCGATGGGATGGGAAGTTTATCCCCAAGGATTGTTAGAGGTTCTAAAGAACGTTCACTCCCAATATGGATCCATTCCCATCCTGATTACGGAAAACGGCGCCGCCTACGACGATCTACTCACCCCTGACGGAAGAGTGGAGGATCGGAAAAGGATTCAATTCCTAAAATCCCATTTGGAAAAGGTGGACGAAGCCATCGCCCAGGGGATCCCGGTGATCGGGTATTGCGTCTGGTCCCTCATGGACAACTTCGAGTGGGCTTACGGGTACAGCAAGCGCTTCGGGCTTTTGTACATCGACTACGCCACGTTAAAGCGCATTCCCAAAGAGAGTTTCTATTGGTACCGTGAGCTTATCGCGAAAACGGTAACGATCTAGATGATGGCCAATGAGTTGATTAAGCAGCAAGATGAATTTTGGTATAATCTTATGATAATAAATATTTCAATCATTAAAATTTTAGAGAGATTGAATGAGTTGGAGGGAGCCTGTACTTTACATTCATGAACGAGAGGGGTTCACCGATGGAACATCAAACTGTGGAACATTCATCTCCTTCCCTCTACGGGGATTCCGGTATGATCCAAAAACAAATGGAGGAGCTTCAATCCCTGTCGCTCTCTTCCTTTAAAAAGGTGCTTTTTATCCAACCCCATCCGGACGATAACGAGGTGGGAGCCGGAGCAACCGTCGCTAAACTGGCAGCCCATGGGGTGGAGGTTCATTATGCCACCGTGACCGATGGTAGCCTGGGAACGCTAGATCCGGAGATCACTCCTGAGGAGCTCATCTCCTGCCGCCGCCGGGAACATGAAGAGAGCGGCCGTTTTCTCGGCGCCTCGGTTTTCCATTGGCTCGGTTTTCCGGACGGCGAACTCTATGATGCTCCTTCCCTCCGGGAGGCCCTGGTTCGCCTCATACGGGAGGTGCGGCCCGATCTCCTCTTCACCGTGGACCCTTGGAATCCCTATGAAGCTCACTTTGATCACCTTTATACCGGAAAAGCGGTCGCCTACGCGGCGATCATCGCCGCTTTCCCCCTGGCTTTTCCCGAACATCTCAGAAGAGGAGTGATGCCCCACGTTCCCCGTTATGTCGCATTTTACTCCTCTTCCCGCTCCAACCACATTGAAGATGTCAGCTCCTATTGGGACCGTAAGATGAAGGCGATCAGTCTTCACCAAAGCCAATTCCAGGGGGAGGAACTCCTCTTTGTCCAACAATACCTAACCCTAAAGGGAATCGAATGGGGAAGAAAGATAGGGGCCTCGTATGGAGAAGGATTTAAAATATTAACCCCGCAAATGCTCCACATGAATGTGGATGCGGAGAGAATGTAGGGAGGGGAATCTGCGATGAATTCGGGTCTATCTCTTACCGTGATCCAAAAGGTGGCCTACAGCAATGGAAACTTTGCCATAAATTTAATGGCGCAAACCTTTGCCACCTATGCGGTTTTTTTCTATGTGGATGTTTTAGGAGTTCGTCCCGGATGGATTGGCCTCGCCATGTTTATCCATGGGATCTTTAACGCCTTCATGAATCCCATCTTCGGCTACATTTCCGATCGGACCCATTCCCGCTGGGGCAGGCGCCTTCCCTATATCGTCATGGGGATCCTTCCCCTCGCCGCCGCCTTTACGATGATCTGGGTTCCCCTTCTCCAAGGGGCGAACCTCTTCTGGTACTTCCTGATCACCGTTCTCCTCTACGACATCTTCTTCGTGGTGGTGGTCCTCAACTGGACCTCCCTCTTTCCGGAAATGTTTACCACGTTGATCGAACGGTCATTCGTCTCCGCTTGGCGGCAGATGTTTGGCCTCATCGGCATGATTCTGGGGGTTGCAATCCCTCCTCTCCTCTATACTTCGATCGGTTGGAGCCGGATGGGGATCCTTTTCGGACTTCTTATTCTTCTCAGCTTCATTTTCTCCCTTTACGGTTCAAAAGAGAATCCCAATCTCTCGTTCACCTCTCCGTCATTTTTGGAAGCGCTTCGCTACACCTTTGTCAATAAAGCCTTTGTGACCTATGTGGTGGGCAGCTTTCTCGTTCAATTCGCTTTTGTTCTGCTCCCTGCGGTTATTCCTTTTTATGGGAAATATGTCCTGAAGATCCCAGAATCGGAGAATTCCATACTGACCGGAGCGATTTTCATCGCCGCCATTCCCATGGTCTACCTCTGGAGCTTCATCGTAAAAAGGATGGGACCGCGGAAGACCATCCTGACGGCGGTCTTACTCTTCCTCCTCTCCCTGATCCCTTTCGCATTCGTCACCACTCTTCTCACGGCGGCACTTTCCGCCATCGCCATCGGGATCAGTCTGGCGGGGATCATCATTCTCCTCGATGTCCTCCTGGCCGAGGTGATCGACGACGATGAGAAGCGAAGCGGAGCCCGGAGAGAAGGAATGTATTTCGGCATGAACGGGTTTATCATCCGCTGGGGGATTTCCCTTCAAGCCATCGTCATGGGGGCGGTCCTAGAATGGAGCGGCTATGTGCAACATTCCGCCACCCAGCCCGCCTCGGTGGAGGCGGGCATCCGCCTCATGATGACGGGAATCCCCATCGCCTCCCTTCTTCTCGCTCTCCTATTCTACTATCTCTATCCGTTGGGAAGAAAAGAAGGGAATAGGAATTAAAAAAATAACGAAAAAGAGAAAGAGCAGAGGGGGATACCGGAATTATTTCCGATTCCCCCTCTCAACCAATTCCAGTTCATTTTCCAAACATCCGACCAAGAGTCCCCGGTTAAAAAAAACGGTATAAACCAATATATCCTGCAAGAAATATCCATAGTCTACAATGGTTCCTACTTCACCTTCACGGATGATGATCGCGCCCCGATCCATCCCGGGGTAAGTTCCGTCATTACGAATTTTTTTCGTTGTCCTTACAATATCTTCAAGATCAAATTTCCCGAGCAAATTAGGGTTCCCCCTCTATCCTGCAAAAGGAAATGAAGCAGGATCTCCTCCGGTAAAAAACGGGAAAAACCTTTTCTTGCAAGGGGGTTGAACGGATAAAATCGTGATAGGCTTGATTTAATAAGGATCTTTTTTTCCCCCAAATCTCGGGATCCGTAGAGTCCCCTTCGTGTAAATCATTTTGTTCCAAATACTGTTTATAGCGTTGAAGAATGTGCAACCTGGCGATGGACAAAACCTTTGGATCATAGGTGAGCCGGTAGAAATGAAAGAAATCCTCAGCGTCGTGCAAATCGTTCATAGACCGATTCATAAGATTCGCCCTCCTGTTCACCGCAATGTGAGCACCGTTCGTTCCGTTTGAACGAAACCGTATACGAATGAAAATGTAACGTGTCAAAACGGTGCATTTGATTAAAATAAGGCTTCCCGATTCCGGTGATTACCTTTATCACCTCAATCGCCGCATAAGCCCCGGCGATCCCCGACGTAGCTCCCAATACCGGAAAACCGTAGGGCTCCCATGAATACGATTGCTCCGGATAAATGCAGTTAAGACATGCGGTCTTTCCCGGCCATATCGTCGTGATGGATACTTCAAACCCATACATGGCCGCTTCCACCATCGGCTTGTTCCAATCTATGCACGCCTTGTTCAACGCGTACCGTTCCAAAAAATCATAGCGGGCATCGACGACAATATCGGACGATTCAACCCATGCCTTTGCCCGTTCATAGCGAATCCGTTCGGGGTGTGCTTCGATGATCACATTTGGATTGATGCGACGAAGGTTTTCCACGGCCAACGCAACTCTTTCCTCTCCGATTCTCCTGCTGTCCATTAGAATTTGTCGGTTTAAATCGGGCAGGGACACCGTTCCTTCATGGGCTATGATCAATTTGCCGATTCCGGCGGCGGCTAAATAAATCGCCGCCGTTCCTCCCAGTCCGCCGATTCCGGCAATAAAGACCGTTGAATTTTTTAATTTTTCCTGGCCCTTCTCTCCGATCAGTTTGATCTGCCTTCGATAACGTTCGTGGGGATCCACGGTTCCATCCGGTCCGGCCTTATCCACTTCTCTTCCCCCCATTTTTCCACCCCATTTAAATGCCGGGTTTCTCCAACTGGGAAAGCCCTTTTTCTACAAACCTGGCCCCCTTATTCATCAGGTCTTCAACATGAGTAAACATAAACTGCTTTATGCCGCGCAATCCTTGGTTGATCAAAATGGTCCGACCGGAATAGACGATGGCCCGCCCCATCCCTTCATGATCGATTTCAATCATACTGCTTGTCATTTTCCCCGAGCGTTTTTCAATCGCCAATGCGACGGCCTGAAAGAAAAGGCCGATTTGCCTTTCTATTTTTTCGTTGGTCAGCCCGCAGGATTCCGTCTTTTTCTTTTCTTCTTCCGGTGATAGAAACCATTTTTTAATCTTTTCTTCTTCCGTCCATTTCCGAAAGACGGACAGGGTGTCATAAGCATCGATCACTTGTACAAGGGATTCCCGAAATGCGGGAGAATGTGCTGTGGTTCTCTCTTCACCCGTCAACTCTCTTCCTCTCCTTTTTGGTGCTTTAATGCCTTAGCCAGCCAGAGAGGAGGTTTTGTATGCAGCATGACCAATAAGCGATCCAATTGTTGGAGGATGGGGGTCCCCTCTTCCACCTTAATCGGCATAATCTTTTTGCGGGTCACTCTTGCCGCGGCGGACGGGCCGATTTGAGTGATAAATAACAGCGTGCAATCTTCAATGGCATCAATCCGTCGATCAAGGCGACCATATTCATCCCCCTCTTCCTCTTTTTTTCCCATGATTTCCCTTACCCCGTCCAGTCTGTAACCGTCCAGGGTCACTTCATAGATGATAAAGGTGTTACACTGACCAAAATGGCTGTTGACTAAGGATCCATCTTCGGTCGCAAACGCCACTTTCATGGGAGATTATACCTCCTCTTTCTCCATCAGTAGATTGCCTACCTGAATCACCAGCTCCGTCGTGCCCCGGTAACCTATGCCGGTAAATAACGAAGCCCCAATCCGGTCAAAAATCGGAAATCCCAAAGGCATAAAGACCGCTCCTTTGCGTTTGGCCCCTCGTTTTCCATGGGAATTGCTTATCCAAAGGTCAACCCCGTCGGCCCATTCTTCAAGATCTCCCAAATCCCCCACCCAAATTTCTTCATCCAATTGCATAAGCACCGGAGAAGATTCCGTTGTCACGATTCCTTTCAAATCCACTCCCATCTCATGCAGCCAAGTGATGACCGAATAAAGGAGGTCCGGTTCCAGGGCGACCACCGCCGACTTGCCTGCAAAGTAAAAATGGGCATCAAGCATGCTGTCCAGCAGATTTTCACGTTGCCATACATACTTCAAGGGGATCTCATGACCTGTCACGGATTGAAGGAAGGTGAAAAACCGATCACTTGCTTCCAGCCCGGTCAGGCTGGGAAAAACATGATATGGGATCTCTGCGGCTTCTTCGATTTTTTTCGCCACCTTCTCCATGCTGGCTCCGATCACAAGGGTTCGTTCGGCCGTAATCATTTTAGGAAGAGCATCGAGGGGAATTCCTCCACGGCTAAGGGGAGAAAAACCGGTGATGAGATGTCCCGATAAGGAAGTGGATAAATCGGGGATGGAAATCACCTCCAATCCGAACGCTCGGATAATTTCTTTGATTTCCATCACATCTCCCGGCGTCAAGTGGGAGGCAGGCAATAGATTGACTCGCCCCCGCACGATCTCCGTCGGCCATTGATCCTTTGATTCCAAAAGGCGCCCAACGATCGCCTCCACCGTTTTTGCATAACCCGATTCCAGCGACCCTTGGTAATCGGGGAGACTTACGGGAATGATGAAAGGTTGTTCCATGTTTCTCTCTTTGATGTACTCGTTAATGTTTCCGACCAGATCATCGCCGGCCACTTCGGTTAAACCGGTACTGAGAACCCCGATAAGATCGGGTTTAAGTTTATGAATGATGGTATCCAACGCCTCAAACAATGATTTTCCGGCCCCGAAGATCACGTTCATCTCTTGCAGCGCTGTGGTTTGCATGGCGATCGTCTCCCGGTAATGCCGGGTTAAAAGCGTCTTGGCAAATGAAGCGCATCCCTGTGAACCGTGGAGGATGGGAATGGAACGATAAAACCCTTGCAGGGCTAGGGAACCTCCCAACGGTTGGCTTACTTTTAACGGATTGACCGATACGGATTTTTTCTTTATTTTAACGGTCATCAGCCCACCCCTCACACCACGGCGCTTTTTTATGGGCCAATTGCCATACGGGGTGGGAAAGGGTATGGGCGATATGTTTCGCCAACCTTTTTAACCCTGTATAGCCCGCATAAGCGGTGTGGCGCTCTTGATTAATCTCCAAAAAAGGGATCTTTTCCTTTAGCGCCACATACATGTTGCGCCCTCCTGCGATCATCATATCTGCTTTTTTGGATCGAACGGCTTTTAAAATGCTGCCGGATCCCCCCTCATCGATCAGCTCCGTATCGGCTCCTACCCTCTCTTTAATGCGGGCAATATCCTCTTGGGTGCTTTTGTTCGTTCCCACCGCCACCACTTCCATCCCCAGCTCCTGTAAAGCGCTGATGACGGACCAGCTTTTTACTCCTCCCGTATACAAAACGACCTTTTTCCCCTTTAAGACCGGGCGATACTGAAGCAGGTCACGATGCAACTTTTTCTCTTCCTCTTGAATCAGCTCCTCTACTCGCCGTTCCAATTCCCGGTCTTTCAGCAAACCGGCGATTTTCCGCAAGGAAGATCCGGTTTCTCCCGCCCCGTAGAAGGAACCTTCAAAATAGGGGATCTGGTAATGTTCCTCCATTTTGCGGGCTAAATTGATCAATGCCCGGCTACAAACCACCATGTTTACCTTGGCATGATGCGCCCACCGGATTTCCTGAAACCGCCCGTCTCCTGTAATTCGCGATAAGATTCGGATCCCCACCTTGTCCAACAATTCCTTTATCTCCCACATCTCTCCGGCAATATTGTATTCTCCTATTAAATTGATGTCGTAGGGAGTCGTTTCCGGAGGATCGGAGGTACCGATAACATATTGGAAGAGTGTTTCTCCGGCAAGACGCGTCCCCAAATTTTTGCTTCCCACAAATCCCGGGCTGTTTACCGGAATGACCGGAACGCCCCATTTCCTCGTTTCTTCCCGGCAGATCGCCTCTAAATCGTCTCCAATTAATGCGGTAACACAGGTCGAATAAACAAATACGGCGGGAGGTGAAAAACGCTCCATGATTTCCCCAATCGCTTCCCGTAATTTTTTTTCACCGCCGAAGATAATTTCCGATTCTTTCAGATCGGTCGTAAGTCCATATTGGTAAAGGTGAGGGCCTGACGACAGGCTGCCTCTTCCTTCCCAACTGTTTCCGCTGCATCCCAAAGGTCCATGGACCAGATGAGCCGCATCGGCGATGGGGAGAAGCGCGATTTGCGCCCCATCAAATGAACAGCCTCCTGAGGCTTGGCCCGGCTTAGGTCTCGCACAAACTTTAAGATTCTCGTTTGTACTATGCTCACAAGCCGGCTCTTCCAGCGCTTCTAACACTTGACGCCTCACGTTCCTCCCCCCTTTGATAAAGATTAACGGACCACATCAAAGCTATGACCCGGTGCCTCCTCGTCCAAACGCTCCAAAACCATATTGACCATTAAGGATAAGAGGTTTAATGTTCCCTGGTATCCGATAATCGGATAGCGGTGCATATGATGGCGGTCAAAAATGGGGAAGCCGACACGAACCAATGGAATATTCGCATCTTTTGCCGCGAATTTTAAAAAGGTGCTGCCGATGGCAAAATCAACGGGGTCCGTGAGTAACAGAGATCTTAAGTGCCATAAGTCTTTCCCCACATAAACCTTTCCATCCAAACCGTAGGGGCTTTCTGCAAGCAATCGCTGTGCCTCTTCTTCAAATTCCTTATCGCCATTGGTACAAAGGATATGAACCGGTTCAATTCCCAACTCCAGGGACAACGAGATGAGCCCCAACAAGAGGTCCGGATCGCCGGCCATCGCCACTCGTTTCCCTTGAAGATATGGATGGGAATCGGTCATCGCGTCCACCACACGTCCCCTTTCATCTTTTAGCGATTGGGGAATCGGTTTGCCGGTTAATTCGCTGATTCGCATGAGGAGCGCATCGGTGTTTCGAATGCCGATGGGAATCGGACCGGCAATGAACGGATGGCCCCAATTTTCTTCGATATATTTCGCCGTTTTCCTCGTGGAATACTTTTGCAATGCGATCGTTCCTTTTCCCCTTGAGGCATAAGCCGCGTCTGAAAGCTTCGTTCCGCCGTAATAGGTCCGATACTCTCCGTTTGCCGGCGAATCGAGCATATCGCTATGATCTCCCAGAATGGTGTAGCGAACATCCATCAGGTCAAGGATCCGTTTTGCCTCCCTGATGTTGCCCGTATACGGTTCAAATCCGGGGATAACGTTAATCTTTTCCGCCGCCTCAGCCGCCATCTTCTCCCCATCGCCCTCCCGCCCGTTCAGATAACTTAGAATCGACTTCATCATGCTGTCGTAGCCGACAATGTGGGAGCCGACGAAACTGGGCGTATTGGCAAAGGGCACGGGGAAGGATTTGCTAATCGCCCCCTCGTTCCTGGCCGTTTCAATAAATGCCTGCAGGTCATCTCCGATCACCTCCGCCATGCAAGTGGTGCTCACGGCCACCATATCCGGTTTATACAAGGAAACGGCGTTTTCCAATCCTTCGATCAAGTTGCGAAGTCCGCCAAAGACAGCCGCATCTTCGGTCATCGAGGTGGATACCGTCGGCACCGGTTCTTTAAAATGCCTGGCAAAATGGCTCCGGAAATAAGCCACACATCCTTGTGAGCCGTGGACAAAAGGCAACGTTTTTTCAAAACCCAAGGCGGCCAAAACCGCGCCGAGGGGCTGGCAGGCTTTCGCCGGATTAATGGTAAGAGCTTCCCGGGCAAAATTTTTTTCTTTATATTCTTCCGTTTTTAAATAGGCCGCCGTATCTTCCACTTCTTCCAGGGAGCAAGGGGCCTCAAACTCCATCTTCTTTTCCGCCGATTTCATATACTCTTCCGATTGGAATAACGTGTTATGGTCTTTGATCTCCACGTTTTTGGCCATAACTCCTCACCTCCCTTAAAATGGAACTTGCATGAGATTCCACACCGGGCTATTCATGGCGATATCCATATCCCGGGCAAAAACTTTAAACCCGTCAAAGCCATGGTAGGGGCCACTATAATCCCAGGAATGCATCTGTCTGAAAGGAAGCCCCATTTTTTGAAACACATATTTCTCCTTAATGCCCGAACCCACCAAGTCTACCCCGAGCGCTTTGGCCAGGTATTCCAGATCGTATTCGGAGGGATCGTCGTAAATCACCGCACCCTCTTTCAGTTCCTTATACGTGCGCTCATAGTCATCCTTATGGGCAAACTCGTATCCGGTTCCCACCACTTCCATCCCCAGATCTTCATAGGCGCCCACCGTATGGCGTGGACGCAAGCCGCCAACCAATAGCATCACTTTTTTCCCCTCAAGCCGCGGGCGATATTTTTCAATGACCGCATCCATCTCCGGCTTATATTTCGCGATCACCCGTTCCGCTTGTTCCTGAATCTGATCATCAAAGAAGGCCGCTATCTTGCGCAGGCTTTCAATCGTTTTCGTGGGGCCGAAGAAATTATACTCCATCCAAGGGATGCCGTATTTCTCTTCCATGTGTCGTGCGATGTAGTTCATAGAACGATAACAGTGGATCAGGTTTAGCTTCGCCTTGTGGGTGATGGCCAATTCATTGAGGGTTCCATCCCCCGACCATTGGGCAATCACCCGAAGGCCCATTTCTTCGAGCAAAATTCTGGCCGCCCAGGCATCCCCACCGATATTGTAATCCCCGATGATCGCCACGTCGTACGGGCCCGGTTCATTTAGATCCCGGGTCCCCAAAACATGGTCCCGAATCGAATCGTTGGCAATGTGATGGCCCAGGGACTGGCTCACACCCCGAAAGCCTTCGCATCGAACGGGAACGACCGGTATGCCCAATTCCTTCGTCATCTTTTTCGCCACGGCTTCAATATCATCCCCGATCAACCCGATGGGACATTCGGATTGAATGGTGATCCCCTTCGCAAGGGGAAACATTTCCTTAATTTCCCGGCATACTTTTTCCAGTTTCTTGTCTCCGCCGAATACGATGTCCCGTTCCTGGAAGTCGCTGGTCACCTGCATGGCCACAAAATTATTGACACCTAGGACTCCATTGCTGTAGTTCCGGCGGGTACCCCAGCTGTACTGGCCGCAGCCAACCGGCCCGTGACTGATATGAACCATATCCTTAATCGGTCCCCACACCACCCCTTTAGAACCGGCGTAGGCGCATCCGCGAACCGTCATGACACCGGGACGGGATTTTACGTTTGATTTGATGGAGCACTTCCCGGTGGAAATCTTTTCAATATCATTGATTTCAAAATGTTTCTTCCGTTCTTTTCGCGCTTTTTCGGGATAGGCTTCCAACAATTCCTCGATCACGTTCTGTCCCCCAACCTCAGCCATGTGCCCCACCTCCGTGATGGTAGATTTATCCCTTGATTCCAAGATATAATGAATTGGTTTCAGCCGCCTCGGCCGCCTCCAACTTCTTGATTTGCGTCTCTTCGTCTTCAATGACTCCGTACTCCATGAGGAGATCTTCCAATTCATCCATGCTAATCGGGGTCGGAATGGTTAACCGATCGTTTTCAAGAATTTTCTTTGCCAACGTTTCATATTCTTTCGCCATGGGATGCTCCGGAGCATATTGGGCTACCGTCATTTTTCTCAGTTCCGCATGTTGAACGATATTGTTCCGGGGGAGGAAGTGAATCATTTGGGTATTTAATCGTTTAGCCAATTCGGTAATCAGGTCCGCCTCCCGGTCCACATTGCGGCTGTTGCAGATTAATCCGCCGAGGCGGACGCCGCCGCTATAGGCGTACTTTAATATTCCCCGGGCAATATTATTCGCCGCATACATCGCCATCATTTCACCGGAGACGACAATATAGATTTCCTGTGCTTTATTCTCCCGGATCGGCATGGCAAAACCGCCGCAAACCACATCTCCCAATACGTCATAGGAGACGAAATCCAAATCTTCGTATGCCCCGTTATCCTCCAGGAAATTGATTGAGGTAATGATTCCTCTTCCTGCGCAACCCACGCCTGGTTCAGGCCCCCCTGATTCCACACACTTAATTCCGCCAAAGCCGGTCGCCAGCACATCTTCCAACTCCAGATCTTCGACGGAACCCCTTTCGGCCGCCAGGTGCAAAACCGTCTTCTGGGCCTTGGTGTTTAAAATCAGCCGCGTTGAATCCGCTTTGGGGTCACACCCGACGATCATGATCCTTTGCCCGAACCTTGTTGCCAGTTGAGCCAACGTATTCTGGGACGTGGTTGACTTTCCAATTCCGCCTTTTCCATAAAAAGCGATTTGTCGCATCTCTTTTTCTCCCTTCTTGATCATTTTTCATCGGCAGCTTACAACAGCACCGGCCTGCCATAACCATACCACGTTGTATGTTAAATATCCTTACATGAAACCGCCGTTTTAATAAGAATTCCCTTTTTTTGCTTTTTTCTCTATTTGTAAGGATTGAGTCGTTCCATAACATTTTTCATTTTCTTTCACTTCCCGCCGCTTCAACACATACCCCCGGCCATATTTATTCTGGATGATATCGTCCGGATCTCCTTTGTCCCCGAGTTTTTTTCGCAAAGAGCGAACGACGGTGTACAAATTATCGAAACTTCCTTTGTCTTCATCACCCCAGATGGCGGTTAAAAGCGTATCATAATCAACCACTTTTCCCTCGTTGCGAAGCAAGGTTTCCAACAACCGGTATTCCCTCGATGAAAGCTGTAACCGAAGCCCTTCGTGAATCAACACTTCCGCAATTGTGTCAAGAAATATGACGGGTGATAGTTCAATCATCTTTTCATCTGCAATAACCAGTTGTTTTCGATGATGTTCACGAAAAGGTGCCGGCCTGTTTTTTTGAATCGGATCATACCGGTTTACCATTTCCCGGATGATTTGGAGGAGTTCTACTGGATAAAATGGATCTTGCAAGACGGCAAAATCGCTTGACCACCTCAAATCGTTTTTGAGATGGTCGGGGTCGGGACTGATGACGACACAAGGTGTTCTCAGCATATCGGCAAGAATAAGACACCGTTTTTTTGAAAACGGACATTGGCCGGGGCAATCGTAAAGTAAAAGGTCAAAAAAATGATTTTTTGCCCCTTTCTCAAAAATCGACCAGTAACGGCTGGAGTATAAGTGATGACCGTCCTCTTCCAGGATGGCGGATATAATTCTTGTCAAAAGCCCCCTTGCACTAAACAACCCGACTTCCAATAGAGCCACCTCCCCGTTCATTTTTCCCCCTTCCCTTTCCAATCGCCCGATCAACTTGTCTGACCGATCGTCTGAAAGGAAATTTTGGGTCGTACCTCCCGGTAATAGAGATCAAGGATTTGGCGCGCTTCTAACGATTGTTTACATTCTCTTGAAAATTTTCGAACTTCCTCAAGAAGAAGTTCCACCGCTTCCGGCGTTGGCGTCTCACCGGCATTTTCTAAAACTTTTCGCACACCATTTCTTCCGGAATGTTTTCCGTATAAGAAAATGCGCTTTCGCCCCACCACATCCGGAGGATAAGACTCGTACATATCGCTCGATTTCAATAAACCATCCACATGAATTCCGGACTCGTGGGTAAAAGCATGGGACCCAACGACGGGCGCTTGTTCAGGAATGGCTCTTCCGGACATTGTGGCAACCATCTCGGCTAAGGGCTGAAAGGAATCGAAGCGAAGTTCCACATCAAAGTCAAGCAATCGCTTTACCGCAAGGGCTACAACCTCCATCGGAGCGTTTCCCGTCCGTTCACCGAGCCCTAAAACGGTCGTACTTACCCAATCGGCTCCCTTGCGCACAGCCGCCAGGGAATTGGCCACCGCCAAACCAAAATCGTTATGTCCGTGAAATTCGATGGGGATCGATGTTGATTTCCGCAAATGCCCGATTAATAGCTCCGTATCCCACGGGGTAAGGATTCCCACCGTGTCCGCAAAACGGATCCGCATCACTCCGAACGGTTCAATCGCTTCGGCCAGTTCCCTTAAAAAGGAAGGTTTCGCCCTGGACGCATCCTCAAACCCCACCGATACTTCCAGCCCTCTTCCCCTCGCATAGTCGATAACTTCAAGTAAGCGGAGTTTTGCCCCGCGGTAATCCGTCCCCAATTTCCAGCGAAGCATTCGATCGGAAACGGGCAAAGCGATGTGAACGATTTGAGCTCCACACTTAAGCGAAGCATCGATATCCTCCCGGCGCGCCCGATTCCATGTGCTTCGCTTCGCCTGCATGGGGAGGGAGAGGATGGCGGCGATATTCTCCTGTTCCGCCTCTCCCATCGCCGGGATCCCAACCTCGATCAGATCCAAGCCGGCCCGGTCAAGCGCTTTGGCTAGGGCTATGCGCTCTTCCGGATAAAAAGAAACCCCAGCCGCTTGTTCCCCATCTCGAAGAGTGGTATCGCAAAAATAAATTTTCATCCTTTCCTCATCTTCCTTCGATAAAATAGAATGATCCGGGACGAATGGACTGATTTTTTAAAAAATTATCGTCGCACTAAAGGCTTAAACCTGGTTTTGGACGGGATATTGCCGTTCCGCAAGACGAAGAAGTTCATCATCAATCGAGCCATTGGCCATCACCGATTCGATGCCGTATTCTCGGAGACGATTCATCGGTTCCGTTCCGATGCGCTTGCATAAAAGATACCGACAATCCCCGAGCATCCCGGCAATCTCACCCATCCGTTCGATATGATCGCCGCATGTTTCCTTTCCGGAGCAGTAAGAGGAAACTCGCCGAACCGTTATAAATTTTAAGCCTTTCCTGGAGACCTCGAAGATTTGAAATTCTTTGGCTTGCCCAAAATGTTGGTTTACTTTTCCATCCCCTTTTGTTGCGACCGCTACGTTAAAGGGGATAAAATCGGCTCTTGCCCTCAGTTCCATGAGTCGCGCCGCTTTTTTACGGGCTTCTTTCATTTTTTCAATCCGTTCATCCAGCTCGGCATGTAAAGCTTGGCGGGAAGAAACATCATAGGTTGCCGATAGCTGACGGACTTTTTCTTTTGTAAACTCTTCACTCCGTTCTTCTCCCAATAACCCCACCGCATCGGCCCTGCATTGACGGCAGTGCCTCATCAAGCGGCTTTCTCGTTCGCAGCTTTGTTGCGCCAATGCCACATCCTCCATCAAGGCGGGCCTTCGTCCTTCCCTTTCAAAATCTGAACCGTCGGCGATGATCAGGGGCATAATATTGTGTAAAAACGCCCCTTTCTTCCGTATGATTTGGGACACTTCTTTCATATGCGCATCATTGATGCCTGGAATCAGCACCGAATTAACCTTGACAAGAATATCGTTTTCCACCAGTTTTTCCAATCCGGTAAGTTGCCGTTCCAGCAATACCGCCGCCGCATCGTATCCGGTCAGCTTTTTTCCTTTCCATACCACATACCTGTATATATGTTTCCCGATCTCAGGATCTACGGCATTTATGGTAATGGTGACATGATCAATCCCCAACTCCTTTATCGCATCGATGTAATCCGGTAAAGCCAGACCGTTTGTGCTCAAACATAATTTCATATCCGGCGCTTTTTCCCGCAAAAGGGAAAAGGTTTTAAAGGTTCGCTTCGGGTTGGCCAAAGGATCTCCCGGACCTGCGATGCCGACGACGCTGGTTTGCTTTATCACGGTGCCCACCGCCAATACTTTCTCCACCGCCTCCTCCGGTGTAAGAACCTCGCTGGTAACGCCTGGCCTGCTTTCATTCACACAGTCATACTTCCGGTTACAGTATTTGCACTGAATATTGCAAGCCGGCGCGACCGCCACATGCAAACGGGCAAAAAAATGATGAGCTTCTTCACTGTAACAAGGATGCCTTTTGACTCGGTTAACGACTTCTTCCGGCAGGTTTAAGGTCGATTTTCCATGCGCTCCCGTTCCTTCCACCATGGAACAAGAATTTTCATTCATTCTCCTGATCCTCTCCTTTCTTTCTTGTCATATTTCCTAACATACACCCCTTTCATTTCTCTCTTTTCAGTGGTAATCAAATGAATCCTAAAGGATGAGCGGCTTATATTGAGTTGTTCGGTTAAATTATATACCATTATGAAAAAAGAATCCTAATGACTTTCATATTTTTCCGTAAGTTTTTGTGATTTTTTTCTTATTTATTACGCTGACTGTTATATTATATTACATTTTATGTATGACCTATCGGTAACCTATCGTGGGGGGAGGAAACGTATTTTCTTATACGACAAATGCCGGGGGAATGTTTTTTCTCGTTACAGGTCCCAACCTATTTGAGGAGCTTCTTTACGAAACCTTTACCCTAACATTACAAAGAATCCACACTCCCTTGATACAATGGTAAGGCACAGATCGAAGGGAGGCGGATCCATGTCTTTTCATGGTCGGCAAGAATCCGAATTTTCCATCGAGACCGGTTTGAACGTCGAAGAAGAAACCTCTCGGATCACCCGTACCTATTCCATAAATCATCTGAAAGAGAATGGATGGGCATATCTCTTTCTCATGCCATCCCTGACCCTTTTTGCCCTCTTTCTCTTCTTTCCCCTCCTCCGTTCCATTTATATGAGCCTCTACCTCACGGATCCCCAGGGCAGGATCGTCGAGTATGTGGGGATGGGAAACTACGTAGCCCTCTTCACCGATCCCCATTTCTTCCAAAGTCTTAAAACCACAGGGTTATTCGCCCTTTATACCGTCCCAACCACCATTCTCCTCGCCTTGCCGATCGCTTATCTCACCCATCAGAAGATCAAAGGGAGGCGAGTCTTTCAATTCATCTTCTCCCTTCCCCTCGCTTTGTCGGTAGGGACAGCCTCCATCATCTGGCTGCTTCTCTTTCATCCCAGCATGGGGATGCTGAACTATTTTCTCAGTTGGTTGGGTTTATCCCCCATCTTCTGGCTATCCGATCCCCGTTGGGCCTTGCCCTCCGTTTCCCTGATGACCATTTGGCTTAATTTCGGCTTCGCTTATCTCATTCTTTTAAGTGGAATGCAGTCCATCCCGGAAGAGGTATACGAGAGTGCTAAGATCGACGGGGCGGGACTTGTTCGAAGCTTCTTCCGCATCACTTTTCCCCTTCTTACGCCGAATCTCTTCTTCCTCGTCATCGTTTCCTCCATCAGCGCGTTGCAAACCTTTGGCCAGATTCATCTCCTCACCCAGGGTGGACCCGCCGAGGCGACCAATGTCTTGGTTTACCGCCTTTATCAGGATGCTTTTATCAACTATCGGTTTGGCATCGGCAGTGCGGAAGCCATCTTCCTTTTCCTCCTCGTTTTGCTCCTTACCGCGATTCAATTTCTCTTCTTGGAAAGGAAGGTGCATTATCAATGAGAGGTATCAAACATCTCCTCCTTTATCTCTTCCTCATGGTAGCCGGTCTCTTTCTGCTTTATCCCCTCTTCTTCACCTTTTCCACCTCCCTTATGACGCCGGAAGAATCGGGGCTTTATCCGCCCAAACTCCTCCCCAGTCACCTTTATCTCGCTAATTTTAAGGAGTCGTTGGAGACGGCTCCGCTCGTCCGGTTTCTCCTCAATAGCACCGCCGTTTCCCTGATCGTTACCGTTGGACAACTTCTCACATCAAGCCTTGCCGCCTATGCCTTTGCCTTTATTCCGTTTAAGGGTCGAAATTTACTCTTCTCCCTCTTCCTCTCCACCATGATGATCCCATGGGAGGTGGCCGTCATCCCCAATTATCTGACCATCAAATCCTGGGGGTGGTTGGACAGCTACCAGGGGCTAACCGTCCCATTCCTCGCCAGCGCCTTCGGCACCTTCCTCCTCCGTCAGTCCTTCCTGCAATTGCCGAAGGATCTCATCGAAGCGGCCAAGATCGACGGAGCAGGCCATTTGCGCATCTATGCCGGCATCGTGCTCCCCATCGCAAGGCCTGCCCTAGCCACGCTGGGTGTCTACGCCTTTCTCACCACATGGAACATGTACCTGTGGCCCCTTCTGATCACCAACAGTGAGACGATGCGCACCGTCCAGATCGGCGTCGGCATGCTCCAGTGGCAGGAGTCTACCGCATGGAATCTGGTACTGGCCGGAATTACCATCGTCCTCCTCCCAAGCCTTTTCGTTCTCCTCTTTGGCCTAAAACAACTGATCCAAGGTTTATCCGCCGGAGCCCTGAAGGGATAGAGGCGACAAGACCCTTTGCGGGTATTCTCCTGCCATCCGGCAGGTTCATATAAATCCCATTCGAAAGCGAAGGAGGAATCCACCCCATGAATCGGTCTTTTGGCAAAATGCGCTCTCTTCTTATTTTGTTAAGCTTCTTCGTTCTGCTCTTAAGCGGCTGCGGACAAGCCCCTGCCCAGACGGGTACCCAAAATGACGGCGGAACGGAGCCTGCCAACAGCCAGAACACCCAGAACTCCGGAATGTCGGAGAAAAAACCGATAAAGGTGATTTGGTGGCACGCCATGGGCGGCGAACTGGGAAAAGCCGTCGACCAGATCGTGAGCGATTTTAACGCCTCCCACGCCGATATCCAAGTGGAGGCGGTCTTCCAGGGTACCTATGACGAAGCGCTCAATAAGCTGAAAGCTTCCTTGGGAAGTAATTCAGGCCCTACCCTCATGCAGGTCTATGAGATCGGCAGCCGGTTTATGATCGACTCCAAGGCGATTACCCCCATCCAGACGTTTGTGGATGCCGATCACTTTGACCTCTCCCGGCTGGAAGAAAACATTCTGGGCTATTACACCATCGATGGCCAATTAAATTCTATGCCCTTCAACACCTCCAATCCCATCCTCTACTACAACAAGGATATGTTTAAAGCGGCCGGACTTGATCCGGATAAACCGCCCCGAACCTATGAAGAGGTAGCTCAGGCGGCCAAGGCGTTAACCAAGGATGGAAAATACGGCGCCTCTTTTGCCATCTACGGTTGGTTTATGGAGCAATTCTTCGCCAATCAGGGAGCGGAACTGGTTGATCATGGAAACGGGCGGGATGGAATGGCGACAAAATCCTTAGTAAACAGCGATGCAGGGGTAAAAACCCTGGAATGGTGGAAGAAGATGGTGGATGATAAGGTGATGCTAAACCTGGGAAGGAAGACCAATGACACGAAGGCGGCCTTCGTAGGGGGACAAGTGGCCATGACCCTGGATTCCACCGCCTCTCTCCGAGGGATCGTCGATGCGGTGGGAAATAAGTTTGAAGTAGGTACCGCCTTCCTCCCTCGACCCCAAGACGCAAAGGATGGAGGCGTTATCGTAGGAGGAGCCAGCCTCTATATCTTGAACAATCGGCCGGAAGAAGAGCAGAAAGCCGCCTGGGAATTTATTAAGTTCCTCGTCTCTCCCGCTCAACAAGCCCAGTGGCATATTAACACGGGATATTTCCCCATCACCAAAGCGGCCTATGATGAACCGATCCTGAAGGAGAATATGCGGAAGTTCCCTCAATTCCAGACTGCCGTGGATCAACTCCATGCTACGAAGCTGAACCGGGCTACACAGGGAGCCCTCATGGGTGTTTTCCCGGAAGCAAGACAGATTACGGAACGAGCCATAGAAGAAGCCTTAAACGGCCAAAAATCACCTAAAGATGCCTTGGATCAGGCTGCGCAGGAGATCACGGCCAAGATCCAGGAATATAACAAAACGGTGGGAAAATAATTCTTCCCAAAAAGAAAGGCTGCCCGGAGGTTCCTCACGGAATCTCCAGGCAGCCTTTGTTTTTTGCCAGGGTGATCTTATCGTTTGTGTCCCACCAGCGAGGAAATCATTAACTGCAAAAAAATCAGAGAATTTAAGAGAGCCTGTCAGGTTCCCCTTCGGACGATGGATCCGGAGACGCCATGCTATTCTGTTCCTTTGGAAGATAGAGTTTCCTCCGCATCATTTCCTCCAGGATCAAATCGATAAATTCCTTGTCCAGATGATATTGAACCGCTTTTCGATAAACCTCTATTAAGCTCTCATCCGATAGCTCCCTCATGATGCCTCCCCTCTCTCCTATGTAATGCGAAGTACTTTCCATCGCGTTTCCCAGTGAATGACCCACTCCGAGTGGATCGGAATCCAATGCCCGATTTCTTTCACAGTTTCCTCTCCTCGTGGGCCGTAATCTCTTCTTCCTTAATCCCGAGGGCATCCATCACCTTTTTCCGATACTTCAACGCCGGTCTAAGCCCTGTGATTAAATTGGACAGGCGGCTCTCCGGGATGTTCTCCTTAAGGCAAAATTCTTTCCTCGTCATCTTTCTTTCTGCCAATCTCTTAATAATTAACCAGCCCAGCGGTGTGATTGGCTTCTGCTTTTTAGACATGAGCCAACTCCTCCCCGAAATGACGATCGAATTGATTCTTGATATAATGAGTATTGGCATATCGCGTCGATTCTTTTATTAGTTTTATTTATACATAAATTCTAACACTAATTTTATTTAGTGTCCAGATCTGCTCGATTTTCCCCTTACATTTTGGACCATGGAGGAACGGATCGTGAAGGAAAGAGAGAAGGAATTAAAAAAACAGATCGGTGAACGAGTGAGGAAATTACGGACCGGAGCAGGATTATCCATGGAGGAATTTGCCCAACGGATTCATGCCACGTCGGCAACGATTTCAAATATCGAAAATGGGAAAAGCATCCCCGGTGGGGCCATCTTGCTCAACATCTCCAAGGCGTTTCACGTCTCTTCCGATTGGATCCTAAGGGGGACGTTGCCGGAAAATGAACAGGTCTATGAGAAAAACGATCGGCTTATTTTTTTTCACGACAAGTGGCAAATTTTTTGCCGTTCAAGCCACTATATGACGGAGGACGACAAGCACCGCCAAGAGGCGATCCTCTCTCTCATCGAAAAGATAACGCTCCTTTCGGAGAGGGACATTGAACTGCTCGGCGTCCTTCTCTCCAGGCTCACGGGAAAGGATGCGCCATAATATCAACCACAGTTCATCGATCCCCCAATAGATTAAAACAGGGGAAGAGAAATCGGGAGGGGTGACTTTGAAGTATGATTCAAAGCGGAAGCGCTACGGTTTCAAAAAAGGATTATAAAAACGTGTGCCGTCGTGAAATGTGATGATCAGAGAAAGAATGAAAAAGGCGGTTACTAAACCCAAAGCGATATAATCCCCTTTCGTGAAGGGGCGGGCGCTATACCAGGTCCTCTCCTTCTTTTTTCCAAATCCGCGAAGCTCCATCGCATTGCTAATCACCTCAATCCGATCCAGGCTGGAAAAGATAAGCGGGATAATGATGGAAAGCGCATTTTTTATTCGTTTGGTCAACTTTTCCTTTCGAGACAAATCGATCCCCCGGGCCTGCTGGGAAAGGGCGATATTCCGGTAATCCCGCTGAATGTCGGGGATATAACGAAGAGCGAGAGCGACGGAATAAGCGATCCGATAACTTACTCCGATTCGGTTGAGCGACGAGGCGAATTCACTGGGATGGGTCGTAACGATAAAAAGAAGGGCGGCGGGAATGACGGTTAAGTATTTGATGGTGATGTTCAACTGGTAAAAGAGCTGCTCCAGGGTGAGGTCATAATCTCCGGGAAGGTTAAACAAGACGTGCCTCGTTCCGTAGATCTTAACCCCTTCCTGGGGTGAAAAGAGATAGATGGCGACATCGTTCAGCAAAAGAAAGATCAGAATAAAGATCAAAACAAAGGAGATTTCCCTCCATTTTACCTTTGAAACGGCAAAAACAGCGATGCTCGCCATGAGCAAAAAGAATAAGATTCTGGTATCATACGTGAGCATGGCCGCCGTGGACCATAGGATAAACGAGAGCAGTTTCGTCACCCCGGTCAGCCGATGGATCGGGGAATTTCTCTCGATATAGGATAACATCTCTACCGCCATCCCTGTCTCATCTCCTTGTCGTAGGCAATAAAACGCTGCACAAACCCCTTCGCATCCCCGATACCGGCCCGCTCCGCCAGTTCAAACAGGGAGGTCTGTTTCAAGTTGGCCCGCCGAATCACATCAGGGTCGGTGAGAACATGAACGGCGGTATCGTCGGCGATTTTTTCCCCATCGGCGATTACGATGGCACGGGGAGTATATTCGAGCATGAGATGCATATCATGGGTAATCATGAGAATCGTAACCCCTTGGCGGTTTAACTCCGTCAGGAATTCCATGATCTCCGTATAACGTCGGAAATCCTGTCCCGCCGTAGGTTCGTCGAGGATCAGGATCTCCGGCTCCAGCACCAGGATGGAGGCAATCGTAACCCGCTTTTTTTGCCCGAAACTGAGCGCCGAGATAGGCCAGTTACGGAAAGGGTAAAGGCCGCAGATTTTTAAGGTTTTTTCAACCCGTTCGTTAATTTCCTCTTTGGGACAACCTCTGACCAGAAGCCCCAAAGCCACTTCATCGAAAATCCTATGCTTTGAGATCATTTGGTTCGGATTTTGCATCACCAATCCGATTTTTAAAGCGCGTTCCTTGATGGTATCCCCCGTTATATCCTCTCCGTTCACGAGAATTCTCCCGGAATTCGGCGTTTCAAATCCGCAGATCAGTTTCGTAAGCGTCGATTTCCCGGCTCCGTTTTTCCCGACGATGCTTACCATCTCTCCTTTTCCTATCGCAAAGGAGATCCCATGGATGATCCGGCGATCGGGAGTATAGCCAAAATGAATCTCTTGTAATTCCAAGGCCGGCGTTTCTTTAGGCGATACGATGGGGGGATGGGTTGATTCATACCACCGTATCAGTTTCTCTTTCGCGCCGCTTAGATCCATGGAATCGAGATGGGCCGGGTGCATCTCGGGGGTTACCCGGCATCCGGCATATTTTATCGCTTTCACATAGAGAGGTTCCATGATGCCATATTCTTCTAATATCGAAGAAGAAAGCAGTTGATCTGGGGTTGTATCGCTCACGATGCGGCCGTCATACATCACAATAATGCGATCCACATTCCCGTGCAGCACATCCTCTAACCGATGTTCGATGATCACCACCGTGGTGTTGGTCTCCTTTTGGATGCGATCAATGAGGGCGATGGCCCGCTTCCCCGTGGCGGGATCCAGATTGGCCAAAGGCTCGTCGAAGAGGAGGATTTGGACGCGATCGACCATAACTCCGGCAAGGGCTACCCTCTGTTTTTGCCCTCCGGAGAGCTGATGAACGGATGATTGAAGATGCTTCTCCATATCTACCATCTTGGAAACTTCCTCAACGCGTTCCCTCATCTTCCCTTGAGGCACGCATTCGTTTTCCAAGGTAAAGGCAATATCTTCCCCCACGGTCAGTCCGATAAATTGCCCGTCCGGATCTTGCAAAACGGTGCCGACCATTTTGGAAAGGGAGAAAATCCCCTCTTCCCTCGCCTCCTTGCCCATGATCTTCAAGCTTCCGGTTACATCCCCCTTGTATGAAGAGGGGACCAATCCGTTAATGCAATGGGCCAGCGTGCTCTTTCCCGATCCGGAAGGGCCTACGATCAGAACTTTCTCCCCTTCGTAGACGGTGAGATTTATATCATACAGGGTGGGTTTCGCCTGGCTGCGATATTTAAAGCCGAAGTTTTCGAATTGAATGACGGGTTTTCTCATCGGTTTCTCCATCCAATACACGATTAAATTGATCGATGGCCGTACGGATGAGCCACTTCCTCATGGACCGAGTTCATGATCCTCATCTGATATGCCATCTGCGATTCCGGTGATTAAGCGCCGATGGTGTTCTGATCGGTTCAGAAAAAAACCGGAGGAAATCCCCCGGACAAAGAGGTTATGCGGATTCTGCTTTTCTCCGGACCTAAACGGCGCAAGGAGGTCGCCGTTTAAGGCTACTCTTTATCAAGACTTCCGCTCTTATGGCGGGTTTTGGCATAGGCGATGAGCAAAAGCGTTCCGATGACACCGACGGTCACCATATTGGAAATGCCGGCCACGATTCCCTGCACATATACCTTATTCGCCGGTTCCGCATAGATGAGAATATCCAGGGTCGGGGCGACGAGAAACCATCCGACGGCCTGGGAAATCACCTGAAAGAGATTGAACGAGATGATCTGCTTCCCGCCAAACTCTCCCTCTTGAATATTAATCCGCTTAGATAACAAACCAATGAGCAATCCTACCAACGCGGATACAACCACCCAACTCCACCACGGAGAACCGTACATGATGAGATCCTTAAGAGCATGTCCGATCAAGCCGATCAATCCCCCCGCGACGGGGCCAAAGATGACCGCCATTAAAGCGAGAAAAGCATAGGAGGTTTCAATGGTGGTATTGGGAATTCCGGTAGGGATGGATACGAACCTTCCTAAAATCACAAATACCGCGGCGCCAATTCCGATGGCAACAATCGTTTGAATAGACAATTTTTCTTGCCGCAAACCAATTCATCTCCTTTTTTCATCATTTTATACATAAGAATTTATAAATGAGAGACCTTCCGAATGGAAATTCGCCAATTCCTGCCCGTTCCGATGCGGTTTGCCTCAGCGAAAGAGCCCTGATTGATGGCTACGCCCAGATGGTCCAGCGAATTGACATAAACCAGCGGTTCCCCGATCTTTGTATCGGCAAATGTACGGCTAAACTTCATCGTATTTTTAAATACTTCGCGAAAATCGTGATGAATCACCACTTCCAACCGATCCCCATATTCTATCCCCGCTTTCCGGAGAAGATGGCGATGGATGTTGGTCCAGAGGTTGCCGAACCGAATATCCAGGATGTCGATCGTTCCGATCACATATCCTTCTTTTATGCAGGCTTCCGACACAGGCAGCTCCACAATGGAACGAATCTCCGCTTCCGGCCCCAATTGGGCGAAGGAAATCTGGCGCGAGGCGAGTCTGGCCCCTGTATAGGCGTAGATATCCCGGCCATGAAAGGTATAGGATTCCCCGGAATGCGGCAGCCGATTAGCCATCTCATCGAGGATGCGCGCTTCTTTAATCCCGATGCATCTCTTTATATGGGTAAGCGTTCCGTTATCCGGCGTGATGATAAAATGATGGCTTTCCGTCCGAACCGCTATGCTTCGGCGATCCGAACCGACCCCAGGATCCACGACGGAAACAAAGACGGTCCCCTGCGGCCAGTAAGAAATCGTTTGATAAAGGCGATACGAAGCTTCCCAAATGTTAAATTGAGGAATATCATGGGTTAAATCGAAAATCCGTATGGACGGGTCCACCAAATTGGCCACACCGTACATGGCACAAACGGCGCCGTCGCTGGTTCCGAAATCCGTCTGCAAAACCAATAGCCTTCTTACTCTCTTCTCCCTGGTCCGCGGTTCATAATCTACCTGTGGCATGCTCCCCTCTCTTCCTCGTAAAGGGATACACGGCTGCATGAAATCCCCCCTTTCGCTAAAATAAAAAACCACGTTCTTATCATCTCGATAAGGACGTGGTTGACTTACGTGGTACCACCTTACTTCGCTGCCCGCTCGCGCAAAGCAGCCTCAGCCAGTACGGAGCTCAAAAACCGGTTTGAACTCTTATACTGCGGCCTTTGTAACGAGTGCCAACCTCGCCGGAACCTACTAATGCCCTTATGAATAAGAGCACGTTCAGCACGGAGCTTAGAGACCATGTTCGAATCCGCATTTTTGCTTCTTTTCACCAACCGAAGCTCTCTGTAAAAAATGGCCAGATTCTACTTTTTCTCCTCATCGCCTTTGTGTTCTGTACCGTCGTTTTTTCCAATATACACGAAAGTCGGATAAAAATCAATAGGGTTTTAATCAAGATTGGAGCAGAGCCGTTGACGAAGAGAAATTCCTTTCGTAAGATGAACAAGGGGATAATATAAGCCAAGGGAGCTGGACTTCGTGGAAAAGTCCTTTCGCGTGGAAAAGGTACTCAATAACAATGTTTTAATTGCCTCCCACCCTGAGTACGAGGAAGTCGTCTTATTAGGGAAAGGGATCGGATTCGGCAAGAATAAAGGGGACCAAATCGAGCATAGCGCAGTCGAAAAATGGTTCATTTTAAAAAGTGAACGGGAAAAGGAACAATACAAAAGACTCCTCCCCGAGCTTGATGAGGAATTTATCGGTCTTATGAACGAGGTTTTACAACTGATTCAAAAGCGAGTCAAGGCACCGCTCAATGAACATATCCACGTCGCTCTGACCGACCATATTTCCTTCACCGTCAAAAGGATAGAACAAGGCCTTGAATTAAAAAACCCCTTCTTACTCGAAACCAAAAGCTTGTATCCGCTGGAATATGAGATCGCCCTGGAAACGGTCAAAATGCTAAATGAAAAACTGCATGTGAAATTGCCCGAAGGAGAAGCCGGCTTTATCGCTTTACACATCCACAGCGGTATTTCCCAACAGAGCCTCTCCGATGTAAATCGGCATTCCCAGTTAATCGCAAAGCTTACTGAAATCGTGGAAGAACAGCTTGGCATCTCCATTGACCGGGAAAGCGTTCATTATTTGCGATTCATCCGCCATCTGCGATATGCCATCGAACGCATCAAAAAAGGGGAACGGATGACGGAACCGAAAAAAATGTCGAATATCTTGAAAGAAGAGTACCCAATATGTTATAATCTCGCATGGAAGCTCGTCAAAGTGATGCAACAGGCATTGCAGGCACCCGTTGATGAGGCCGAAACGGTCTTTTTGACCATGCATTTGCAAAGGCTTGCAGAGAAAACTGAATAAATGCAGTCTTCGTTTTACGTGTTACTGAGTAGATCAGGCATGAGTAAAGAAGGCAAAATAGGTGCGAGAGGCTCAAATGCCCCTTTTGGAAGCGCTCTATTTTGTTTGTTCTTTATTCATGCCTTTTTGTGTTATAACGCTTTCCTCCTTTGCAAATGCTTACATTATTCGGCGCTCTGCCCTTAAACTTCGCAGTGTATGCATAAGTAATCCAAAAAAAATACAAAACGGAGGTTCGTCATGATGAAAAGAGCATTTGGTACATTACAGAAAGTGGGGAAAGCTTTAATGCTTCCCGTGGCGATTTTACCGGCGGCCGGTATTTTGCTAGCCATCGGGAATGCCTTGCAAAACACGGCGTTAACCGACAAACTTCCGGCGCTGAAAGCGGAGTGGGTGGTCCTCATTATGAAGGTTATGGAGCAAGCTGGGGGAATTGTCTTCTCCAACCTTTCTTTGCTTTTTGCGGTCGGAGTAGCGATCGGTTTAGCAGGGGGGGAAGGAGTTGCCGGCCTTGCCGCCATCATCGGCTATCTGATCATGAACATTACGATGAGCGTTATTTTGGGGGTTACCCCTGAAAGTGTCGGTGCAAACCCGGCCTTTGCAAACGTCTTAGGGATTCCTACTTTGCAAACTGGAGTCTTCGGCGGCATTATTGTGGGAATATTGGCTGCTTATATGTACAACAAGTATTACAACATTGAGCTTCCTCAATATTTAGGCTTCTTCGCCGGAAAGCGCTTCGTTCCCATCGTCACCGCCGCCTCCGCCGTCATTTTAGGGATTGCAATGACCTTTTTGTGGCCTCCCGTCCAACAAGGCTTAAACCTTTTCTCCCATAACATGATTGACGCCAACAAAACATTGGCTGCTTTTGTTTTCGGCGTCATTGAGCGTGCACTCATTCCCTTCGGTTTACACCATATCTTTTATGCACCGTTCTGGTATGAATTTGGTGAGTATATCAGCAAAACGGGAGAGATTGTCCACGGCGACCAAAAAATCTTTTTCGCCCAATTAAAAGATGGCGTTGCATTAACCGCAGGTACATTTATGACGGGAAAATTCCCCTTCATGATGTTCGGACTTCCGGCGGCGGCGCTAGCGATTTATCATGAGGCACGGCCGGAAAATAAAAAACTGGTTGCCGGGATTATGGGCTCCGCCGCATTAACCTCGTTCTTAACGGGGATTACGGAACCCATCGAATTCTCCTTTTTATTCGTAGCCCCGGTGCTGTTTGCGATTCACACGATTTTTGCCGGTCTGTCGTTTATGATGATGCACATTTTAAACGTTAAGATCGGAATGACCTTTTCCGGCGGCGTCATCGATTTCTTGTTGTTTGGCGTGTTGCCGAATCGCACCCCATGGTGGCTGGTCATCCCGGTGGGCTTGGTGTTTTCGGCCATTTACTACTTTGGGTTCCGTTTTGCGATTCGCAAATGGGACTTGGCGACGCCGGGACGTGAAAAGAATACGGAAGAGAAAACAACCATAATGGAGGGGGCCGGCGATCTTCCCCATCAAGTATTGGCAGCATTCGGCGGCAAAGAGAATATCGCTCATCTCGATGCGTGCATTACCCGCCTGCGGGTCTCCGTGAACGACATCAACCGGGTGGATAAGGAGCGCTTAAAAACCTTGGGGGCCGCAGGAGTGCTTGAAGTGGGAAACAACGTACAGGCCATTTTCGGTCCGAAATCGGACATTTTAAAAGGTCAAATGAAACAAATTATGGAAGGACGCACCCCCTCCCCGGGAAAAGGGGAAGAAAACGAAACGGATTCTCGGGAAAAAAACGATAGAGAAGCAGGGGAGGAAGCGATTGCCGCGCCCATCACAGGCGAGGTGCTTCCCCTCTCTGAAGTGCCGGACCAAGTTTTTTCCCAGAAATTGATGGGGGATGGCTTTGCGATTATGCCCACGGAAGAAATCGTCGTTTCTCCGGTAGACGGGGAAATTGCAACGTTTTTCCCCACGAAACATGCGATTGGCATTGTATCAAAAGAGGGGCGGGAAATTTTGATTCATGTCGGCATTGATACCGTCAAATTAAATGGACAGGGATTTGAACCCTTGGTGGCGGAAGGAGATAAGGTGAAAAAAGGACAGCCGTTATTAAAGGTGGATTTGGAATATGTGAAAAAGAATGCCCCTTCGATCATTACTCCCGTCATCTTGACGAACCTGAAGGAGAATGAATCGGTCCAAATCGAGAAAAGTGGGAACGTGAAAAAAGGGGAAGAGATCATCGCCATCATTGGAAGGTCATAAGAGAGGACAGGTCCATTTTCAAAAGAGAGTGAGAGTTTTTTGCAATGCAAAGGAAATGATGGAATAGGCTCATCTTTCCCAGGCGATCGGCGAATGGGGAAAAACGGGGGCTGCCCGGAGGTTCGCAAAAAGCGAACCTTGGGCAGCCTTTTTTCTCATTCTTTAGCGTCCTCCCATCGGGGGGTGTGGAAAATCCGTTCACTCGGAAAAAATCGATGCGGACTAATGAACTTCGATGATGTGGGTGACGGTGTCGGTCGCTCCATCGTTATCGGTTACCGTTAAGGTGACCGTGTAGGTGCCGGGCGCGGTGAAGCGGTGGGAGACGTTGGCCCCGCCGGCGGTCCCACCATCCCCGAAGTCCCAGGAGTAGCTTACGATCGTCCCGTCTACATCCCGCGACTGGGAGGCGTCAAAGGTGGTGGGTTTATTCTGCTTCGTGGAGCTGATCGCCCGGATGACGGCGATGGGAGCCTGATTCTCCGGTTCATCCCCACCGCCTCCGGCGGTCACATAAAGTTTCCCCGTCGCTTCCGCTTCCACCACATTCCCAGCCGCATCAACCGCCTTGACGACGATCACGGCCCCTTCCACGTTCAAGTTGTCCGGGGTGGTGTAGCTTCCCTCATAATGGCCGGGGGAGGTTTCGGTCATGGAGATCTCATTGCGGCCCGACGGAGCGAGAGGCAGCTCGATGCGGAAAGAAGCGTGGAGTCCCGGCTCACTGTCAAAGGAGACATGGACCGGATCTCCTGCGGCGATATGCACATCCTGGGACGGTTCAACATTTGTAATCTCCGGAATCTGGAGATCGACCACCACCGTCCTCGTCACGATGGTCTCATTTCCTGCCAAGTCAACCGCACGAACGGTAATCGTATTTTCCCCCTCATCCACCAGGATGCGTACCGTAAAAGTACCGTTGGTGCGCAGGTTGGCTTTCGTTCCATTCACGTAAACTCCTTCAAGGTGATCGTCGCTGCTCTGCCCTGTAACATAAACCACCTCTTTATCGGTCACGGTTCCATCGGCGGGTGTGGAAACGGTCAAGAGGGGCGCTTCCCGATCCAGCGTGACCACCACAGGTTGGGAGGGATCGGTGTTCTTCCCATTCACCACGGCCACTGCGGTGAGGCGGTTTTCTCCTTCGTGGAGGGTGATGGGCAGAGTAAAGACCCCTTCGGTCGCCGGGGCGGTTCCGGCCAATTCCTCTCCGTTAAAGAGCTGGACCGAGATGCCCTCCCCTTTGGCCGTTGCACCTGTTACGGTGATTTCAGGCTGATGGGTGTATGAGTGATCTTCGGGGCTGGTGATGATGGGCACGGTTACCTCGTTTACGATCTTGGCCCGGATCATATAGTTTCCTTCATCTGCAGGAGATAGACTCCACCCGCCTCCCACCAGTTGCCAGCTCCGGCCTGCATTTTCGCCGTCCTCATCGGTAGAAAGGCCGGGAGAATTCGGGTAAGGCGCTGTCTGAATATAGGTCATGTAGAAATCGCCTTGAATCATCACGGGAGTGGGTAACGTGACTTCGGTCCAGGTTCCGTCCCGCTTGGCCGTCGCTTGGAAGGGTCCGGCGATCAGGCGCCCGGGAGCTCCATCCGGACCGGAGGCATCATAGATGGCATATTGGAAATCGGTCCCTCCGGGTACCGGCCACTCCGTATCCCAGAAGCGGAAGAGCCCTCCCGTTACCATCGCCGCCCCTCCCGGCGGAGTCATGCGAACCGCCCAACCGTTCCCTGCGTCGTAGAAAGCCCGGGCATTTTCCGCCGTTCCATCGTCATAACCCAATTCCCCCGGAACGCCGACAAAAGGCTTCAGAGCCATATCCACAGGGAGCGTCTCTCCCCCTGTTACCGTTACGCTTTGCTCTTTGCCGTAGTAATCTGCGGCAGAAACGGAGAGGGTATAGCTCCCCTCCATCACCTCCAGGGTGTAGCGTCCCGTCTCATCGGTAACCGCGGGAGTGACGTGGGCGTCTTCCTTCACCAACACCGTGGCGCCGGCAATAGCTTCACCGGTCCGCTCATCGGTGATCCGGCCGCTGATCCATCCGTGGGGAATGGGCTGCAGTTGGAAATTGGCTGTCGTCGTTCCGCCATCGGCAACCGTGACCGATTGCTCCGCAGGATAATAACCATAGCTTTCCGCCCGCAAGGTGTAGTCCCCTGCCACATGGGTGAGGCTGTAGCGTCCGGTGGCCGGATCGGTATGGGCCGATCGTCCCGTCTCCAGAACCGTAACGACGGCCCCCGCCGGGAGACTGGTCACGCCCTTTTCTCCCTCCGCCTTCGGAGGAGAGCTCTTTACCGGTTCCGTACGGGTTAAGGAGAAGGCGGGTTTGCCGTACTCGGTCTTTTTCTTAACCGCTTCTCCTTTCTCCTCTTTGGGAGGCGCGACGGAACTCGGAGCCGAGACGGTTAAAACCTTGAAATCGTCCAGGTACCATCCCGCTTTAACCACCGATGAATCGGAGGTGATATGAAAACGGAACTGAACATTTCCTCCGACATAAGGGGTTAAATCAAGGATGAGGTTGGTCCATGTCTTCCCTGCCTCCGCATCGGAAAAACGGGCCAACTCCGTCCAGGTGGCTCCCCCGTCGGTGGTGATCTCTACAAAGAGCTTATCGTAGTTTCGTTCCACCTCATACCAGTGCATGAGGGAGAGAGAAGCATTCGTCACACCTGAGAGGTTGATGACAGGAGAATAGAGGAAGGCATTCGTACCATTTTCGTAATTGCCGGTAAGATCCGTCGCCCACACCTTCTCCCCGGTATAAGCGCTTCCCGGACCTGAGGTCGGCGTTCCCCGCTGCCACTCATCATTCGTCCCGGAGTGGGTCCAGCCGTTATCGTCGGCCCCTTCAAAACCGTCGCTGTAGATCACTTGGATGCCGGGCGTAGTGACGGAGGCTTCATTGGAATATCCGCTCTCGTTCCCGCTATAATCGACAGCGGTCACCACGTAATAATAGGTTTGTGACGCCACCACGCCGCCGTCAGTATAGGAAGGATCGGTTGCCGTCGCGATCTGTTCATATCCGCTCCCCGAGGTGGTGGAACGATAGACGTGATATTCCTTCAAGTCCGCATCGGAAACGGGCCTCCAGGTCAGACTCACATTTCCTGTAGGCCCTGTCGTCGCCGTCAGATCGGCGGGAGCACCGGGGGCCGTCCGATCCGGTTCATGGACGGCAATGTCATCGATGTACCAGCCGGGCCGCGTCACCGAACCGTCGCTGAAGAGGTTGAAGAGGAGATAAACCCTCTCTCCGGCATAGGGGGATAGATCGATGATCTGGTTCCTCCACCCATTGCTATCTCCCGTAAATTCCAACACGGGTTGGAACTCATAACCGCTCTCCGGGGAGGCGATAAAGACGACGCCGTAATCGTAGTTATTCTCCAAACTATACCAGTGTTTAAAGCTTAGGCTTACCCCTGTTCCGCTTCCGGTCAAATCGATGGGTGGCATGAGGAGATAGGAATTGGAGTTATTGGCATAATTGCCGGACAGATTGGTGGCGACCAATTTCTCTCCGGAGTAGGCCGCACCCGGTCCACCGGTGGGTACACCCCATTGCCATGTGCTGTTTTCACCGCCCATTTCAAATCCTGCCGCGTCATTCTCAAAATCCTGAAAATATCCCGGGGTTACCCCGTTGGAGACTTCTACCCGATACGTTTCACTATCGAAGCCGTTGTTGCCGTAGTCGTTAATGCGGAGATAATATTCCACACCCGCCGTCGTGACCAGGGTATAGGGGATGGTCCCCGCATAGATTCCGTCTTTCGCATCGCCTGAGGTACGGGTAAAGGGAATATAGGTCCAATATGTCTCCCCCACCTTCCGGGCGAAGCCTTCCACCCGCACCACTCCCACGTTATCGGCGGCATGGACGGTGAGGGGAATATCGAAGCCCGTAAACGCATGGGTAACCGGAGTGTGTTCCATGACGGGCGCATCAAAATCATCTCCGGACACCGTCACCCGCCCGGCGATGGTCCCAAGGCCGCTTACCACGGAACCCACTGCATCCAAGGCATTGACCAATCCCGATCCATAGCCGTTGTTGGGGCTATTCGGATACTGGGAGTCCGTCAGCGGCGTCGCCGTACTCTTTAGGATGTATTCCAATTGATCCACCGTGAGAGAAGGATCGGCGGAGAGCAAGAGAGCCGCAGTCGCCGTCGCATGGGGGCCCGCCATCGAAGTGCCGCTCCAGCCCCCTTCATAGCCTCCTCCCGGGACGGAAGAGCGGACATTGACCCCAGGGGCAGAGACTTCCGGCTTCATCTCCCCATAAGGAGAAGGACCTCTGGAGGAGAAAGAGGCTAAGTGATCTTGGATATCTGTCGCGCCGGTGGCAAAGGATTCCGGGTAATTGGCCGGATTGGCGATCGTCCCATCTCCGGGCCCATCATTTCCCGCCGAGAACTCGGGGAAGATCTGGGCCGCTCTCCAGGCCTCCACCATGGGGCGGAACCATTCATCCATTCCGGGCCCCCCACCCCAGGAATTGTTCACCACATCGGGAGCCAACTCCGGATGGAGATTCCCCTCCTCATCCACCGGGGCGAGGAGCCATTGCGCCCCATCCAGGATGATGGCATCGGTGGTGGAGGGGTTAAAGATGCGAACCGCAATCCATTTTGCCCCGGGTGCCACTCCCACCTGATTCGATCCATCCTCCTCCGAACCCACCATGGTTCCCATGGTATGGGTCCCGTGTCCGTGATCATCCCGCGGCAATGGGCTATGGCTATGAGCATCGTACCAGCTCAACGCGGGACCCGTCTCCAATCCCCGCCATTTCCGGGCCAGGGCGGGATGGGTGTAATCGACTCCCGTATCCAGGTTGGCCACCACAATTCCCGTCCCGTCGATGCCCATCTGCCAAACGGCCGGCGCCCCGATCTTATCCACGTTCCATTCGACCTGATTCGGGGAGACTCCCTTTACCTCTTTCCCTTTTTCCACCTCAGGTGGAGCAATCTCATGGTTAAGATCAATCCGTTCGATATCCTTTCTCTTGGCCAGTTCCTCCATCACCTCCTTGGTGCTGGTGACGGCCAAACCGTTTACGATGAAGAAATTCTTAAACTCTTTTACTTTCCCCTCTTTTTTCATGAGATTGAGATATTTTAAAACCTCGGCCTGGGTCCGGATGGCCGTCTCCCGCAAGGCACTCACGACGGCATTCCTCATCGCCATCTTTTGGGCATGGGGAGTCGCTTTGGCGGAAACCGCCTTTTGGTAAGCCTCCTGGGAGACTTTCCCCACATCCGTCTGCTCTTTCCATTTCACGAGATAGGTTACATAGGTATCTTCCTTGAACTGCGAGACAACCTCCTCGCTTACCTTGGCCGGAGCCTCGACTGCCGTTACGGCCCCTCGCTCTGCCTTGACAGACGCCGGACTCGCCGCTTCGGCGGCCATCACCGGCATCCACAGGGAAAAGACGAGTATCGCCGTAAGCAGAAGAGATAAACTCCTCTTCCAGCTCTTCCTCTTCAAGCCATTTCTCCTCCTTTTTCTTATCAACTTTAACCCACCCGGATCCACCTGCTCACAGGTGAAAAGCAACCTGTCAAGCGGGTTGATCCATAGCTAATCTTATGGACCTTCCGCAAGGTCTATAACCATGGGAATTGTAATTTTTTTTGAGTTTTGTCCCAACTTTTTAGCATGTTTTGCGCAGCGAGACATAGAGATAGAAAGGACATCGGCGAAGATCCACGGTTTCAGCAGGGCTTTCTGCAGCAGGATGAGATTTGCGTGATGTCGGTCGATTTTCAAAAAGGGAGGATTGAGAGGGGAAATAAAAGAGGGACTTTTTGTTGATGGGGCATCCATTCATCGTCTATCAAGGAGGGAAGTGGATTGAAGAGCAAAGTGGCAAAAAGAGCGTTTCTCCTTTTTCTCATCTTCCTTCTCATCCTTCCGCTGGGGATTTCGAATGCCCGGGAAAGGGTGGACCAGGGAGGGAAAAGGGGAATTAACGCCAAGATTCCCGTCGATTCATTGCAAATTCCGGCCGGGAAAAGGCCTTCCGTCTATCACCATGATCGGAAATGGTCGGCAAAGAAGGAAGGGATAACCTCCCCTTCTCCGTTTCATGCGGAAAAGAGGGAAGCCCTCTCCCCCACGGCGAATGAGGGCGTAAAACCGTTCAACTATGTTCCGGCTTCCACGAGCGGAGAGAAAATAACCGTCATCGTAGAATTGAAGAGTGAACCGTTGGCGGTCCAGAGAACAAAAGCGGAGAAAGATCCGTTGAAGTCCTTCGCCGCAGGAAAAGCGCAGTTGGAAAGGGAACAGACGGAATTCTCCGCCGCCGTCAAGAAACTAAAGGCAGGTATTCGGAGATCGTACAAGGAGGTCTTTAACGGATTTTCCCTTTCCATTCCCGCCAATCAGGTGGAAAGACTCCTCTCTTTGCCCGGAGTTAAGGCCATCTATCCCAATCACAAGGTGTTCGCCGCTCCATTAAAGAGCATTACCCCCAATATGGATGAAAGCGCCCCCTTCATCGGCGCCCAAACCTATTGGGACCAGGGAATCAATGGAACCGGCATTAAAGTAGGGGTCATTGATACCGGGGTAGACTACCGCCATCCCAGCCTGCGGGACGCATATAAGGGAGGGTACGATTTCGTCGATGATGACGGCGATCCGATGGAGACTCCTCCCGACCCTCGTGATCCCAATGCGGCTACGGAGCATGGCACCCACGTCTCAGGCACCGTCTTGGGGAGGGGAGATCCCGGGCATCCCGACGGCCCGACGGGCTGGGTCCGGGGTGTGGCGCCCGGAGCCGATCTATATGCCTACCGGGTCCTGGGACCGGGCGGTTACGGAACGGAGGAAGATGTCATCGCCGGGGTTGAACAGGCGGTCCTGGACGGCATGGATGTAATCAACCTCTCTCTCGGTTCCGACGCCAACGATCAATACGCCGCCGATTCCATCGCCTTAAACAATGCGATGCTGGCCGGCGTCGTTACCGTTACCTCCAATGGAAACAACGGCCCCGATGAATATACCACAGGAAGCCCTGCCGCAGCCCAAATGGCGATCTCCGTAGGAGCATCCACCCCTCCCCTGCAGGTCCCCACCATCTCAGCCGACGGATTGGCTACGATGTACGCCAGCATCATGGCCTACTCCCCTGACTTGGGAGAGCTGGTCGGACGGGATTTCGAAGTGGAAACGGCCGGACTGGGTGCACCGGAAGATTTCCAAGGGAAAGATTTTCACGGAAAAGTGGCCCTCATCGAGCGAGGGGCCCGCACCTTTAAAGAAAAAAGCGAGAACGCCCGGGCTGCCGGAGCCGTCGCCGCAGTAATCTATAACAACGCCCCTGGGAATTTCGGCGGAACGCTGGGTTCGCCCGGCGATTATATCCCCACCCTGAGCTTATCCCAGGAAGAGGGACGCGCCTTAAAGGCGAAAAAGGAAGAGGAAGGGAGCCTCACCATCCGCTTCAGCCATGAATTCCAGCAAGACGTGATGGCCGATTTTAGTTCCCGGGGCCCGTCTCTTCCCGGATTGGGATTAAAACCCGACCTCACCGCTCCCGGCGTGGGGATCCGCTCCTCGGTTCCTTCCTGGAATGGGGATTATTCCGACGCCTATGCGGATTTGGAGGGAACCAGCATGGCGAGCCCCCATGTCGCCGGAGCCGCCGCCCTCCTCTTGGATAAAAATCCCACCCTTCTCCCCTTTGAGGTCAAAGGAATCCTTACGAACAATGCCACGGAAATCTCCGATCTCCAGGGGGACCGCTATTCCCTTCTCGCCCAGGGGGCGGGACGCCTTGACCTGACGAAGACAGCGGGGGCAAAGGCGGTCGCCCTCGTGGAAGAGAGGAGTGACGCCGTCCGGGACGGGGTGAATACCCCCTATGAAACGGGAAGTTTCTCCTTCGGGATCTTGAACGCCGGAAGCGGGGCGGAACGAACGGTCACGGTGAGGGACATCGCCGGCACCTCTTCTTCCTATGCCGTCTCCTTCCACTGGTTCGGCGCCGAAGGCGGTACGGTAACCACAAGCCGTTCTACCCTTACCGTTCCCGCCGGGGGAGAATCCTCCTTCTCGTTGCAATTGAGCATTCCGGAAGGGACGGCGGATAGGAAGTATGAAGGGGAGCTTCTCCTCACCGGTGAAGGAGGAAATGAACTTCATCTCCCCTTGCTGGTCTATGTGGGGCAAGCCGATTTGCCCAATGTGATCTCCGATGTGCAATTTGCTCCCCCGTTCTTCTCCCCCAATGGGGATGGAGCCCAAGATACCACGGAGATCGGGTTTAAGGTAAATCTGGCCACCGATTACGTCTCCCTCGATGTGTTCGACGAAAACGGGGATTGGGTGGGAGTGATCACGGAAGAAGAAGGGGGCCTTCCCCCCGGAAGTTATGGAATCAGCGGTTGGGACGGGACGGTCTCCGATTATGAGAACAGCTTCTCTCTCCCGGATGGGGTCTATTTTGCGGTTCCCTACTGGGGAGACGCGGAAGGCTATTATCCCATCGAAGAAGAGGCAACCGCCTTTGTCATCGATCGGGAATCCCCCGTATCGACGATGGATGATCCGGCCATTGCCGTGGCCAACGGGGTCGGAACGATCACCGGCGTGATCCATGACGACCTCCTCGTTCGCCTCTTCGGCGATTTCTCCGCCGTCGGTGTGGCCGCCCTGTATGAAACAAACGGTCATGTGGCCCAGGCGGATGGAACCATCGATGGGAACGGCCACTTCAGCATCTCCGTCCCGATCGTCAGCGGCGAGAACAACTTTGACATCTACGTTTACGATGCGGCCATGAACGGGGTCTTGGAACCGGCTCATCATGTTTCTTATCAGGCGGAGGAGGAACCCGGGCCGGTCGATCTGAGCGCGGTTTCCTCTTCGGAACAGGTGCATCGTGGGGAAGCCTTTACCATCGGCGTTCGTTTCTCCCCCGCCGAGGACCTCTATTCGGCCCAATTTAGCCTCACCTATGACGCATCCCTCAATAAAGGAAGCATTGATCCGAGCCCAGAGCTCTCAGGGTATCAAGCGGAACATGGAGAGGCGGGTCTCATCGTCCACGAAAGCGTTTATGAGCTTCCCGATGGGCTCCTCCGTTCCGATTATGTGGTAAGCCTCGCCGGTGATTTCTCCGGTTACACCGGTGACGGAACGCTCGCCACCTTCCACTTTAGCGGCGAGGAGCCCGGAACCTATCTCTTCAGCCTCTCCAATGCCCGGATGTTAAACAGCAACGGGGAGGATCTCACCATGGGAACCTCAAGCGGCGCATCGATTGAGATTCTCCCATCCGGAGGAGGCGGTGAAGATCAATACACCATCACAGGGAACATCTTGGCCGAAGCCTTCGGTGCGGGGGTAGATTACAGCGAGACCTGGTATGAAGGAACGGACGGTGTCCACAAGGTAACCGTCGAGGCCGTCGACGCTCAAGGAAATGTGAAAGGAGTAGGACGCGTCGCACCGGACGGATCGTATCGCATCACGGTTCCCGCAGGGACCTACACGGTGCGGGTAGCGGTGCCCGGCCACTTCGGCGCGGCTCAAGGCGTTAATGTAAATGCCGATACCACCCTTCACTTCGGTCCCCTCCCTGCCGGAGATGTGAACGGGGATGAAGTGATCGACCTCAAAGACCTGCAGCAGGCCGCCAAAGCATTCGGCAAGGCAAAGGGAAGCGGCTGGCCCAACGCCCGCATAAGCGCCGCCGATCTGAACCGGGACGGCAGCATCGACCTCCTCGACATCTCCTTCATCCTGAACCGCTATGGAGAAAGAAAATAAGAGGACGGAAGGACTTCGTCAAAAGGCATACGGGAAATAAAAGGAGAGGAAGGATGGGAGATCCACCCCATCCCTCCTCCTCCCCATCGTTTTCCCCTCTTCCCAATCCCGATTGGGTTCGCCCAACGCAAAGGAGGTTTATCGTGAACAAAAGCGCCATTCTTCCTATCCCTGCTCTTCTCCTCTTCCTTGCCATTCTCTTCTTGCTTCCATCTTCGCCAAGGGTACAAGCCTCTCCTCCGGAACCTCCCTCCGTTGTGGAGAGCGTCTATGGGGAGGTCTATCTGCCCCTCGTCACCCTCACCGGGAAGATCTCGGCGGAGGCGTTCATGGGGAGCGGTCAATACGCGGAACTTAAGTTTCAGGGAGAAGAGCCCCCGTTACCCGGCGTCATCCATGCCGTTTACGGCCCTCCGAACGACCTTCATACCGCCCAGTTCCCCTTAAATCCGGACGGTTCCTTTCAATTGATCCTGCCCCCCTCTTCCGTGATCTTACAGGCAAGGGTTCCCGGACACCTTCCCCAGACGATTCGGCTGGAAGCCACCCGGGATCTCACCGTGACGTTTCCCATGCTCATCGCAGGGGATGTGAACGGAGACGGCGCCATCGACTTGAAAGACCTCTTCCGACTGGCGAAGCATTTTCAAGAAAAGGGCCCCTGGACCGACCGGGAACATGCCTTGCCCGACCTGAACCGTGACCAAGAAGTCAACCTCCTCGACGCTCACTATATCCTGCAAAACTTAAGGATCAGCCTGCAAAATGCAAGTGCGACGGATAGGGGGATTTTCGAATGATGATCGAAAAGAGCAAAAAAAGAGGCCTAAAGCGGACCTGCGCCCCTTTCCTCACCCTCTGCCTATTCTTCTCCTTCCTCCTCCTTTCCCTCTCCACTGCGGCAGCGGAGTCGGGAATGAAAGAGCCAAAGGTGCGGATCGCCCTCTCCGGCCAGCGGCTGGAGGTGGGGGATCTCCTGGAGGTAGGGATCTGGCTGCAGGGGTGGACAGGGCCATTTGGCGGAGTACAGGGGTATCAACTGAAACTGAGCTATGACCCCCTCTTTCTTCAACCCGTCCCGGATGGGGAAGAAGGGAAATTTGAACATCCGTCCATTTTCCCGCCATCCGCCTCTCCCATCACCTTGGCCAACCGGATCGGAAGGGACGGCACGATCGAAATCGCCCAGGCGGTGGAGGGGTATGACCATCTCTTCTACGGCTACGGCAAGATCGGCACCCTCACCTTCCGGGCCTTAAAAGAAGGAACAACTCGCTTAACCCCGGAAAAATCGATCCTCATCCTCCCCGGCAACCCGGGAATCAACATCCGCCATACAGCCAATGAAGCAACGGTTAGCATCGGAAAGAAAGCGGCAGGAGAGGAGAAGATCCTCACCGTCGGCGATCCGGTGAAGGCTCCCCTCCCCCTCGCCGGCAAGGAAGAGCTTCTGGGGCGTTTCTTGGACAGGGAGGATCTGTACCGCCTCTCCTGGGCCGTCGATGCCGTCTATGATCTTGCGGCGAAACGGATCCTGGTGGGCATGCCCGACGGCCGCTTCTACCCCAGTCGCCCCATGACCCGGGCCGAATTCGCCAAAATCGCCGTTCAGGCTTTCGGCCTCGACATGGAACAGGTGGGCACCCCCTCCTTTCCCGATGTGAACAAAAAGGATTGGTTCTATGATGATGTGGAAACGGCGCGAATCCACGGGCTCATCAAAGGAAAACCGGTGAACGGAGTTCTCCGCTTCGCCCCCCAGGACCCCATCACGCGGGCGGAGATCGCCGCGATTCTAGCCCGGGGGGAAACCCTCCTGCGCAAGAAAGAGCTGCCTCCCGCCGCCGACCTTCCCTTCCTCGACATCGACGCCTCCCTCTGGGCGAAGAACGAGATCGCCTCCCTCTATCGGGCGGGCATCTTGAAAGGAAGATCCCCCGATCATTTCGCTCCGATGGAAGAAGCCACCCGGGCGGAGATCAGCACCCTCATCTACCGCCTCCTGCAAAGGGATAAGTGACCCAGAATGCCGTAAAAAAGGCTGCACCCCCACCCTATAAACGGGGATGGGGGTCTCGTTGCGCCTTTTGGGTCTATTCTTCCTATCGAACGCATCCCTTGGGTCTTTCTCGTTTCTCCCCTGATTTTGATGGATTGAAAACGAGGATTTAAAATTTAAAAGGATAATGCAACCTTTTCTGGTGTAAAAACGTTATATCTTTTAAAAGAGCGAAGTCGAGGGGATGCCAATGGAACGAAGCCCAAAACTTCGAGAATTGATGGTACGCGCCAAAAGTGGTGATTTAGAAGCGTTGGAACAGATCATCAGCAAACTCAACCCAATGATTAAAAAAATCAGCAGGGATCTGGGTTATGATGAAGCATATTCAGACTTGGTTCTATGGGTAGTGAATGCTGTTCACCGCTACGCACCTGCAACTGCGAGGGATGATGAGTCAAAAAAAGATCATATCAATAAAAGTAATGATGGTAAGAATTGAAAAATTTTTGATACGGTGGGTATTAAATTCAGCTGTATTTTCTCTTTATATAGTAGAGGGCAAATGACAAATCTGAAAGGAGGTTGATCGAATTGTTCCCTACAGTTGAAGCGGATGATATGGAAGAAGCACGAATCATGGCGTGGTTTATAATCGGCTTGCGTCACGAAGCTGTCCGGTTAGCTAAGAAACAGAAACGATTGCAACAATATGAACGATTGATTTTAAACGACAATTTGCAAAAGAATTATGAAAATGACACGGCAGAATCGGTTGATATCTTTGCTGTTAATTATCATTCTCGTGCAGAAGTTGAGGAAAATGTATTTCTTCAAGAAGCCCTTTCGTTGCTCACAGCGATGCAGAAGACTGTAATAATAGCAACGATCTTGGAAGGATATTCAGAACAGGAAGTAGCCAAACAATTGGGAATTTCACAACCCGTAGTACACCGAATGAAAAGGCGGGCGTTAAAAAGGTTAAGGAAACATTATACGATGGGAGACACTCGTTCAGCAGACCCCGTTTAAGATGAAGCAACATAGTATCTGTCTTTAGCTATCCTTGAATTACCAATTAAATGGTTTACAAATTTTTTGCGAGGAGGTATGAAGATGGAAAAATTAAGAACTATGTTTACCCCTTTCTTCTTATGCATTTCGTTCATGTTAGGTTCCTTTTTATCATTGATTGATTCTCAACCTATCTTTGCAGAAGAAAGTACCGATTATAAAGGTGAAGTCTATCAAATTATCGAAAACAAGCTGAAGGAGCGGATCCATTTAGGCTTTAAAGATTTTCAGGGATTGACTCCGGGGAAAGTTTTCAACATGAAGGATGAAAACCGAAAAGAAACGAAGTACTTAGTTGAGCTAGAGAAAAACGGGAGTTTAGCTGGGTATATGGTTGTGGATTCACTTGAAGGCATGGTTGTCGAATTCGCGTTAGGTAATGTCCATCCTTTACTGCATAAAACAGGTGAGATCTTTTACTTAGGTCCTCTGTTTTATGGTGAAGTGGATAATGCCGGGAAAATCATAGATCTTCGGACCAAGAAGGAAATTAGTGAAGATATCTTGGAGAAAATACGGAAACGAAAGGCAGATTTCACATCAAAGTCGATTTCCCCAGACACGATCATCTATTACGACTATGACTATATTGATAATGTACCTGATTATCAACAATCCGATAATACAAGTATGGATAACGACTGTGCACCGACGGCTGCAGCTACTGTTATAATGTATTGGGACTCCCATGGCTATCCAAATCTATCTTCAACCAACAACTGGATAGACGTCGCAAACGTTTTAGGTGATTTAATGGACCACAACGATGAAAATGGTGTTACATCCGACAAAATTGAGCCTGCCATCGAGTCGTATATAACAGGGCGCAACTATACCAATTTTTCGGTCGGCCGAGACACATCACCTACATTTTCAGATATTGATTACCAGATCGAGAGAGATCAGCCTACGCTATTAAGACTTGAAGGATATGGTTATACAAAATGGCCTGAAAAAGACGACGGACATTTAGTAACAATCGTTGGAACCGAATCGTACATGGATACGGAGGATTGGAATTACTATTATAACCTAGTTATTCACGACAATTGGGAAATTACTCCTGAAGATGTATGGATATCCTTCGGCAGGGGTGGAGGTGAAACAACCGATATATGGACGGTGGTCCCATGATTTTGATGTTTTTTTGCGGTAGCCTATGCTGCCGCTTATTCTGTAATAAAGGAGAGATCCACTTTGAAGGAGAAAATGAGGAGCGTGCTTCTCTTAAGTCTTTTGCTGTTGGTCAGCACAGGGATAAGCGCCTGTAACAAAGAGGAGGAAAAAACATACCCTTTGATCCAGGAGCACGTGAAATATATTGAATCATTGGGGTGGACCATTGAAAAGGCAAGAGGAGATGCTACTCCATTTGACGAAACACGTTTTAATTTCCCTGAATTTCTTCAGGTTTACAAAAATGCCGGCCTAGATCTCCTCCCATATAAAGGGCAAAACCTTAAAACGAAAAGCTATGATTTAAAAGATAAATTATATGATAATGGAAAGAATTTAGAATTAATCGTAGAAATTTTTTTCACCGACAAGCAGATCGTTGGCGGGGTGATCAGTATCGAAGATTATATACCCGGTATTGTCAAACTTGAAGAAAAAGAACAATTTTATTCCCATTTCTATTCGAGGCAAGGAAATAAATGACCAGAGAGCACATGCTACCGCTTATTCTGCATTAAAGGAAAAGAAGATCAACTCCGTTTATTGGCATAAAAAATGGTTTTGGGAAAAAGAATATAGAGGGGAGGTAACTTATGGGAGGCGAACGATGCATATTCTTCTCAACGGGGTGAAGATCTGGGTTCAGATCGAAGGGGAAGGCTTTCCCCTCCTCTTTCTCCATCCTCCGGTCATCGCCCATTCCGTCTTCATGAATCAGATCCGGCACTTTAAGAAGAAGTATAAGGTGATCGCCTTCGACATCCGGGGCCACGGGAGAAGTGAAAAAGGGGAGGAACCCCTCACCTACCCCCTCATTGTGAAAGACCTCTTCGCCCTCCTCGATCAAATGGGAGAGAAGGAAGCCATCCTGATCGGCTATTCCGCCGCCGCCATGGCGGTTCTTAAGGCCGCACTGGTATGTCCCTCCCGGATCAAGGCGGGGATTCTGATCGGAGGCATGGCGAAAATGGACCACCCCTCCCTGATCCGTCTCACCCGACTGGCCGGCTCCTTAGCCGGGATGGGAATGAAGCGCTGGCTCGCCTTCCACTTTTCCCTGGGGAACAGCGCCAACCTCTCCCATTTCTTCCGCCTTTATTCCGAAGCCCGGATGGGCCACTCCGCCTCATTCCGGGAGTATTTGGACGAAAGCGCAACCTATTCCCTCGTGGAGAGGTTAACGGAGATCCAACTCCCCATCCTCGATATTCAAGGAAAAAAACAACCCGCCTTTTATCCCCTCGCCCGCACCCTGCAGGAAAATCTCCCCCAGGGCAGGCTGAGATGGATTGAAAAAGCGGGACATCAAATGCCTCTAAAAGCCACGGATTCACTCAACCGAATCATGGAGGAATACATCGGGGAGGTGCTCTCCTCCGATCCGACCTGATCCTGCCTCTATCCGTCGCCCGGTCAGTTTCCTTCGTCAGAATCCGATTCACTTCGATCCGCCTTCAGTGAAGCTTTAACCGTACGGGATGAACGGTGCATCGTTAATCCCCGTCGAAGAGATTGCCGATCGGTCCAAGGATGCTTCCCTCATCCTTTCTTCCTCCCCGGAAAGGAGCGTTGGCGAAGATCCGGTCGGCGAGACGGGCGAAGGGCAGGGATTGGATCCATACCTTTCCCGGTCCGGTCAGGGTAGCGAAGAAGAGGCCCTCTCCCCCAAAGAGGGTGTTTTTAATGCCCCCGACGAACTGGATGTCGTAATCCACATCCTGCGTCAGGGCGACCAGGCAGCCCGTATCCACCTTCAGCCTCTCGCCGGGAGCCAACGTCCGCTCCACAATCGTCCCTCCGGCATGAACGAAGGCGAGGCCATCCCCCTCCAGCTTCTGCATGATAAACCCTTCCCCGCCGAAAAATCCGGTTCCCAGTTTGCGCTGAAAATCAATGCCCACCGATACCCCCTTCGCCGCACAGAGGAAGGCGTCCTTTTGGCAGATCACTTTTCCGTCTAACTCACTAAGGTCCAAAGGGATAATGCGGCCGGGATAAGGGGAGGCGAAGGAGACCCTTTTCTTCCCCCGGCCTTCATTGGTAAAGACGGTCATAAAGAGGCTCTCCCCCGTCAAAACCCGTTTTCCCGCGGCAAAGAGTTTGCTCATAAACCCGCCTTGATGGGTCCCGTCCCCGAAGATGGTCTCCATTTGAATCTCATCATCCATCATCATGAGAGCCCCTGCCTCGGCAATCACCGATTCGCCCGGATCAAGTTCTACCTCCACAAACTGCATCTCTTCCCCATAAATCCGGTAATCAATTTGATGAGCGTTCATTCATTCACGTCTCCTTTTTCGCTTATTTCCGATTCTTCAACATCCATGGTAAAGATCGATCCATGGATTTACCTGTTTTCGACGGGGCTCACATCCCCTTTGCACCCCGTCCCTTGATTATGTAGAAAAACCCCCTTCTCATCATATCTTCCTCGAGATGTTGTGAAAAGGGGGAACATATTGTTCCGATACACTTCAATACCCTTACCCTTGGGCAGGAATTCCCGGATGGGGCGGGATTCCCGGATGGGGCGGGATTCCCGGATGGCCGGGCACTCCGGGATGGCCGGGCACTCCCGGCGGTCCCGGGTCCTTCTCCACTCCTACGTGGACATTTACCTCCCATTCTCCATCATACCCCTTGGGAAAAAAAGTATGTGAATCGTGGCCGTAAATAAAAGGGAAGGGATGGCTTAGGTAATGGGTTGGATGGCCGGGAAAATAGGAAGGATGGAAAAGGGGAGGGAAATGTCTATGAAAAGGAGAAAACAGGGGAGACGCCGGAGCTGTGAAAGGAAAGGAGTATATAGGAAAACCGGAATAATAGGGAGTTCCGGGATAAAAAGGAGAGCCGGGATAAAGATGGGTACCGGGATAAGCGGGCGAACCGGGAACAAAGGGATAAAGAGAAATCCCGGGATAGCCGGGAAACCCCAAAGGGGCGGGCACCCCGGGAATGCCCGGGTGGCCCGGTAAGCCGGGATGACCGGGGAAGTGACGCTCAACTTCTAGGGGAAAGGGGATTTGATCCTGCTCAAGGCTAGGATTCTTAAACATCATTTTCACGCTCCTCATCCATACTTTTTGACCTATCGTTATCGATCGTTCTATCGAATGAACGCCATAAAAAATGCCTCTTCCCATGAATGATCTTGTGATCATAACGCATTGATCATAACGCTTCTTCCCCCAGCGCTTCGGCAGAAATTTGCCGAATAAAATGCAATCTGGAAATCGACTCGATACTGCCGATGGAACCCGCCTGGATCAGTGAGGAGGAGCTTGCTCCAACCACTCTTACCTTCTTTACCGAAATGAGGGGGATTTCATTTCTCCGGCTAAACAGAACATCCTCCGTTCGGCCTCGAGGAGGTGGTGGGGTTCGCCGGAAAATGGGATAGTCGCTAAAGTTCCTTTCCGTGGCTCCGCTCGCCTGAGCATCTGCGAAGATCAGGGCGATCCCTTTGTTCTCCAGTCGTGCCTCCCCTCCGTCCCCTACGAGGAGAATGGAACTTTGTCCCACCACGTTTACATCGATCTCACGGATGGCCGTCAAACGATTCCTCATCGCATCCCCCCACCCCATGATTCTTCATTTCGATTCCAAAGCGTGGTTCTGTCATAAACTCCACCGATTCGGGAGGGGTATCAAAGAGGGAAGATAGAGAGATCTTCTCCGCATCCCCCACGAGGAGAATGGAAGCGGTGGTCACCAAAGACACCCGAATTTCACCCGCATGGATGCTGCGGTTAATCACCTGAAAATCCATGTTTTATTCCTCCATTTTTGGCCAGATGGCGATAAAGTCACGGACCGCCTGCATCAGATCTTCCTTTGTCTTCGTCGTTACTTTCTCTGCGGTCCACTCGGGATGAATGAGAATGTAATGACGGAGCCGGTCCTCCACCTGATTTTTCAGATCTTCCGTGATAAAAGAGACCGCAAAGGGGTCAATCTTTTGTTTCGCTTCTTTTGCCAGGGCAATAATACGTGGGGGAATCTCTTCCTTGAGAAAACGATCCATTTCCTCCTTCACCTCCCTAAAGCGTTTTTCCTTTTCTTCATCCCAATCGGGATGGGGATTGGTAAGATTCTGTTTACCCAAGGAGATCTCCTTTAAGGTTCTCCCGTTCTCCGGACTAATCCCGATGTTCAATGTCCCCTCCAGGGTTTCGATTTTTAATTGGTCAAATTTGTATTCCATCTTGTCAATATGAAAAGGTGGGCGCATTTGAAGTTCTTCCAATCCTTGGCGGAGGGTAACAATCTCTCGTTCCAGTTCCACGATTTTCTCATATTGTTGCTTCAGATACTCGGATACTTGAAGGAGGTAACTCTCCACGTAAGGATCGGTGTACATGATCAAACCCCGCTTTTCCTAAAGTTTACCTGCCGGTTTGAGAAGGTGAGGTGGGGGGAAGGGGGACCAGAACGGTGCGCCTCACAGGGGGGAAAACTGCGGGGCGATCCGGAAATCCCCCCGTGTTGTAAACATTGGCCAGCGTTTCGATCTTGCCTGAACTTCCGATCTGAAGAACGGATGCCGTTGAGAGATCCCGAATCGATAGGGTGTAAATGATGATGTTCTGGCTGATAAAAAAGCGCATCGTGCTTCCTGTCCTCCTCTATGCTAATTCCCGCTATTAATTCCCGCTTAGCGTGTCGTTATCAAAGAGATCGGGGTCCACCGTGTTGGTGGAACTGATGGGATTATACGTGACCGGAAAATCCCCTGTGCTGAAAGAACCGGATCCAGCATAGGTTTTGGTTGCGCTTTTCGGCGCCATGTTTAGGACATCTCCAAAGTTCACCACCGCACTTGAGGACACGCTGATCACTTTTACAACACCAACGATGGAGGGCATAGGGCAAACACCCTTTTTTCAGGTTTTCACCCTTTATACTATGTGGGCGGGTTCGAGTGTGCGACAAAAAAAGAAGGCCGGATCTCCCCGGTCTTCTTTCATGCCTCTATTCTTTTTTGATCTATGCTTTTGCTTATAAAACCTCAGAAGCTACCTTCGCTTGCAAAAAGAGAAGGAGGTAGTCGGGACCGCCCGTCTTCGAATCGGTGCCGGACATGTTAAATCCGCCAAAGGGATGAACCCCTACGATGGCCCCGGTACATTTCCGGTTAAAGTAGAGATTCCCCACGTGAAATTCCGTCCGAGCCTTCTCAATATGAGCGCGGTTTCGGGTAAAGACGGAACCGGTTAACCCGTATTCCGTATCATTGGCGATCTCCAGGGCATGGTCGAAATCCTTCGCTTTAATAAAGGCGAGGACGGGACCAAAGATCTCCTCCTGGGCAATGCGGGCTTTCGGGTCCACATCGGCGAAGATGGTGGGCGTAATAAACCAGCCCGTCTCGCTCTTTCCTTCCCCACCGTATACGAGGCGCCCTTCCTTCTTTCCGATCTCGATGTAATCCATAATTTTTTGAAATGCGGCTTCATCGACGACGGGACCGACGGTATTTTCTTGAAGGGTGGGATCTCCCTGTTTTAAGGCTTTGGTCCGCTCCACCACCTTCTCCAAGACGGCATCGTATACCTCTTCCACCACAATCGCCCTGGAGCAGGCGGAGCATTTCTGTCCCTGGAAGCCAAAGGCGGAGGTGACGATCGCCTTGGCCGCTTCATCCAGATCCGCATCCTGATCGACGATGATGGCATCCTTGCCCCCCATCTCGGCGACCACCCGCTTAATCCACTTCTGGCCGGGAGCCCGTTTTGCAGCCCGTTCGTTAATCCGAAGTCCCACTTCCCTGGACCCTGTGAAGGAGATGAAACGGGTGAGGGGATGATCTACCAGGTAATCCCCCACCTCGGCACCGCTGCCGGGCACGAAGTTTACCACACCGTCCGGGACTCCCGCTTCTTGGAGAATCTCGAAAAATTTAGCAGCCACCACGGGGGTTGAACTGGCCGGTTTTAGCACCACGGTGTTTCCGGTGACGAAGGCGGATGTGGTCATCCCTACCATGATGGCAAGGGGAAAGTTCCACGGCGGAATCACGACGCCGACGCCTAATGGAATGTAAAAAAGGTGATTATTCTCCCCCGGATAAGGGATTAAAGGTTGGGGAGCCGCATATCGTTCCATCTCACGCCCATAATATTCCATGAAATCGATGGCTTCCGCCGTATCCGCATCGGCTTCGGCCCAGCTCTTCCCCGCCTCCTTCACCATCCACGCGCTAAATTCATGTTTCCGGCGCCTTAAAATGGCGGCCGCTTTATAAAGAAAACGGGCCCGGTGTTCTCCGGGAATCGCCTTCCAACTTTCAAACGTTTTGGCTGCGGTCTGAATCGCCTTCTCCGCTAGAGCTTGATCCGCTTTGGAGACGATGCCCACCACTTCACGGGTGTTGGCCGGATTGGTGGAAATGATCTTTTTCTCCGTCTTAATCCTTTCCCCGCCAATCACCAGATCGTACTCTCTGCCCAATTCCTGCTCAACCTTTGCGAGGGCTTGGGCGAAGGCTTTACGATTTTCTTCCAGGGAAAAATCGGTTAACGGTTCAGGGCGAAATAGAGGGATCATTCTTTTTCCTCCTTTGTATAGGAATCATGCACCGCTTCCATTCCATTCTATCCTCAATCCGAAGGAAGTTCAACCGGACGGCTTTTTTGGACAGACTCCCGTTCCAGCCGTGAAATTGCAAAGACCCGTCTACCGATAAATATGGAAGAGGGGATCTCCTTTCGTCGGGCGGACATAGAGGGCCTCAGGCCGATCCACCGACCGGATATACACGTTTACTTGCGCTTTTTGGGGGAAATACTGGGGGATTAGCCCGGCAATGTATTGCGTCAGCGAAAGGACCTCCGTCTTAGAGGAATACTCCGTCTCCAAAGTAACGGTAAACTCCACCAATTGATCATCGACAAAACGGGCGAGCCCCATCGCTCCGGCATAGCGGCCGAAAAATTCTTGTAGCTTCCCTTGAAAGTCGGAAAAATTGGCCCCTACCTGTTTCTCCAGATCGCTTTTCGCCATTCTCCCCGGATAGAGGAGATACCGTTCCTTAAAAGGCTTCCACTCGGCCCCGGTCCCATTTGCGGGAACGGTGCCATAAACAAAGTAATGGCCGGGGACGAGGGAGATGGCCGGCTCTTGCAAAAAACCGGCGATGAGGAGGGGGCCCTTCATCCCTTTCGCCCGAATCCGGTCCACGATTTTGGCCGAGGCTTCCTGTAAGATTCCTTGCAACGCCTCATCACTCCGGCGAACCTCCTTCTCCTTTCCATTCTCCGTCACGGTGGTCATCGGATTTAAGGAGATCGCGATGGACAAACCGGCCAGTTTCTTTGTCCCCATGTCCAGATAATCTTGTTCATAAATATGGACGATGGGCTTACTCCCGGAAGCCGGATTTAACCCCTGGGAATTCTTTGAGGCGTCGTAACGGGCCAGCCAATCCACCGCATCATCAGCGGAGATGATTTGTCCTTCCTGAAGAATATACCGGCTGGGCGAAAAAATCTTCTGGGATAGTTCCATCAATCCTAGTTCCAGGCGATCGGCATCGACACGATTGCCCATCTCCGCATACGTCCCCTCCGCACTGCTCTTCACATAGGGAAGAAGGGTCTGATAATACTCCTCCCCCACCGGAATGGACGGGGTAATCACCGTCTGATCCTGGGGAGTCGTCGGTGCCTTCGGTTCACCCAGGGGAATACACCCGGATAAGAAGAGCAGAAAGGACAGAACGGTAAAGGGAATCACTCGCTTCATTCTCTTCAATCTTTTCTCCCTCTCTCCTAAAACTCTTCCTTATTATATCATCCTCCCAGGGAGAATCACATTTTTCTCTTGCCGGCAATTCTTTCTGACCATCCTTTCACGATCTTCAGACGCGGGATATTGATCCGGTAAAAAATGCTTGCCTCGTTCTTCTTTCCCATTTATGATGATAGTAATCGATCTTTTTTCCCATCTCTCAACAATAAATTTACAAATCCTTCACATCCTCTTTACTTCCCTCTGATAACGTGATAGGCGTAAAGAACTAGAGAGCATGTTTTCATTGAGAAAGAAGGGCTTGTTCCGTGTACCCTTACCTTCCGTTTCGTTATAAAACACAGGATGCGGAAAGCACCCTGGCAAAAGAGATCCAGATGGGATTAGCCCAAGGTCCCGTAGGACTCATCTACTTTGATATCGTCCATTTTTCCCAGGTTGAGCAGGAATATGGGAGGGAGGTGAGCGAAAAGATTCTCTCCTCCATAGAGCAGCATCTGGATCGCCTTTCTAAACGGTTCCCTTTCGTCCTCCACAGTTTTCGCGCCCTGGGGGATGATTTCTACATCTTCGTGCAGCTTCATCCCGCATCCCATGAATCCCTGGAAGAGATGCTGAAGAATAAGACCCAGGTCCTCTATACCCACCTGGTTACTTCCTTGGAGAAGGAGTTTCCTTTTCTCCGGGAGCGGATTGAACTCCATTTAAGCCTGGTAATCATGACGAAAAAGGACGGGCAAAGTACGGAGATCATCCTCTATGACGCCATAAAACAAGCTCTTCAACGCGCAAAAGAGTCTTATCACAGCGATCTGCACACCATTCACCAAAAAGAATTCCAGGAGATTCTGCTGAACCAAAAAATCGGCACCCTGTTTCAACCCATTATCTCCCTTTCCACAGGTACACCCCTTGGATTTGAAGCGTTAACCCGGGGACCGGAAGGCAGCTATTTTCATTCTCCCCTTAATCTCTTCCAATTCGCGGAATGGGAAAACTCCCTCTACACCTTGGAGAAAATCGCTAGGGAAAGGGCGATTCAAAAGGGGGCTCCCCTCATCCATGCGACGCAGAAGCTCTTTATCAACATGAACTCGCATGTCATCTATGACCCCATGTTTACCCCCGGACACACCCTTCTAAGGGTGGAAGAAGCCGGGCTTACCCCTCGAAATATCGTCTTTGAGATTACGGAGCGGAATGCCATCGAGGATTTTGACGCCTTTAAGAAAGCGATTGCCCATTACCGGAACCAGGGCTTCCTCATCGCCGTCGATGACGCGGGGGCAGGGTATGCTTCCCTGCAAGCCATCCTGGAGCTGAAACCCGATTATATTAAAGTGGACCGTTCCCTCATCCAGAACATCGAACAGAATAAGGTGAAGGAGAATATGCTGGAGAGTTTCGTCAACTTCGCCTTGAAGATGAACAGCAAGGTGATCGCGGAAGGGATCGAAACCCCCGCCGAGTTGGAACGGGTGATCCGCCTCGGCGTCCATTATGGACAAGGCTTTTTCCTGGCTCGTCCCCACGATCCTCCCCACGCTTGCGCCTCGGAAGCGCTGGAGATCATCGACAGGAACCGGCGCGTGATTAATCTCTCCCTCTCCAGGATGAGGGTCGGGGAAATCACCAGTTCGGCGAAGTCCTTCCTGGCGGCCATGCCCACAGCCCTGGTCGCCGAATACTTCCAACAGGTGCGGGGAGAACAAGGCGTCGTCATCCTAAAGGATGGAAAGGTCTTCGGATTGGTCATGAAGTCGAAGTTAAACCAGATCCTCGCCACCCAGTATGGAAGCGCCCTGTATGCGCGGCAACCCATCGAGAAGATTACGGATACCGATGCTTTGATCGTGGATCAGAACATCCCCATCGACGCGGTGGCGCAGCTTGCCATTTCACGCCCTTCGGAACAGATCTATGATCTGATTATCGTCCGGGATGAGGATCAGTTAAAGGGAGTGGTCTCCGTCGAAGCGATCCTCGACTATCTGGCCCACGTGAAGGTAGAAATGGTCCGTCTCTCCAATCCCCTCACAGGCCTCCCCGGGAATCAGGTGATCGACAAGATGCTCTCCAATCGGCTGCAGAGTGAAATTCCTTTTTCCTTGATCTACGCCGATCTGGATTATTTTAAGTGGTACAACGACCAATACGGCTTCCAGCGGGGTGACCAGGTGATCCGCTATCTTTCCCAACTCTTGATGGAAGTGGTCTCCCTAAAGGGGAATGACTCCGACTTTATCGGCCACATCGGCGGCGACGACTTCCTCCTCATTACCTCCCTCGAGAAAGGAGTCCCGATCGCCCAAGAGCTGATTCGGCTATTTGACGAGCAAATCAAGGGGTTTTATGATTCCTTCGACGAAACGGAGAAGGTGATCTATGACCGGGAAGGGAATGCCGTCCCCTATACCGGTCTTACCCTCTCCCTGGGAGTTTTGCAGATTTCAAATCCCGGCGGGCTTACAACCGAGCACCTCTCCTTCATCTCGGCGAAGGTAAAAAAAGAGGCAAAGCAGTTGAGTGGAAGCGCTTATGCCGTCTATACCTACCCGGAGCAGGAGTCGGGGTCAACCCAGGGCACCCTCCCCCTCGCCGGGGAATAAATAATTCTCTAGGAGAGCAGCTTTAGAAAGTTTTCCTCCCCTTCCAAAACGGGAATCCCTAATTCCCTCGCTTTCTCCAGCTTGGAGCCTGCCTGCTCCCCGGCGATGACCAAGTCCGTCTTTTTCGAAACGCTCCCCACTACCTTACCCCCGAGGGCTTCAATCCTCCGGGTCGCCTCTTCCCGGGTCATGGATGAGAAGCTGCCCGTAAGGACGATCTTCTTTCCCTTAAAGGGATTCTCCCGGATCTCTTCCCTCTTTTCTTCCTGGGGGAGGGGATGAACGCCAAGGGATAACATACGGGAGATGGAATTTTTCACCCGGTCCGAACGGAAAAAACGGACGATGCTTGCCGCCATGATCGGGCCGATTCCTTCAATGGCGGTCAACTCCTCTTCCTCCGCCTCGCAGACCCTCTCCAAGGTATGGAAATGGTTGGCCAACAATTTCGCCGTCTCTTTCCCCACGTTGTGAATTCCCAAGGCATAGAGGAAGCGGTGCAGGGGAACCTCTTTGCTCTTTTCGATGGCGTTCAGGAGGTTCTCCGCCTTCTTTTTGGCAAAGCGGGGGAGGCCGATCAGATCATCAAAGGTGAGGGCATACAGATCGGCGATGTCGGTCAGGTTGAGATCATCGATGAATTGTGCGGCCGTCTTTTCGCTAAAGCCCTCAATATCCATGGCGTCACGGCCGGCAAAATGGGCCAGGAGGCGAACCAATTGGGGTTTGCAGCTCAGGGAATTGGGACAGAAGAGATGAATCCCGTCCCACTCCAGAGGCGTTCCGCAGGCCGGACAATGGGTAGGAGGCACGATGCGGTGTTCGGGGGAGGGCGTCTCCTCCTCCCCTTCGGCAAGCCCTAAGATCTGGGGGATCACATCATTGCTCCGGCGGAGGCGTACTCTCCTCCCCAGGGCAAACTCCAACCCTTTCCGCCGGATGTCGTCCATGTTGTTTAACGTGGCGTTTTGTACCGTTACCCCCGCCACCTGCACCGGGCTTAGCTTGGCGGCCGGGGTGAGGACGCCGGTCCTGCCCACGTTCCAGACCACATCCGTTAGAAAGGTGGTTACTTCCACCGCCTCAAACTTCCAGGCCACCGCCCAGCGGGGAAACTTGGCGGTAAAGCCCACCGCTTCCCGAATCGGAATCTCGTTTACCTTAATGACCAAGCCGTCGATCTCATAATCGAGGGAAAAACGCTTCCCGGTAAAATCCTGAATCTCCTTTTTTACTTCATCCAGCGAATGGAAAACTTTTAGGTATGGGTTTACTTTTAGCCTCATCTCTTTCATGAATTGAATCATTTCGGTATGGGTGGCAAAGGTGCGGCTATTGGAATAGTTGACGTGGTAGAAGAAGGCGTCGATCCCCCGCTCCTTTACCTCTTCGTTCCGCTGGTTGCGGAGCGCCCCCGCCACCCCGTTCCGGGGATTGGCCAACGGATTGGAGTGCGTTTGATTATACCGTTCCAATGCGGAGAGGGGCATGATCGCCTCTCCCTGAAATTCAAAGACCCCCTCTTTCTCGGGAATGGAAAGGGGAACCGTGGGGATGACCTTCACCGTATCGTAAACCATCTCCCCCACCACTCCGTTCCCCCGGGTGGCCGCCTTGGTCAAAATCCCATTCTCATAGGTGAGGTTGATGGTTAGCCCATCATATTTCTGTTCCATCACGAGGGTGGGCCGCTCCGGCAACGGCTTTTCCGCGGTCCGGTTATACTCTCGGATCAGGCGGAGCAAGCGGTTGTACCACTCTTCCAGTTCCCCCATGTTTTGTGCCTTATCGAGACTCCACAAGGGATTGAGGTGGGTATGGGGGAGAAAGCCGGGCAGAATCTCCCCCCCCACCTTGCGGGTGGGAGAATCGGGCAGAATCTCCCCCGTCTCCTTCTCCAGACGCACCAGTTCATCGTAAAGGGCGTCATAGTCCGGATCGCTTACCGTAGGCTCCCCCAAGGTATAATATTCATAATTATAGCGGTTTAAGAGCGCCACCAATTCTTCCATTCGCTTGCGAGAATCCACGTCCATCCTCCCGTTCATGTATGATTTTTCACTTGTTTTGAACTTCACATCATCGCTAGCGGAAGAAAATGAACCCTCATGACGATCGGCTCATCATAGGGATGTTTTACGCCTTCTCGATGGGAGCGAAGGCGACGAGCAGTTTCTTTATGCCGGTGGGTGCTGGGAAGGCGATGGTCACCTCCATGTTCTCCCCTTCTCCCTTTACGGCCACCACGGTCCCCACTCCCCATTTCCGGTGCTTCGCCTTCTCCCCCACCTTCCAGTCCCGCTCTTTTTCCCCGACAGAAGGGGTGGGAGCGAAACCCTTTTTCGTGAAGGGAATCTTGGTTTCCGCCACAGGATACCGTCTCTCTTCCTTTCCGATCTCCTCGATGAGATCATCCGGGATTTCCCGAAGAAATCTGGAAGGGGGATTTGCATTGGTTCGCCCGTAAAGAGTGCGGCTCAGCGCATAGGTAAGGGTGAGGCGCTCCTTCGCCCGGGTAATCCCCACGTAGCAGAGGCGCCGTTCTTCCTCCATCTCCTCTTCGTCCATGAGGGAACGGCTGTGGGGAAAGATCCCCTCCTCCATGCCGACGAGGAAAACGACAGGAAACTCCAGCCCCTTGGCGCTGTGGAGGGTCATCAGGGTGACGGGGCTCCCCTCCCCTTCTTCCAGTTGGTCGATATCGGAGACCAACGCCAGGTCGCTCAGGAAATCGATGAGCAGGCCCCTCTCTCCCTCGTGTTCTTCATCAAAGGCTTTCGTTACGGTGAGAAACTCCTCCAGGTTTTCCAGGCGGCTTTGCCCTTCCAGATCTTTTTCTGCAGCCAACGCCAGGCGGTATCCGGTTTTCTCCAACACTTCCCGGGTGATTTCCGTCACGGTAAGCTCCTTGCTCAATTCGTTCAGGGAGAGGATGAGATCCCGGAACTGGCGGAGGCGGGAAAGGATGGCCGGCGAGATGCCCCACTCCTCCCCTTCCTCCACCGCCGTAAAGAGGGAGATGCCCTCCCGGGCGGCGATTTCCTCCAGGCGGTCCAGGGTCGCCTCGCCGATCCCCCGCTTGGGTACGTTGACGACCCGTTGGAAACTGATGTCGTCGTGGGGATTGGCGATGAGGCGAAGATAGGCGGTTAGATCCTTAATCTCTTTCCGCTCATAGAAGCGGATGCCGCCCACGATCGTATAAGGGATATTCGCCTTCATCAGCGTTTCTTCAAAGAGACGGGACTGGGCGTTGGTCCGATAGAGGACGGCAATCTCCCCATAGCGGTATCCTTCCTCCACCGTTTTTTTGATCTCGGCGGCGAGAAATAAAGCCTCCTCTTCCTCCGTCAAGCCGCGGAAGAGGCGAATCTTCCCCCCTTGCCCATTCTCGGTCCAAAGATTCTTCTCTTTCCTGGCTCGGTTGTTGGCGATCACCGCGTTCGCCGCATCCAGGATGGTCTGGGTGGAGCGGTAATTTTGCTCCAAAAGGATCGTCTTCGCCTCCGGATAATCCCTCTCAAACAGGAGGATATTCCGGACGTCGGCCCCACGGAAGCGGTAAATGGATTGGTCTCCATCTCCCACCACGCAAAGATTCCGGTGCAGGGAAGCAAGCATCTTCACCAACAGGTATTGGATATGGTTGGTATCTTGGTATTCATCCACATGGATGTAGCGGAATTTATTTTGGTAATAGCGGAGCGTCTCGGGGGCGGAACCGAAGAGGTCGATCGTTTTCAGAAGAAGATCGTCAAAATCGAGGGCCTGCGCCGCCGCAAGCTTCGCCTCGTACCCTTTATAGATCTCCAGGAAAGTGCGCAAGGCAACATCCCGGTGGGAAAGTTCCCTTTCCACATCGGCGGGTTTCTTCCCTTCGTTCTTCCATCCGCTTATTTTTCCCAACACGGATCTCGGCTCATACTTTTTCGGATCCAAATTTTTCTCCTTCAGTACCCCCCTGATGACGGACAAGCTGTCTTGGGTGTCTAAAATGGAAAAGTTCCGGCTAAGACCAATCTGCTCCCCATCTCTGCGCAAGATGCGGACGCAGAGGGCGTGGAAGGTGGAGATCCAGATCTCCTCACTCCCCTGCCCCACCAGTTTTTCAACCCGCTCCTTCATCTCTTTCGCCGCTTTGTTGGTAAAGGTGATGGCCAGGATGCTCCATGGGGATATTCCTTGGGCGATCAGGTAGGCCACCCGGTGGGTCAGCACCCTCGTTTTTCCGCTGCCGGCTCCGGCCAGGATCAATAAAGGACCTTCCGTGCTTAAAACGGCTTTTCTCTGCGTCTCGTTTAACCCTTGCAACAGGGATTGGATGATCGTTTCAGACATGTTCTCCTCCGAATCTTATCCATCTTTATCGTTTCGTTCTAGATTGCCATGGCGCAAGCTCGCTTATTGATATGAGGAACGACGAGTCACGCTCCCGGTGCTTTTAGGATCGCCAAATGGCGAAGTGGTCCCCTGCGATTTACGCCGGGAGGACGGTGGAGAGCCCTTTCTCCAGGTCCTCATAAAGAATATTGCCGACGACGACGGTGTCGGCATACCGCCCCATCTCTTCCGCCTCCTCCCTGGAGGTGATTCCTCCTCCATAGAGGAGATGCGTCTCCGGGAGTCTTTCCTTCACCTTGCGGACCAGAGCGGGATCCCCGTATCGGCCGCTGTACTCCAGGTAAAGGAGGGGAAGGCGGAGGAGATGTCCCCCCGTCTCCGCATAGGCCAACGCCTCTTCCTCATCCCGGGGAAGGTGTGCCTTCGTCACTTGAAAGGCTTTCGCTGCGGGATTCAGGATGATATAACCTTCAACCTGAATCTTTTCCCAGGGAATAAAGAGTCCCGTTTTTTTGACCGCCGCCACATGGGCTCCCAGGATCCAGTAAGGGTCCGTCGCATTCAGGACAAAGGGGATGAGGTATCCATCCATCCCCGGAAAAACGGCTTCATACGAGGAGACTTCCAAGAAAAGAGGGAGATGGGGAGGAGCTTCTCGCCGCACACGCCGGATCAACCTCTCCGTATTCTCCCTCGTAATTCCGTCCGTTCCACCGATCACGATTCCTCCGGTTCCCGAGTGGAGCACCCGGCTTAAGGCGGGATCGGAAAGTTCCCTAGCCGGATCTAATTTAAACAGATGGCGTATCTTCTCCAGCATGTTCTTCCCTGTCCAATCGTTTCTCTTCTTCATTTTTTATTTGCCTATCCTTTGCAAATCCGAGCTTTTCCGCTTACCGTTCCACTTTATCATTCTACCCGATGGGAATCTATAAGAAAAGGAGGGAGCTCCCCTCCTCTTTGATTATTCTCCATGGTTGGCATTTTCATTGAGATCTTCTCGATCTCCATCTTTCCCTTTCTTCTCTTTCAGCCGTTCAAAGACCAACTCATAGCCGTCGTTTCCATAGTGGAGGCTTCGTTTCACCCGGGAGATGGTGGCGGTGCTCGCCCCCGTCTTCTCCTCAATCACGTTATAGGTATGGCCCTCTTTCAACATGCGGGCCACTTCCAAACGTTGGGCCAACGCTTTTAGTTCATTTACCGTGCATAGGTCATCAAAAAAGCGGTAACACTCTTCGCTGGTCTCCAACGATAGGACGGCTTCGAATAGTTGATCGATTCCATGCTTTTTTAATTTCTCCAATCTCACGATCTCACGCTCCCAAGAAGAAGACCCTCATCCTTGATTTGACATGTTTATCTCTTATTATACGACCCCGCTTTGCCGTTGTAAAACATAAAAATTTTGATTCACTAAAGAAACGCCTATTCAAACGCCTATTCATAAGAGAGAGAGGCTCCTTCCTCCGGGATGATTTCTATCCATGTCTTCCCCGGATAGAACTTCACCTCTTCCCCATTTACGGAGGCGCGGATCACTCCCTTGACGTTCACCCATTTCACGGGAATTCCTTTGCCCCGTTCAAATAGGGTGCCGCTTCCCCCGCTTCGAAGATCGACGGCCAATCTCCCTTCCCGGTCCAAGACCCGATGCTTCGCCTTGATCACCAAAATGTTGGTGGGCGCAATCTGCTCATCGGTAATCAGGTCCTTATGGGGCTTTCCATCCATGCTGCGGAGATATGCTTTTTTGACCGGATCATATTGGTACTCTACGGTATAGCTGGGATTATACGTAATGGTGATCTTCGCCGCATCCTCCCCGATGACGGGATCATCGGGATCATGAAAGTAAAACTCCGGGATCTCACTCTCTTTCCGAAGTTTTAATGCCTCCGCGGCCGCCTTTAGCTTGGTAAAATCGGTATAGAGATTATGGGGCTTCTTGCGGAACGGGACACGCCAGAAATAGTCGGGCTCCATTCCGCCATTTAGGCCGTTAATGCTGGGAAGCCCTTTCTTGGTGATGATCGACTTCGCCTCTTCACTCCCGCCCGCATGGACCAGGATGGCGTCAAACCCTCCGCCCAGGTCGAGGAAATAGGGGCGGATGCTGCGGACAGGGCCTACGTTTTCCGGGTATTCACTCTGGTAAAAGGCGGCGAACCGGGTAATCCCCCCCTCCGCCAGCACTTCATAGACGAGGTCGGCCTTGTTGAGCCCCGATTGGGGGCGAGCGGCCGGGGCATTCTCCACCATCACCATGAAGAGGCGCTGGGTAAAGGGTTCATCCCCACCCATGCCGGTTAAAGGGGAGGTATAGGCGGGGGGCGCCGGGGCAGTGGGCTCTATCGGTTCCACATTGGAAGGGGGGAGCGTCGTATCCTGATTTTGCGGTTCTTGCTGGGTATTGGTACACGCACTTCCCAATAGGGCGATCAAAATGATGAGGATGGGGACAAATTTTTTCCGTTTCATCCTGTCGAGGACCGAAGCCTGCAACGCTTCAGTCATCCTCCTTTCACATGGCCTCCTTTAAGAAATTCTCCACGGAACCTGAAAAACCCTCTCTTTTGACGGATACATGGAGCAAACCCCGCCAATTGCCGCTTCATCCCCTTTACAACGAGGTCTCATCGATTTCTTCTCCGTCCCGATGGCTTGCCTTTTATTCCTGCTTCATCCCCTTCACCACCTGGGATCCCCGCGGGCGTTCTATTTCCTTCCGTTCGCGGGTACACCACAGGTAGACTTTTTGATCTCATGGTTCAAAGCTCCTGTCTTGATCCCATTCATCCTGACGGCCAAGTCGCCGGGTTTTCGTGGCAAAAAAGTTATATGGTTAAAGCGCTTTAAAATACCGTTAACCCTTTCCCTAGACGAGGGGCACCGAGGGGAGAATGATGCGCCGGTCCTTCACCGAGAGGATTCCCTGTTCGGTGAAGCGCCATTTGGGAAGATGGGTCGAGGTGAAGAAGAGCAGGGCATAGAATAAATCGAGATGAGAAAATCCCATCTCCTCCATGCTTTTTTGTATCCTCGCGCTCTCCCCGATCAGGTCGGATAGGGCAAGAGGGCTTAATCCGCCCCCGATGGGGAGGGGGAGATGTTCCACTTCATCTCCATGATAGATGAAAATTCCTGGTTGCTCCTGCGCCCTTCGGTACGCCTCCGCCATACGTTCCACATCCTTCCCCAGGAGAAGGAGATCCTGGCTTGCCGTATAGGTACTGGCTAATGCGTCGACTTCTTTGGCAAAACCGCTCACCACCCCCCTCGTGATCCATCGGCCGTTCTTGTCGATTAATGCGGCATAGAGAAGATCTTCCCCATCTGGTTCTACATATCCGTCCCGGACCGGGAGGAGCACCTCGCGTCCCACGGTAATCACATCACTTATAAAATGAACCACGGGAAAAGGTTTCCCATCTTCCCAGGGAATGCGAAATTGGTTCGGTGCGATGGACCGGGAAAAGGAGGCGCCTCCTTTCGCCCAGGCGGTCCAATCCACCTCAATCCGTTCCCTGCGCTCTGCGTTTATCCTAGGATCGTTCTTTTTTGCCGCTTTACCGGTCTTCCCCTCCGTGTCCCACATCATCTCTCCTTCGATCATCACCCGGACAGGGGTGGGATTTCTCGGATCCTCCAGGAAATTAAGGTCGGCCAACCTTCCTGGAGCGATCATGCCCACTTCCCCGTCAATGCGGTAATAAGCCGCCGGGTTCAGGGAAGCGATTCGGTAGGCGAGGAGGGGATCCATACCTTCCTCCATGGCGATGCGAAGAAGGTAGTCCGTCAGACCGTGGCGGAGGAATGGAGGGGTGGAGCCGTCCGTCGTAAACATGAGCCGCTCCCATCCATAGCGAAGATCTCGCAAACCGCGCAACAATTCCGGCAAATCCCTGCGGATGGAAGAATGGCGCAGGGGAACGTAGAGACCGAGGCGGAGGCGCCTCAACGCCTCTTCCCCATTGATCGCTTCATGATCGGAAGTGATGCCGGCATGGACGAGGGCGGTCAGGGTTTCGAGGGAGGCGCCGGGAGCATGTCCCTCGATCCGTTTCCCCGCCTCCGTCACTTCCTGAAGTTTTTCTAAAGCCTCTCTATCCCCCTGAAATAAGGGAAAAAGGTCCGTCACCTCCCCTCCCTGGAGGACGAGGGGATGCTCCGCCAGACGGCGGATCTCTTCCCGACGGAACCTTTTCGCGAGGGTCTGATCCGTCGCTTGGGGGCTTAACCGCACCCACCAGAGAAGCTTCACCGGATGCCGGGCAAACCGTTCCATGTAAGCGATCACTTCATCCGGGGAAAAGGTGTGGAAAAGGATCATATTGTCGTTAATAAGGAGGGTTGTCCCCCTCTCCAGGGCATAGTCGGCCAGAGTAAGGGGATGATAGAGCTGGAAGGGATGGGCATGGGGCTCTATATATCCGGGCACGAGATAGAAACCCCGCCCATCGATGATCTGCGTTTCCGATGAAACGTTGGGCTCTTTCTTCCCCATGTAGGCGATTCTTCGTCCGTAGAGGAGGATCTCCCCCTCCTCCCATTCGCCGGTCACCACGTTGGCGTAACGGGCCCGTCGGATCCAGACGGTGGGAGATTTCTCCCCCCGGACCACCTGGATCAGATTCCTCCGTTCTTCCACTCCCATGGGAGCTAAACGGTTTATTTCCACGATATCTCCTCCCCCTTTTCCTCTCCCTTTTTCCTCCATCATACCATTTCATGCCTAATTTGCGATGGGGTTAAAAAATAGAAATTTAAAACCTCCGTTTTTCTGTTTGCAATATTTACATTTTTTAACGGCTTTCTCTAACGTTTGTTGGTCAAACCAACTTACCGGATTCCGCAATGCTTCGTTGACGGAATGCATTACCTCCTCAATCGTTTTTAGATGGCTCATGCCTTCTTCACTTAACATTCCATTCTTGTCATCACTTTGTTGTATGTCCAATAATCCATATTATATCTGAGTAAACATTGTATGGTTAATGACATTCCTTAAATTTTCTGTTCATTCCCTCGATCCACCATCAGAAACGTTCCTCCGAGTCGAGGGAAAGAGGCCGGCTTTTCTGAGGTGAGTAAAGGAAAAATAATGGAATCCCAAGAGACCGTTCACGTTCGCATGGAATGGGATATGTATAATAAAAGTGTGATGGTTTGATTGAAATCAGCATCAATGTAGCAAAAAGAATCATATGGAGACTGTGTTGATAGGGAAATGTAAATTTCATATACGGAGGAGGGGCGAGATGAATCGTCAAACTGATGCAAGAGAGGAGATTTTAAATAACCTTAGGGAGATCGTCCGTAAAGCAATTGGAGATTTTCCGGCAGATGTATATCTCTTTGGTTCCTGGGCCCATAGGGAAGAAAAAAGGAGCTCCGATATCGACGTAGGGATCTTACCGAGAGGGGAAATTCCCAGGGGAGTATGGGCAATGCTTCGCGAACGAATTGAGGAGTCCCCCATTCCGTATCGCGTTGATCTTGTCGATTTATCGAAAGCGGAGGATTCGTTCCGGGAGAAGGTGATGAAGGAGGGAATTTCATGGTTGACGTTAGAGAAAGAATCAAGTTTGCGAAACAAGCCTTAAACGCCTTTGCGGAAGTGCTCGCATTAAAGGATCATACCGGTATTGAGAGAGATGCGGCGATCCAACGCTTTGAGTTTAGCTTTGAGGCAGTATGGAAAGCGGCTAAACACTTTCTTTATGAATATGAGGGGATTGATCTTGCCTCGCCGAAGGGAGTAATCCGCTCATCGAGGGAGATAGGACTTTTAACCGATGAAGAAACGGTACTCGCATTAACGATGGCGGATGACCGGAATCTTACCGTTCACGCCTATACTGAGAAACTGGTTTTGCAAATCTCCGAATCTCTGCCGTCCTACTATCAGATTCTAACCGAATGGATTAAAGAAATGGAAGCAAGGTCAAATGCGATCGATTCAGTTATGAAAAGAGAGAATGCCGATAGAGAGTAATCGAAAGCGAGATAAACCGAAGATCGTCCATTCAATCGTGTCGCTAAAAGTGTTCACCGGTTTTGGGATGTTTCGCGGATTCTTTTCCCAAGCCAGTATCCAAGCATGCTAAAGGCATAGACCACCAGCGTAAGAATGATTCCTAGGTGGCCCCACGGAAGACCACAGAGATCAAAGAAATACCTTAATCCGTATAAAGGCCCTAAGAGAATGAATAGTAAGGGAAAAAGGATAAATTTAATAAACCAAAAGGTAAATAAGCTACTAACGATAAGAATCAGCGTTCCCATCACCCAATAGTAAGTGGAGAAACGCACAAATTTAAGTCCTTTTCTTCCTAAGAGAAAACCGTAGACCCCCCACATAAGGACATAGATAACAGAAAGCAAAATTTGAACGGTATTTGGTTCACGAGATAGCATTAATGCGCTGAAATTTATATAACCTAATGGGATAGAGGTGACCAAAGCGAATGCAGCATGCAATATTTTTGTGGACATAGTTGTCTTCCATTTACCTCGTTTTCCTATTTCCCATTACATATCAGGTGAATCCATTAAACCCGCATGCCACATATCTCCTAAAAGCGGAAAATTGACTCCGTCACCATAAATGGCATACCCTTGATATCCCGTTGCCGCGTGAACACGTAAAAAAGCTGAGGTGAAAAGTACCGCTGAAAGCAACAAAATTGAAAAAAACCAAATTCCTTTTTTCATCTTACTTCACCCCATCTGACCATTTTTTGTTTCCGCTAACTCCGTTCGTCTTCATGAAAGCTAGGACTTCCTCGCAACGCTGCTTTAAATCAGCGTTCTCGATTCGTTTCGATGATTCTTCCAGAGGAACGATAAGATCCGAAATTGGGAGTAATTCCATTGCTTCCACGACAGTTTCGATCTCTTCTTCTGTCGGCTGATTGATTAACATTTCGTTTAATACCTCAAAATGTTGATCTACAGCATACACTTTCAATTCTCGATCGATAAGATCGTTTTTTAGAATGTTTTTAATTGATTCTTTGATCCTAAGATCGGAAATGGCAAAAAACGCAGCATCCCTTAATTTGGTATCGTTGGAAGTAGTGATAATGTCAAAACCTAATTGTATAAACTCTTTTGCTTGTGCTTCAAAATCGCCTTTCGATTTCTTTGTCACTAAATACTTGGATTTTGCTTTTAAAGCCGCAGAAACCTTCTCTGCCGGCTCCGTCTTGTAATTCAAAAGAATCTGGTTCGAATTTTTATCCGCTTCCTCGAGATCGATACGCGACATCTGCTTCAAGCTGGCGAAAGCCAATCCGGCGTCTTGTCCTTCAATCAATTTTTTTAAGATCTTTGTATCATTGGAGTTAAATTGAGCTACATTCACGATCTTGGTTTTCAACCGATTATCGATCGATTCGTCTTGAAGAAGTTGTTTAAGATCATCTTGATTCGGTTGATTTGCATTTTTGTCAGCATATAAGTCAACTAGGATTTCCTTCGTTAACTGTGAATTGGTATTTTTTTTCAGTTCTTTGATAATGTCCGAATTTTGAATTACATCTTTTCTCCTGCGCAACTCGGCGGCAAATGGAATAAGAGAATCAACTTCATTCGCGCCTACTAGCACGGGGCTAAGCATGTTCATTTCTGAGATCAGCTTTTCCGTCGACATAGCCTTAATATTGTTTTGAATTGTTTCTTCATCCTTCGAGAAATATTTTTGCAAGGCATCGTAATTGAAGGCGCTAACTACGCCTACGAAAAGCATGAGCGACACGCCGATTCCCGCAACAATGACTTTTAACTTGTGCTTCATTTCATTTCTCCTCTCCATTAAAATTACACAGTGTTTTGCAGCTTTTCGAAAGATCGAAACTGATTATTCAAACCTACATATTCTTTCTGGCCAGAGAGGAATATTATGTCCACGATCATCATAGCACGATTTTCCATATCTGTATATTGATATAATTCCGTTTTTTTGGCTTTGAAAAATGGTGTTTTTAGGTCTCTTCTCGGAAAATTTTCCTGACTCATTCCCAATTTATAAATCGGCCGATAGCATGTAGTTGGCCTAATCGATGGTAATGGTACTATATTTTCTCAATTCGATCCTTAATAGCATACCAGAATAAATCGCCACGCCATAGCGAGATAAACCGAAGATCGTCCATTCAACCGCATCGCTAAAAGTGTTCACCGGTTTTTGGTTGTTTCGCGGATTCTTTTCCCAAGCCAGTATCCAAGTATGCTAAAGGCATAGACGATCAGCGAATTTATGCTAATCAAGGCAACCCCCGGCGGAAGTCCGAAGAAATACCTTAACCCGTATAAAGGTCCCGCGAGAATGAATAGTAAGGGAAAAGCAACAATCAAAAGACGGAACGAGCCGCTCACGATCAATAGCAAAGTTCCGATCCCCCAATAATATGTTGAGAATCTGACGAACTGAAGCCCTTTCCTTCCTAAGAGAAAACCATAGACGCCCCAAATAAATACATATGCAACGGAAAAAAGAATTTGCACGGTATTTGGTTGGTACCCTTTTAAATATGCACTGAAATTTATATAGCTTATGGGGATGGAGATAATCAGAACGAATGCAGCATGCAATATTTTAGTAGACAAGGGCTTCCTCCTTTTGCTAAGAATTTTCACTTATCATTAGATATTATAGGAATAGCGAGCATAAATAGATTTCATGGTAGAAACTCCTTTTAATCATCTTATGAGATAAATTGTCAATGGCCTATCAATGGTATTTGACAACCACTCCAAGTGATAATTCAGCTAAATTACCGAACGATGATTTCTTTTTTTGTGTTATTATCCATGATTCGATTTCCTTTCATTTTATTCAGAGGGTTCTACTGTATAGATTTTAGACCAGCTTAGATTTTTTCCGAACTTCTTCTGGTAGAATGAAAAGATTACATAAAAATTCTGTTCATCCTCAATTTGCTGATCCTTACTGAAATAATAGTCTATTATAATTGGGATCTCTTTGCCCATATAATAAAAACCTGGAGTTCCAATAGAAAAAAAATGATCATTTAACTGCGGAATAATTTTTTTTAAATCCTTAATTGCCTGTCTTTCGGTACGAGAATCACCACCCATAACCAATTCCTTTGGACTTAAAAGATGAGATTTTTCAATAAATATATATCTATAGTTAAGAGGGTGATAGACATACACCGTATAAAAATAGCCTTTTGACATGTCAATCAGAGGATTGGAGGATTTATTATCGAGGAGAATCGTCAACTTTTGCCTAGGAACTTGGTTTTCTTCTGACAGTCCTGAGCCAGGAATATTGTCCATAGTGATTTTTAGCTCTACATCTTTCGGTGAGATCGTTGGGGTTTGAGAAAGCCAAAGCAAAAAAAGCAACGCAACAGTTACAAATATCCCAAAAATACTTAATACGAATTTTCCCAACGAAATCCCTCCAAGGATCTAACTTTTAAAGTTTCTCTTCGACAGAAAAGTGACTTTATGTTTAGTATGATGATATCGCGTTTTCTTATTTTTGTGTATTGAAATAATTCGGCCTTTTCCTCTAAAAAACAGGGGGTTTCTAGACCCTAGACCGGAAAATTTTCCTGACTAATTCCCAATTTATATGTCTCTCATGCGGCGAAGCGCTTCAATCTCTACCTGTTGGTATCGAATCACCTTGCCGGTTCGTTTCAATTCACGATATTTCCCTGCGAGAAATTCTGCGCATTCCGCGACTGTGATCCAGATCCCTTTTTTCTGAAAATAGGGCAAAATCGTTTTTTCAACGAGCTCAAGGTCTTGAGTATGTATTTCGGTCTTAAAGCGTAAGGATTGCAAAGTCAGATGATAGAACGTCGTCTGCGCAGATGGTTCTTCGCGAATCAATTCCATTCCGGCTTGATTGGCCGATTCGGCATTCTCTTTATCCCCCAGCGCATGATAGACCATAGCTAGATAGTAATACGTGTTTGCTTTTTTCTCTTTTTCTCTTTCTTCTCCTAACTGGAGGCTCTGACGGTACATCTCAATCGCTTCTTCAAACCGCGATTGTTTGAAGTAAAGATATCCCATATTGTGATAGATCGTTGCTTTCTTCTGTTCCTCAGAGATTTGATCGGCGATCTTTAATGCCCGAGCAAAGGACTGATAGGATTCGTCGAACATGTTCAACCGTTGCTGATTAATTCCCATGAGGATTAATGTATCAATCACACGAAAAAGATTACTCTCATCCGTATACTTTTCTAATGCTGTGGCGGCGTAAAATAAAGCATACGAAATATGATAGAGACGACTGCGGAGATTCGCCAGTTGGTAGTAAAGTTCAGGGTCCTCGATCCGAGCTTCTTTGGCATATTGTTCCGCTGTGGCGTAGGCTTTAAGTGATAGATCGTATTCTTCCATCAGGAGATGATAGAGACCGAGAAATTGATAATAGTAGGAGGACTGAAGCGGGGAGAAAAGATTCTCTTCCTTTTTTAATGCGGTTAAACCCTTCATCGCCTGCTTCAGCTCTTTATTCATGAGGAAATAACGCACTTCAAATAATGTATAGGTGATGAGGAGAGCAGAGTCAACGACTATTCCTTTGGTTTGTTTTAAATTTTGATATAGCTTCCACGCCAAATGGAGGTCATGTTGCTTGATCGCCGCATACCATTGATGTAGCTGATGTAAGCGTCAAATACGGACCACATGCCGCCAAAATTAAAAGCTCCGTCACCAAGAAGGAGACGAAGCTTCGTTTCGTTAAATTTACTTTTGGTTTACCCGGCAATTTGAAGGCAAGGCGGCCGACCAAGGAAGGAGCTGATCGATCATGTCTTTATCCTTCAAATCGATATTCGGTAGCCGCTCAAAGAGATAGGTGAGGTAGTTGTACGGATTAAGGTTATTCTCTTTCGCAGTCTCTATGATACTGTAGATGATCGCGCTCGCCTTCGCTCCCCTTGGTGTGTTGCTAAAGAGCCAGTTCTTCCTCCCAATGACAAATGGCTTAATAGAGCGTTCGCTTCTGTTATTATCGATTTCAAGTCTCCCATCTTTGAGATAGTTTGTGAGGCTCTCCCACTGATTAAGGCAATACTGAACCGCCTGCCCAAAGGTGCTTTTGGGTAGGACTTGATCCTTCATTTGGTGAAGCCATACGGAAAAAGCCTCCAAAATGGGCTTACTTCGTTTTAAGCGTTCTTCATACCGTTCTTCCGGGGAAGCCTCTTTTAAATCCCGTTCGACGGCATAAAGCTGGTTGCAAAACCCAAGCCCGATTTTGGCTGCTACGTTTTTATTTCGATCCGATGGAGGAAGGGCATTTAGTGCCTCATCAAATTTCCTTCTGGCATGGGCGAAACATCCTACTAGCGTAACCTCCGGTTTTAATTGGTTGTATCCGGCATATCCATCCACATGGAGGAATCCGCGGAACCCAGCTAAGAAGGCTTTGGGATGTTCTCCCGCTCTTGTCTTTTGGTAATCAAAGAGGATAATGGGCGGTCCATCTCTTCCGGTACGGTATAGCCACATGTAGGAGGTGGTTTCCGCAGCCCGATTCTCTTCCCGGAGTACTTGTACCGTCGTTTCGTCCGCATGCAGGATCTCTTGACGAATGAGGTGCTCCTTCATCCGTTCATAGAGCGGATGAAGCCATTGGTGAGCACCATAGAGCATCCAATTGGCCAAGGTTTGCCGGGATAAGGGCACTCCCAAGCGTTCTAAATGCTTCTCTTGCCGGTAGAGCGGCTGGGCATACACATATTTTTGCGACATAATGTAGGCCATTGCGGACGGAGAAGCTAAGCTCCCTGGAAATACTGGCGTAGGCATGGGTGCCGTGACGATGGGGGTGTGCGCTTCATGGTGCTCGCAGTGGCGGCAGGCATAAACGTGCCGGACATGCTTTACAACCTTCACTTGAGCAGGAATGACCTTTAACTCTTGCCGGACCTCTACGCTCATTTCATGCAGGGGATTCCCACAGGAAGAACAGGTTTGTTCGTTCTCAGGTAAGTGGTACTCGATCACTTCTACCGGCAGGTCTTTCAGCTCTTTCTCGCGCTTTCCACTTTGTTTATGACGGCTGTAAGTAATCGTTTCAAGCGTCGGCTCTTCGGCAGCAGGATCGGCGGTTTCTTCCGCTTCGTTAAAGAGGGGAAGTGTTAGTTGAGCCTCATCCGTTTTCTCGCTGGATGAGCCAAACCGCTTTTTCTGGTTTAGGAGAAGTCTCTCCTCATACCATTTCAGCTTTAACGTTAGTTCAGCAATTTGCTGATTTTGAAGTGCAATTTGCTGATTCTGTTCTTCTATTTGATTTTGAAGTTGTTCGATGGTTAGGGTCGTCGTTTTGTCCATACTTTCTTTATTCGACATTCCCCCCTTAAACCCTTTTAATAGCGAAAGAAAAGAAAAAATTCTCCCGGGATTTAAAGGATGGTACGCGCCGTAACCGGGGGATGCGCCTGTTTTTGGTCAAGGGAAAGCCCATCGAGCAGCCAGCGCAACTGACGCTTCGTCACATGCATCGTTTGGTCTGTCACGTGATCCGGCCATTGAAACCTCCCCCGTTCAAGGCGCCGGTAATAGAGCCAAAAACCATTGTTTTCCCAATAGAGGATCTTTAGTTTGTCCCGTTTCCGATTACAGAAAACAAAGAGGGCATTGGAGAAAGGATCAAGCCGAAAACTCTCTTTCACAAGTACAGCGAGTCCATCGATCGATTTACGCATATCGGTACTGCCCAAGGCAAGATAAACCTGTGCCGCACTCACGTCTGGGATCATAACGCCTTCAGCACCTTGATTACATCGGCGAGGAAGGCAAGATCAATTCCGGGCCTTACCTCGAGGGCGACATTTCCCACTTTTAAAGTCAAGGCATCATGGGATGATGGACCTTCCATTGGGAGGCGAACCCATTGAGGAGACAAGGCTTTCCCACTTGATTTAGACAGTCTGGTGGATTCAATCTTTCGAACCCAGTACCATAACTGATGTAGCTTTAATTGATGTTCGTCACACCATGCTTTCGCTGTCTTCCCACTTGCCCTAAAGTCAGCCACCCGAGCTTCCCATTCTTCACGTAAAGTGAGTTTCGTCATGAAAAAGCCTCCATTCTATTCTTTTTGGAGGATTATCTCACGAAGGCGGTGAAGATTGTAGGTGGGTTTTATTTGACGCTTACGTAGCTGATCGTCAAATTCCATCTCTCTCTTATCCGTTTCCCTGGCTAAATCCGGATCTAGCCCGAGTCTTTTTAGTAAAGCAGACAATACCTCAGTATGCGGGGTCACTTGTCCATTTTCAATTTTGCTTAAATAAGAGGTGGAACAGATTCCTACAGCTAAGGCATCCTGCGTTAAATGAAGTTCCTTACGCCTTCGCAAAATGAGTCTCCCTATCTGCAAATCGAACCCCCTCCTTGTTTTGCATTATCTGTATCTGGAAATAGGTTAACATGAATAATGCAAAAATGTAAAGATAAAAAAGAAGAGCAGTAACCGTCCTACAGTTACTGCTCAATAATTCATTGTAAGTCAAATGAATGATCATGCTGAAATTATTTGGTCACTGTAAAGGCCGAATTTGGCGGCGGATGCTCTTCGGCGCCCGCAACGCCGGTGAAAAGGAAAGTGAAGAGAGCCAAAACGAGGAATAGCACCTTCCGCATATTTAGTCCCTCCTTTCGGTTATATTTTCTTTTCGTCAGTTTGTCTTGATGAATTACCTTCCACATTCTTGATGATCGTGTAATCTCAAGATAGATTCACCCTGAGACTACAACCATAGAAGTAGGCTTAAAGATAATGAAATATCCAACTAAGGTTTCCCTACTTCATCCACTTTCCAATAATCGAGGTCATCTTTGACTAGTGAAAAAACCGATATACCAGCTGGTATTATTTTTTTAAATTTTTGATTCCTCTGCTCAAAAAATAATCCTACTCTTGATCTTGTTCGAATAGTAACTTTTGCTTTACCTTCTTCGTATTTAATATCCTCAACTTTTTCAATATCCCAACTGTATATCCCATCCATATTGGTTAAGAAATTTTCTGGGGCTCTAGCAGTTAATTCTAATATTTGACTATCTTCATGTACCAGTCCCCACATAAAAGTTTCCACAACTACCACAGGATCGTTAGCCTGCTCATAAAACTGAGCGATTATACGCTGTTTATCTTCGAGAGAATAATCATTTCGTTCATAGAACCAATAATAGATCAGCAGTAAAATAGCTAATCCAACAATGGCAACAATCAAGACTTGTAATAGATCCTTTTTAGAAATAATCATTTTTTCTAAACCTAATTAAAAATCACTTTTTATCTCAAAGAAATCAAAATGCCAAGTATCTGTATTATATGTTTCAACAATGTCTAATAATGGTTTATCTTGTACATCATCTGTATGATAAGACATAGCTAAATCCCCATTAATATAATTCGAAACAATCATGGTGTGATACCCTTCATACCACCACCAAGTCTTCTTCATAATCTGTATTACATCCCCTCTCCACAAATCAGCATAAATAGATTCATGATTCGCTTCTACTTCTGATGGAGTATAATCAAAGTATTCTTCAGCCTCACCATCCTCTCCGATAACTGATACACTATTCAGTTTTTTCACCCTCAAAAACTAGGTTTTTTAGACCCTACCTCGGAAAATTTTTCTGATTCATGACGAATATCATCATAGAATTGGGCAAGCGGCAGCACCGGAGCGATCATAGTTATATTTAGAATCCATTAATGCCTACATCTTTATTTTTGTTAAGTATCAGTGATGATTCCTGCGATTGTTCCGTAGAATTAAGGAATTTCATATTCCCACGCTTTGAAAAAACATCAGATGAACTTAAATGAGTAAGTTTCCAGGCGTTATCGCGTTCGATAAAAATAAGTTCATAAGGAATATCTTCCTCTTTTGTTACAATAGTTTCTGTAGAGTTAGGATATTGGCTGGTGTATTCGAGATTAACACGAACGCGAACCTTGACAATTTCATCCGAAAATTCTACGCTTTCAAAAAAGGGTATAACTTTCATAGAGGTGTACTTAAAGCCGGCGCGTTTTGCAGGATCTAGGTAGTGTCGGATAATCCTAGACTTCATCTCCTCCATATTTTTTACAGCTTCGGATCCTGTCAAATCGTAAATCTGTTCAAGCTTCGGTTCCCCTGTCAGAAGAATGTTCCAATATGCTTCCAATGCAGCAATACTCTTTTCCTTAACCGCATCACTTTTTGCTCCACTTGCCCTTGAAGAAGCCTCTAAGTTACCTACACCTACAATTCCAACCAGAACTAGAACCAGGGTTAAATAGATCACCTTCAGTTTCATTGAAGTATCTCGGAATACCTCCTTAAAAAGAATAAAATATAAATGTCACAACACCCGACCGACATCAAATCGTTATTCCGGCAGAATGATATTCTATGTTCACTAAGATCATAGCATGTTTTATTATATCTGTGTATTGATAAAATTCGGTTCTTTCGTCCTTTAAAATGAGGTCTTTTAGATCTCGTCTCGGAAAATTTTCCTGATTAATTCCTATTGCATAAAAAAGGGGGATTCCAATGCGGGTGATTCTTACTATTTTTATGAGCTTATTAACCTTAATCGATCTGACAGGGTGCTCATTGTCATCACAGGATCCGTTTGTTGGTTCGGCGATTGATCAGGACTTTCCCGTTCCCAAAGAAGCCATCAAGACCGAACATAAATCGAATAACCCAAATCTAATTTATGTAGCGTACGAATTGAAGGGATTAAATTTTGAAGAAGGCATCCCTGATTATTATCACAGAGAGATCGAAAAATGGGGTTGGACGGAAAAGAATGAGGCCCAACTGGGAGCATTGTACGTATTTGAAAAAAACAATAAAACCATTCGTATGACAATCCATAACGGCTTTTTTACATTGTCTTTTGAATATTACGAATACGGGTACCCTCTTCCTCTCTCCAAAAGAGTTCATATACTAAAAGAGGACCCACGAAATTTAACATCTTTTTCATTTGGAATACCTCTTCTGATATGATGGTATTAAAGAACAGCAGGACTTTTGTATAGGGTTTCTAAAATCGAAAATTGGTACGGAACTTAAATGAAGATGATCACAAAGGAGGGTTTTCATGGATATCAAAAAAGAGATCATCAACCGGTTTGGGAGTCATGCGGATCACTATGTTAAGAGCGGAATTCATGCCAAAGGCAACGATCTGAAATTGATGGTAGAGTTTTCAGGTGTTGACCGAGACGATATCCTCTTGGATGTGGCAACAGGAGGTTAGAAACAGCTTCTTTTCTTTTAACAATTATCCAAAATAGGCATTGTCAACCAATATCACCTGATATAAACTAATGTCAGGTGATGTTTTATGAAACTTTACACAGTGAGCGAATTCGCTGAAAAACTTGGGGTAAGCGTATCGACCTTGCGTGCATGGGACAAAGAAGGCAAATTGGTCCCCCTGCGCACGCCTACCAATAAAAGAAGATACACGGAAGAAATGTTATACCGGGCGCTGGGAATAAAGAACCGCCAGGAACCCCAAAAAATCGTATTATACGCCCGGGTATCGTCCTCCAGGCAAAAGCCTGATCTGGAAAACCAGTTGCATTATCTGAAGGAATTCGCCGCCGGCAAAGGGCTGGCTGTGGACGAAATACTTTCCGATGTCGGCTCCGCCCTCAATTATAAGCGCAAGAATTTTTTGAAGTTGTGCGGGATGGTCACCCGGGGAGAAGTCAAAACGGTCATCGTCGCCCATAAAGACCGGCTGGTGCGGTTTGGATTCGACTTCTTCGAGGAATTGTTCGCCAAATTCGGCTGCGAAATCCTCGTGGTCAACAAAGCCGAAGACATGTCCCCAGCCCAGGAGTTGGCCGAAGACCTGATCAGCATCGTCCAGCATTTCGCGGCACGGCTGTACGGCCAGAGGACCTATAAAGCCCGCAAGTTGACCAAAACGGTGAGGGAGGCGTTAGCCAGTGCAACAGACGGTCAAGCAGAAAAGTCTGCCGCTGAACAAGGATAAGTGGATCAAAATCGCACAAACAATAGAAGCCTACGCCCGCCAGAAGGACACGTTTCTGGTTAAATACGGGCACGTCCAATACCTGCATCACTTAGGTGCAAAGCGCAGACTGCGGGACGAGCTGGTTGCAGCCGGTTTCACCAGCCCTTTCGGGCTACAGGCCCGCCAGTGGAAGCTGGCTTTGGACGACGCCCTGTTCACCCTGGAGAGGCAGTGGGAGGCCGCCATCGTCGGGGTCAAAGAGCGGCTTTACCGTCATGAAGGCCTGTCTGACGAAGAAAAGCACTACGCCTTCTGGCTTTTATATAGAGATGAAAAGCGCGGCCGGGATTGGAAGAGGCTCCAGGCGATTTTCACTCATGAAGACGTGGTTAATCAAAAAATAAGTTTGGACTCAGGGGGCCGTGCCAAGGTGAGAAATTATCTGAAGCGCGCCTTTCGCCGCATCTTAGGCACAAGGCCTTGCGTCAAAAAAGCACGCAGTTTCGTGGTAGACCAGCAAATGTACCGGGTATTTAACACGGGAAAGCGGCAGTATATCGCCGTAGCGACATTAACCCCCGGCGAAAGGGCGGTCATACCCTTGACTGGGATACACGCCATGCGAGGCAACTTGCGGGTAGTCCTCTTGCCGGACGAACAAGCGGTGGAAATCCACCTGAGCAGGGAACCGCGAATCCGCCCGTCCGGCGAGGAAGAAGCCGGCATCGACCTGGGCGTGACGGAAGTATTTACCGATGATACTGGCAAAAAGTACCGGCCCGAGTACGGCGAAGCCCTGCAGGAGATGTCCGACCATATTTTGGACAAGAGCCGGAAACGCGGAAAACTCTGGGCCTTGCGCCGGAAATTCCTGGAGCAAGATCCCAACAAAGCCCGGCGGATTCTCAGGCACAACCTCGGCCTGATCAAGCAGACGAAAAGGAATAAAAGATACCGGACCAGGTGCGAAAACGAAATCAACCGGGCGTTTAACGAACTCTACAAAGAACGCTGGCCGCAGATCATCGCTTACGAAGACCTCGCCCACCTGCGCGGCAAAGCCAAAAGCAAAGGCCTCTCCCGCAAGGTGAGCGGCTGGCAGCGAAACATCATTAAGGAGCGCCGGGAATACAAGAACTACGTCTACTCCGTCACCGACCCCGGACCGCAAAACGCGGCCTATTCCAGCCAGGAGTGCCCGCAGTGCGGGTGGGTTGACGCCAAGAATCGCAATGGAGACATTTTCAAATGCCGCCAATGCGGTTTTACTGCCGATGCTGACCAGGTAGCAGCCATGAACCTGAAAAAAAGGCTGCACGACGAAGAGATAACCCGTTACACCCCGTATAAAAGAGTGAAAGAAATATTGCTCCAGCGTTATTATCAACAAGCCAATTAACCTTTTAGTCTCCCGGGATGTTCCCGGGAAAGGGCAGGGATTGGCCCGGGCGGGAGAAAGCTCCCGCGGAACGTGCGGCCGGCTGGCTTCTGAGCCGCACGCGAAGCGGGCTTTAACGATGAGGTTTCCCCTCCGGGAAACTGAGCGCCGCCGGGTAGCTGGGGCTGAGATGTACGGCGAACGGCATTTTGGCCGGCCAAACCGTTCCTGCCCTTCAGGTGGGAGCCCGGTACTCAGGCAACTGTGCGCCGGGTGTCAACACCACCCCGCCGTTTGGAAGCGTTGTGGAGCTGGAAGAAGACGGTGACTTACGGTTGCCGGATGACGCTCCTCGACTTTGCAGCGTGACTGTTTCGGGCGGGACTCCAGACGCTTGGCTCCGCTTTTCCGCCAGCCGGAAATCCAGGGTCAAAGCCAGCCTCTCGGAGAGCGTAAACTGCTTTTGCTGTCAACTTTATGATTGGTTGATAGAAGTTGATAGTAAAATTGAAACAGGCGGACATACGGCAAATGCATTTGCACCTTTGGTGAAAGAAGTGATCGCGTATGATCTTACGCCGCAGATGCTGGAAGCGGCAAGTAGGTTTATCGAGGGGAATGGCCATAAAAACGTTACTTTTGTTCAAGGAGACGCGGAGGCATTACCCTTTGAAAGTGAGACCTTTGATTATGTGACATGTCGACTTGCGGCACATCATTTTCCCAGGGTTGATCTTTTTATCCAAGAAAGTTATAGAGTATTAAAAAGGGATGGCTACCTCTTACTGATTGATAACGTCGCTCCCGAACGAGAAGAACTTGATCAATTTTATAACGGGATCGAAAAAGAACGAGACCATACTCATCATCGAGCATGGAAGAAAAGTGAATGGATTCGCTTTCTAGAAGAAGAAGGCTTTCTTATCGAAGTGATGATTAGATATGAAAAAAGGTTTCACTTTCCAGACTGGTGTGACCGTGTACAACTCTCTTCACCGGAAAGAGAGTCCCTGACACAAAAAATCCTTTCCGCCGCTCCATTCATTAAAGGCTACTTCAATGTGGAGATCGTAGATCATCAAGTGATCGGATTTACCGCCGAATCGGTACTCATTAAGGCAAAAAAGGGCGGAAAGAATCCTTCGCAGATATAGAATGACCATCTTCGCCCATGATTCACTCAAAAAGGTACGAAGAAAGAAGACCAAGCAGAATGCCAACCACTAAAACGGCAAAGTAAATGAGAATCGAATCATATACGAGTAGGAGAAGCGATTCTAATGAATGAACAGATCTCTTTTTAGATTTTTTAAGTACTCGAATCATTAGTAAAAGTCCTATTACCAACAAGAGACCAAATGCCACTTTGAGCATCATAAAAATCTACCCCTTCCATATTTGACGTCTCCTATCCGACTGATTTTCGATGTAGGTTACAATCTCTTCAATCGTTAGACTCTTCTCTCCCTATCACGCTCACCTCTTTATAATGTAATAGATACGAACTTACACATTTCTATATTATCCCGTTTTTCCATCTCTGTGTATTGATAAACTTCAGGAGTTTCCACCCTCAAAAACGAGTTTTTTTAAGCTCTGTCTCGGAAAATTTTCCTGATTAATTCCTATTGCATAAAAAAGGGGGATTCCAATGCGGGTGATTCTTACTATTTTTATGAGCTTATTAACCTTAATCGATCTGACAGGGTGCTCATTGTCATCACAGGATCCGTTTGTTGGTTCGGCGATTGATCAGGACTTTCCCGTTCCCAAAGAAGCCATCAAGACAGAACATAAATCGAATAACCCAAATCAAATTTATGTAGCGTACGAATTGAAGGGATTAAATTTTGAAGAAGGCATCCCTGATTATTATCACAGAGAGATCGAAAAATGGGGTTGGACGGAAAAGAATGAGGCCCAACTGGGAGCATTGTACGTATTTGAAAAAAACAATAAAACCATTCATATGACAATCCATAACGGCTTTTTTACGTTGTCTTTTGAAAAAAGATAGAGGCGATGCTTTTTTTCTCCATATCCACATCGTACTAAAACACACGAGAGAGTCGGATATCACAGTCCCACCTGAGCATTCGTCGTATAGTAAAAAGCGGCGATGTGTTGATCGGGGTCGGTTATCACATCTTCAAGCATTAAAACCGCATTGCGAATGGCGGCATCAGCGACATAGATTTTTGGACGCCCTTTGAGGATTCCTTTTCCATCCACTGCAACCGGGTTGCTGAATAGTTCATGCATAAATACAGGAAAACCTTCTCAAGCTGTAATGGATTCCGAACAGTAAAAAGGCTTAGAATATCCCATTTAACGACCTTGTCGACAACATCCTCACGAAGCATACGTTGAGAAAACGCATCATCATGGGAAAGGGCCAGCTCCGGAAAACCGTCAACCGTTAAATAGCGATTAAAATGCTGTTGCAAGGGAGATAGTTTATTCATCGACTCGCTTAATTCACCCTTGCTCATTCTGTGCAACTGCGTTGGTCGGATGCCGGCCGGCAACTCGGGTCTTGCGGGTAATTGCAATAAATCGCAATAAGAACCCTTTTCAAGCGTAGGGCTTGTGGAGCCGGTCGCCACTAATCGCAGGCGTGGACGTGAGTCATATAAGGATTTAATCCACCTCTCCCAATTCTCTGCATATTGCGCTTCATCAAAAAAGTAATAGAGCTCACCTTCAAGTGGATAAGCATTTTATAATTGAAAGGGATCATTCGCAATCATTTGGGCTCGAAGTCATGGGATCGCTTTTTCACCAATTGGAGAGATCAGAATCAAAATGATTCCAATTAATGGATATCTTTTTGATATAAACTTCTTCATCCTCCATCCGATGAATAAAAAGAGAATGATCGTTACCAGAGCGCCGATAAATAACCCTGATGAACTTTTTTGAAAGTCTACGGGAGGAGCGGTAACTAACTTCTATTGATTCATCCTTGACGATTCACATCGTCTATGCAGCGGAACAAAGCTTCAATACTATTTTCGATATTGAACTTCTCCGCAATGCGTCGAATATAGGTTTTAACCGTCGTTTTTTCTACGAAAAGTTTCTTCTCAATGGCTTTGATATTAAAGCCGGCGATTAATCACTCCAACACCTCGATTTCACGCGGTGTTAATGATTTCATCACCACTTCAGGAAGACGAACGGCCACAGATGGCCTAATCCGTTTGAAGTTCTTATACCAATCTCTTTTCGGGTCTGTCCTACCAAAAGTAGTACTTTTTTTATCTTCACGATCTTTTTCGTCCCCCTAGAAATAGGACAAACCTTATGAGGGGACAGCCACCGTATGAAAGGAGGGAATGCATAGTCTTCTGCATGGGGCCGTTGATGCTTTTAAAAGGCCAAATCAGGTAGGGATTTGCAGGGGGGGTTGTAAATCTTTGGCCCCAAAAGGACCGAAAATGGGTAAGTTCGGAAAAAAGGGGCAGACTATTGATGGATTGTCGGGGAAACAGAGATAAGGGATTTGGGGAACAAAAAGACCCCGGAAAAAAGGAATGAAAAATGGAGGACATATGATGAAAGTTGAAAAAAATGTAGGCACTGTGGACGCATTGTTCCGCATCACGCTTGGCTTGACCGGACTAGCCTGGGCCACCGCCAGAATGGTCCGCCGCCGCTCAAGCGGCGGGGCCGGTCTCGTCGCCTTCCTCTCGGCGATGAAAGTGGCGGAAGGTATCACCCGCTTTTGCCCCCTGCTCGCCTATTTCGGCATGGACAGCATCGCCCCAGGGGCACAAAAAAGTGGAGAATCTCGTCGGATTCAATCCTCGGAGGGCGAAGGAAAAAGGGAAGATGAGGGTAAGCGGGAAATCCGGGGGGAGATCGGACTGCGAGGGGAGTCTGGGAAATACCGCTCCCTGAGGGCAAGCCTGCGCCGCGGTGAAGGCAGCTCGAATAGGAGAGAAGAACAGAATGATGGCAGCACAAACAGGAAAGAAGACCATAGCGATGGCGGCACTTCCTGGAGAGAAGGCCGCCATGAAGGAGGCACGAACAGGAGGGGAGAAGATGAATCTCTATGAGTTCTTAAGCCATTCGTGGTTTGCAGGAATCCTGGCGATCGGTTCCCTCCTCGCCGTCCTCCTTCTTTATCGGCCCAGGCGGGAGCGTAAGAAGACTTGATAGGAAAAAACCCCATGCCGCATGGCAATTAGAGATGCCGGAAGGGCGTTAGGAGACATCTTGGGAGCAACCCCTGATGTCAATTGGAGATGATAAAAAGGTTTAAAGAAGAGATCAAGGGAACGGACATCCGAATAGAATCCCTTGAGAGACTTCTTCACCCTTTCAGTCCGATGTCGGTCCGATAATGCATTCCCTCGAAATCAATCTTTCCCACCTCTCTATATGCCTTTTCCCGGGCTTCGTATATGGTAGAGCCCAGGGCGGTAACCGCCAATACCCTTCCTCCGGCGGTGACAAGCCGTCCTGCCTCTTCTTTCGTCCCCGCGTGGAAGAGGAGGAGTTCAGGCGAGAGCTCTCCTTTCATGGAGATGGGAAGCCCCTTCGGATACGCCCCGGGATATCCCGGCGAGGTGAGGATCACCGTGAGGCAGGCTTCTTCTTTCCACGTTAAGGTGACCTCATGTAATCGCCCCTCCAAGCTTTTTTCCATGATTTCGAGCAGATCATTTTCCAGGCGGGGGAGGATCACCTGGGCTTCCGGGTCTCCAAAGCGGCAATTAAATTCGATCACCTTGGGCCCCTCCTGCGTCAGCATCAGGCCCGCGTAGAGGACGCCCCGGTAGTGAATCCCCTCCCGCCACATCGCTTCTACGATGGGGAATAAAATCGTACGATAAGCCATCTCCTTCCATCCGGAAGGAAGGTGCGGAACCGGAGAATAAGCCCCCATCCCCCCTGTGTTCGGCCCCCTATTCCCGTCAAAGACCGGTTTATGATCCTGGGCTTCCTCCATCGGAAGGACGGTTTTTCCATCTACGAAGGCAAGGAGGGTTACTTCCTCCCCTTCGAGGAATTCTTCTATGACGATCTTCTCCCCTGCTTTGCCGAAGATGCGGTCCACCATCATCTCCCGCAATGCCTTCTCCGCTTCCGCCTGGGAACGGACGATCACCACCCCTTTGCCGGCAGCCAGGCCATCGGCTTTCAAGACGAGGGGGTAATGTGCTTCGCGGAGGGCTTCCGCCGCCTCTTCATAGGAGGTAAACTCCTCATAGCGGGCGGTGGGAATACCGTACTTTTTCATCAATCCTTTGGCAAAGGATTTGCTTCCTTCGATCAGGGCAGCCCTCCGATTCGGACCATAGATGGGGAGCCCTTCTTCCTCAAAACGGTCGACGATGCCCAATAAAAGGGGTTCTTCAGGCCCCACCACGGTGAGGTCGATCTTCTTTTCCCGGGCAAAGGTGAGGAGTTCCTCCACTTCATTGGCCCCGATGGGGACGTTTTCGGCGAAATCTCTCGTCCCCCCATTTCCGGGAGCCACAAAAATCTTCTCCACCTTTGGGCTTTGGGCCATCTTCCATACCAGCGCATGTTCCCTGCCCCCGCCTCCGATGACAAGCACTTTCATCCCATCGCCTCCTTTATTTATGCTTTATTTATTAAACATTTCTTTATGCATCTTCAATGTTATGCATCTTCAATGGATGACTCGATTTCGATTGTGCGTTGAATCGTGAGATCCGAATCGCTAGCTCAATTTCCGCCCGCATCCTTGGGAAGGTGAAGGAAGAAGAACGCATGAATTTGAACATCATTCACGCTGAATGAATTCCCTTCCGCCACCTGTGGGCGGTAAGGGGCATAAGAGCTCATGGATTGAACCTCAAGTGCGCTGAATCCGTCCGCACCCCTAGGCGGGTAAGGACATAAGAACCCATGAAAATGAACTGCACGTGTACCAAAACCGTTTCCGTCCATTCCCTGAGGTTTTGGGGGCTCCTGCAAACCACCGGTCAATGGCGGAAATGGCGCATCCCGGTAAAGACCATGGCGATCCCGTGCTTGTTCGCTTCATCAATGGAATCTTGATCCTTGATCGAGCCCCCCGGCTGGATGATGGCGGTAATTCCCGCTTTCGCCGCCTCCTCCACCGTATCCGGCATCGGAAAGAACGCATCGGAGGAGAGAACGGCCCCCTTTCCTTTTTCTCCCGCTTCCGCGAGGGCGATCCTGGCCGCTCCGACCCGGTTCATCTGCCCGGCTCCTACCCCGAGGGTTGACCCTCCCTTGGCGACCACGATGGCATTTGACTTCACGTGCTTTACCACCTTCCAGGCAAAGAGGAGATCGGCCCATTCCTCTTCGGTGGGGGCGCGATCGGTGACCACCTTCATCTCCTCTCTCGCCACCCGGCCATCATCGGGGGATTGTATGAGGAGCCCTCCGGTCACCGAGGTGAGCTTCCATTCCTTCTCATGTTCAGGGGAAACCCCCACTTTCAGCAGGCGGAGATTCTTCTTGGCGGTCAAAACCTTTACCGCCTCATCCTCGAAATCAGGGGCGAGAATGATCTCCAGGAAAATTCCTTTGAGGCGTTCCGCCAACTTCCCATCCACCGGCCGGTTTAAGGCGACGATTCCTCCGAAGATGGAGACGGGATCGGCTTCATACGCCCTGGCAAACGCTTCTTGAACCGTACTCCCCACCGCCACGCCGCAGGGGTTGGAATGTTTCACCACCACCGCGGCCGGTTCCTGAAATTCCTTGATCAGATTTAAGGCGGCCTCCGCATCCTGAATGTTATTATAGGAAAGTTCTTTTCCCTGGAGCTGCTCCGCCGCGGGAAGGCTTCCTTTTCCTGGAGAGGGTAGGCGGTAAAAAGCGGCCTGCTGGTGGGGATTCTCTCCATACCGAAGATCCTGCACTTTTTCATAGGTGATGGTAAGCCGTTCGGGGAACGGTTCGCACACCCTCTCGCTCAAATAACGGGCCACGTGGGCATCATAAGCGGCGGTATGGCGAAATACCTTGGCTGCCAGCTTCTCCCGCGTTTCATCGCTCACCTGCCCGTTTTCCCGAATCTCTTCCATCACCCGCCCATAATCGTCCGGGTCTACAACGACGGCAACATGGGCGTAATTCTTGGCGGCTCCCCGGAGCATGGTAGGACCCCCGATATCAATGTTCTCAATCGCTTCTTCCAGCGATACCCCCGGCTTTTGAATCGTCTCCTGAAAAGGATAGAGATTAACCACCAACAACCCAATCGGCTGGATGCCCAGATCTTTTAACTCTTCCAGGTGTTTCGGGTTGTCCTGTTTTGCCAGCAACCCGCCGTGAATGTGAGGATGAAGGGTTTTCACCCGCCCATCCAATATTTCCGGGAAGCCGGTCACTTCGCTAATATACGTCGCCTTTATTCCGTTTTCTTTCAGGACCCGATAGGTTCCTCCCGTGGAGACGATCTCAATTCCCCTATCCTGCAAAAATTTAGCAAATTCAACGATCCCCCGCTTGTCCGAGACGCTGATGAGTGCTCTTTTGATGGACAAGGGTATCCCTCCTTCATATCTTGATAAAATTCCTAGCATTACTGAAATTCCGGCATATTCCCCATATCGGCCTGTGAAGCGGAACCTAACCAGGTCACCTTTCGCCCTTCAACGATGATCCCCTCGCGGACCAACCTGTCCACCACCATGGGATAAAGGAGATGCTCCGTATGGTGAATCTTTTCCGTAATCCTTCCCAAACTCTCCCCCTCCTGGATGGAAACCGCCTTTTGCGCCAGAATGGGGCCGGAGTCGAGTCCTTCATCCACCAGATGAACCGTCACTCCCGTCACTTTTACCCCATACCGGAAGGCCTGGGCGATGGCATCCTTTCCGGGAAAAGCGGGGAGGAGGGAGGGATGGAGATTGACGATACGCTGGGGATAGGACTGAAGGAGCGTCCGACCGATGAGGCGCATATATCCGGCCAGGATGATCCATTTCACTCCTAACGTTTTGAGCTGCCCAAGGATCTCCTCCTCATATGCCTCTTTGGTCGGGTAATCCTTGGGACGAAGGGCGAGAGCCTTAATACCGAACTGCTCCGCCTTTTGAAGTACAGGCGCATCCGGACGATCACATACGAGAAGGACGATCCGGTAGGAGGTCTCTCTATTTTCCATATGTTCCACCAAAGCTTGAAAGTTGCTTCCGGTTCCGGAGGCGAAAACCGCGATCGGGGTTCTCATCCCTGATCCACCCCGGAAATATAGATACCGCCCTCTCCATGAGCCACCCGGCCGATGAAATAAACCTTCTCCCCGGCATCCTCCAATGCCCGGATGATCCTCATCACCTCTTCCTCTTCATTGGCGAGGGCGAGGACCATGCCAATTCCCATGTTAAAGGTGTTTACCATCTCCCGATAGGAGAGGTTGCCTTCGCGACGCAAAAGCTCAAAGATGGGAGGAATCGGCCAGGACCCAAAGTCAATCTCCGCCCGGACCCCTTTCGGGAGCATGCGGGGGATGTTCTCCACCAATCCTCCCCCCGTAATATGGGCCATTCCTTTCAGCCCTTTACGCTTTAAGATCGGTGTGAGGGATTTTACATAAATTTTCGTCGGGGTGAGGAGTTCCTCCCCCAGACGTTTCCCCAGTTCCGGCAGATACTGTTCGAGGGAATACCCCCTCTCCGAGAGCAGGAGGCGGCGGACCAAGGAGAATCCGTTGCTGTGAAGTCCCGAGGAGGCGATCCCTACGAGGAGATCCCCGGGGAGGATGCGGGAGCCATCGAGCAAATCCCCTTTCTCCACCACTCCAACGGCAAAGCCGGCCAGATCATACTCCCCTTCCTGATAGAGTCCGGGCATCTCCGCCGTCTCCCCACCGATGAGGGCACACCCGGCTTGGACGCACCCTTCCGCCACCCCGGATACAATCTCCTCCACCGTTCCCGGATCTAATCTGCCAATCCCGATGTAATCTAAAAAGAATAAGGGCTCCGCCCCCTGAACCAAGATATCGTTGACACACATGGCGACGCAATCGATGCCGATGGTGTCATGCTTTCCCATGGCAAAGGCGATTTTTAATTTCGTCCCCACGCCATCGGTGCCCGATACGAGGACCGGTTCCCTGTATCTCGTTAGGTCCAATTGAAAGAGCCCGCCGAAACCGCCGAGATCGGAAAGGACCCCTGGGCGCTTCGTCCGGGCGGTATGCCGCTTCATGCGGGATACCGCTTCATACCCCGCTTCAATATCAACCCCGGCTTTCTTATACGCTTCGCTCACGCCCCATCCCTCCCTTTACTGCGACTCCTTATCTTCTTATCCGCATCGTGCTATCCGTTTTCTTTACTCTATCCGTTTCCTCTCTCCGTTTCCTTTATTCTATCCGTTTTCTCTCTCCGTCGATCCCTGTCGATCGGTTTCCTCTCTCTGATTTCGCTTTAAGCGGGAATATCGGTTTATCCCGGATTTTCGATCCTTTTTTAACATTTTTGATAAGGCATTTCCAAGTCATCGGCGAGGGGCGTTGGATAATCCCCATTAAAACAGGCAAGACAATGTCCCCGATATTGCTCCGTTGAAGTGCGTCCGATCGCCTCCACCATCCCTTCGGGGGAGAGATAAGCCAGGGAATCGGCTCCGATCAATCGGCGGATCTCCTCAACGCTCTTACTGGCCGCGATGAGATCCTCCCGATGGGAGGTATCGATCCCGTAAAAACAAGGATATTTAACCGGCGGGGAACTGATGCGGACGTGTACCTCCGTTGCCCCGGCTTCCCGAATGAGTTGGACGATATAACGGCTCGTCGTTCCCCGCACGATGGAGTCGTCGATCAGGATGACCCGTTTCCCCTCCACCACCTTCCGGACCGCGGAGAGTTTCATCTTTACCCCCTGTTCCCGCATCTCCTGTGAAGGTTGAATAAAGGTCCGCCCCACATAGCGGTTCTTGATTAACCCCAATTCATAAGGAATCCCCGTCGCCTCCGCGTACCCGATGGCAACGGAAATGGAAGAATCGGGAACCCCCGTCACCAGATCGGCCTCTACCGGAGCTTCGAGGGCCAATTGCTTTCCCAGCCTCTTCCGAGCCAGATGAACGTTAATTCCGTCGATATTGCTATCGGGTCGGGCAAAGTAAATATATTCAAAGGAGCAGATGGCCCGTTTCGCCGGCGGAGCAAAGCGCAGCGAACGTAAGCCTTCTCGGCTTACGATCACCATCTCCCCCGGCTCCACCTCCCGGATGTACTCTGCCCCCACCGCATCGAAAGCGCAGGTTTCCGAAGAGAAGAGATAGCTTTCTCCCAATTTCCCCATGGAAAGGGGGCGAAGTCCATTCGGATCCTGCACCGCGATCAGAAGATCCCGTGTCATCACCAGCAGGGCATAGGCTCCGCGAATTTGATGCAAAGCTTCGGCAAGCGCCTCCGGAAGTTCCCTTTTTCGGCTGCGGGCCAGGAGGTGGGCGATCACCTCCGTGTCACTGGTCGTCTGAAAGATGGAACCGCTCCTCTCCAACTCCTTGCGGATCTCCAACGCATTGACCAGATTTCCATTGGTGGCAAGGGCTAATTCCCCTTCCACAGTGGTAAAAATAAGGGGCTGGGCATTTAAAAGCCTGCTTTCCCCTGTGGTGGAGTAGCGAACATGGCCAATGGCCATGGAACCGGTCAGTTTACGAATTTGATCCTTGTTAAAAACCTCCGTAACAAGTCCCATCTCTTTATGAAAATGAAAGCGGGAAAAATCGGAAACGCAAATGCCGGCGCTCTCCTGTCCCCGATGCTGGAGGGAATGCAATCCGTAATAGGTCAGGAGGGCGGCATCGAGACGGCCAAAGAGGCCGAAGATGCCGCATTCTTCGTGCAGGTCATCGAAAGCGGACTCCTCTTCCAAGCGATCCCCCGGCCGGAGCGGATCCTGTAAAGACGTTATTCGCTCATCAAGCACGAAAGACCCCCCTTCCACGTTTCCTCAACCCGGCTAAGCGGCAGGTCGAGGATTTTCTCGCCTCGAATGCGAAGGATGAAGCGATCCCCTCCTGTTGTTCCCAGATGGGTGACGGGTACCTTGAATGATGCGGCCAATCTCTTTACTTCATCCACATCTTCACATCGCACCGACAGGAGGACGCGAGATTGACTCTCGCTAAATAAAGCGGCTTCCGGTGTGAGGGAAATCTCCCAATCGACTTGGACGCCGACACGCCCGCCGATGGCCGATTCCGCCAGCGCCACCGCCAGTCCTCCGTCGGAGAGATCATGGGCGGAACGGACAAGCCCTTGACGAATCGCGGCCAGGGTAAATGTTTGCACCGCTTTTTCCTGTTCCAGATCGATTCGAGGCGGACGGCCTGCCGTCTCCCCCGTCACCATCTTCTGATACTCCGTCCCTTCCAGTTCAGGATAGGTCTCCCCCAAAAGGAGGATCTCCTCCCCTTCTCCCTGGAAAGAGGAAGGGGTGATATGATCCACGTCGCTGACCAGCCCGGTCATCCCGATCACCGGGGTGGGATAGATGGCCACTCCGTTCGCTTCATTATAAAAGCTTACATTGCCGCCGATCACCGGGGTATCCAACGCCTTGCACGCTTCGGAGATCCCCGCCGCCGCCTGTTCAAACTGCCAGAAAATCTCCGGTTTTTCCGGATTGCCGAAGTTTAAATTATCGGTGACGGCGAGAGGCTCCGCTCCTGCGCAGACCAGATTCCTAGCCGCTTCCGCCACCGCGATCTTCCCTCCGGTTGCGGGGTCGAGGTAAACATAGCGCCCATTTCCATCCGTCGTCATCGCGATGGCCTTCCTCGTTCCAGGCACCAATAGAACGGCAGCATCGGAGCCGGGGCCTACCGCCGTTAAGGTTCTCACCATATGATCATACTGCCTGAAAACCCATTCCTTGCTGGCAATTGAGGGGGAAGAGAGAAGGGATAAGAAGAGTTCCTCCAGATTTCCCTGGGGCGCAGGAATCTCCGCAGGAGCTTCCTGCCTCATCTTCCGAATGTAGAGAGGCTCTATGCCCTCCCGTTCATAGACCGGAGCCTCTTTCACCAGAGCGTCGACCGGAAGATCCACCACCCACTCCCCCTTATGCTTGATGCGGTAGCGCTTATCCGCCGTCACTTCCCCTACAACCGCATGGGGAACGCCCCACCGGTCCAGAACGGCTTCGATCTCCGGCAGTTTCTCCCCTGTGGCGACCAGAAGCATCCGTTCCTGGGATTCGGAGAGCATCATCTCATAGGCGCTTAGATCCCGCTCCCGCTGAGGCACTTCATCCAAATCCAGGATGAGCCCGGTCCCTGCCTTGCTTGCCATTTCCGAACTGGAGCTGGTTAAGCCTGCCGCTCCCATATCCTGAATTCCCACCAGGAGGTCTTTCTCGATCAGTTCCAGGCAAGCCTCCATCACCAGCTTTTCCATGAAGGGATCTCCCACCTGCACCGAAGGCCGCCTTTCCTCCGAAGCTTCGGTCAGTTCTTCCGAGGCGAAGGTGGCTCCGTGAATCCCGTCCCTGCCCGTAGGCGGGCCCACATAGATGATCCGGTTTCCCACTCCGGTGGCCTGCCCCTTTTGGATCTTCTCATGGCGAATCAAACCTACGCACATCACGTTGACCAGCGGATTTCCTTCATACGCCTCATCAAAGAGAACCTCTCCGCCCACCGTAGGGATGCCGATGCAATTTCCATACCCTGCGATGCCTTCCACGACATGTTCAAATAGATATTTGACCCTGGGATTTTTGAGGGAGCCGAATCGAAGAGAATCGAGGAGGGCGATGGGACGAGCCCCCATGGAGAAGATGTCACGGATGATCCCCCCCACCCCCGTGGCCGCCCCTTGATAGGGCTCGATGGCGGAAGGGTGGTTATGGCTTTCGATCTTAAAGGCAACGGCCAATCCATCTCCAATGTCTACAATTCCGGCGCCCTCTCCGGGCCCTTGGAGCACCCTCTTTCCCTGGGTTGGAAAACGGCGAAGGACCGGCTTTGAATTCTTATAACTGCAATGTTCCGACCACATGACGCTGAAGAGGCCGGTCTCCACATAGTTCGGAAGCCTTCCGATCATGGCAACGATTCGCTCATATTCCCCATCGGTAAGCCCCATCTCCCGGTAGAGGCCTTTCTCCCGAATCTCCTGGGGCGTCGGTTCAAAAGGCTTGCCCATGTCGATCCCTCCAAGCACGTACCATTGAGGTAAATAGTTTTATGCCGTCTTCGGAACCGAGGAGGGCATCTACCGCCCTCTCCGGATGGGGCATCATCCCCAGCACATTTCCCCTCTCATTGACGATCCCGGCGATATCCAAGAGGGATCCGTTGGGATTACTCCGGTAGCGGAAGACGATCTGCCCATTTTCTTTCAACCTGTTTAGGGTATCCGGATCGCAGGTGTAATTTCCTTCTCCGTGGGCGATGGGGAGGCGGATCTTCTCCCCTTCCTTAAAATCAAGGGTAAAGGGAGTGTTGGTGTTAACCACTTCTAACTCTTCCGTTTGGCAAAGGAATTTTAGCCCCTGGTTCTTAAGCATTGCCCCAGGCAAAAGACCGCTTTCCAAAAGAATCTGAAACCCATTGCAGATTCCTAAAACCAGCTTTCCTTCCTCCGCCGCCTTTTGTACCGCCTCCATCACAGGCGAGAAGCGGGCGATGGCTCCGGAACGGAGGTAATCTCCATAGGAGAATCCTCCGGGAAGGATGATGGCATCGAAGGAGGAGAGATCCTTCTCCGTATGCCAGACATACTCCACAGGCTCTCCGATTTTCTCTACGGCCTTGTAGCAATCCTGGTCGCAATTGGAACCGGGGAAGACCACCACGGCGAAGCGCATCTTATCCAATCCTCTCTTCCAGCTCATAACGGAAATTCTCAATGACGGGATTGGAAAGAACCTTTTCCGCCATCTTGGATACCTTCTCCTCCGCCTCCGCGAGGCTTACCGCCGTTAAGGTGAGCTCAATATATTTCCCCACCCTGACCTCATCGACTCCTTCATATCCCAGGGTGTGGAGCGCTTTTTTCGTGGCGTTTCCTTGGGGATCCAGAACCCCTTTTTTTAGGGTGACAAAGACACGAGCCAAGTAATGGGTGGTTTCTCCCTCTCCGGTGAGACGGCGGAGAATCTCCTGGTACGCTTCTTCCACCCCGCCCAAATCGCGGCGGAAGCGGTCTTTGTCCAATTTCTCCTTCGTCTCACTGTCCCAGAATCGGCACGTATCCGGCGAGATCTCGTCGGCGAGGAGAAGTTCCCCATCCGGCGTAATGCCATATTCCAATTTAAAATCGACCAGGATCACCTTGCGGGTGGCGAGATAATCCTTCAAGATCTCGTTGACGCGGAGAGCGGAGCGGGTGATCTCCTCCACCTCTTCCCTCGTCGCCAGTTTCAACACTTCAATATGGGAGTGGTTAATCATCGGATCACCCAACGCATCGTCTTTATAATAAAATTCGACGACGGGCTTAGGCAGTTCCGTCCCTTCAGGCAAACCGAGGCGCTTCGCCAAAGAACCGGCTGCGATGTTGCGAACCACCACCTCAAGGGGCAAGATCTTCACCTGCCGCACCAACTGCTCCGTCTCCGACAAGCGCTCGATAAAGTGGTTCTCCACCCCTTTTTCTTTTAACATGGTGAAGAAGATGCTGCTAATCCGGTTATTTAGCTCCCCTTTGCCCCGGATCTTCCCCCTTTTTTCCCCGTTAAAAGCGGTGGCATCATCCTTATATTCCACCCAATAAATACCATCCTTGGAAGTGCGGTATACCTTCTTTGCCTTCCCTTCATAAATCATCTCTTGCTTAACTACGCCTTCCATGCTTCCCCTTCCCTTCTTCTTTCATCTTATGCAAAAGTTTTTTCAGTTCTATGCTTCCTTCATCCTTCTCCTTCATCGGCAAGGCCGAGGCGTTTGAAGATGAAGTCAACGTTTTTGAGGTGATGATGGATATCGAAGCAGGCATCCAATTCTGCAGGGGTGAGGTGCTTCATCACCCCTTCTTCCTGTTCAAGGAGGGAGCGGAAAGGAACCTTCTCCGCCCAAGCCTGCATCGCCCTCCGCTGTACCATGTCATATGCTTCTTCCCGACTTAACCCTTTATCGATGAGGGCAAGCAGGACGCGTTGGGAATAAATCAGACCATAGGTTCTCTCCATATTCGCCTTCATGTTTTCAGGGAAAACCGTCAAATTCTCCACGATGCCCGTAAAACGGTTGAGCATATAATTGAGAAGCATGGTGGCATCGGGAAGAATGACCCGTTCCACGGAGGAATGGGAGATATCCCGTTCATGCCAGAGCGGCACATTCTCATAGGCGGACAACATATAGCCCCGCATCAGGCGGGCCAGTCCCGTAATGTTCTCCGAGCCGATGGGGTTCCGCTTATGGGGCATGGCGGAGGAGCCTTTCTGTCCCTTTCCGAAAGGTTCCTCCACTTCCCGCACTTCCGTCTTCTGCAATCCTCGAATCTCCACCGCAAACTTCTCCAGGGAGGTGGCGATCAGCGCGAGGACGCTCATATATTCCGCATGACGGTCCCGTTGAAGCGTCTGGGTGGAGATGGGAGCGGGGGTAAGCCCCAGCCGTTCGCATACATATTTTTCTACAAAGGGATCGATATTGGCATACGTGCCTACCGCCCCCGACAATTTCCCGTAGGCCACCCTTTGCTTCGCCTGCTGAAAACGTTCCAAATTCCGCTTCATCTCTTCATACCACAGGGCCATCTTCAATCCAAAGGTGGTCGGTTCGGCATGCACCCCATGGGTTCTTCCCATCATGACGGTATACTTATACCGCTTCGCCTGCTTGGCAAGCACTTCGATGAATCGTTTTAAATCCCTTTCTAAGATCTCATTCGCTTGTTTCAAGAGATAAGAGAGGGCCGTATCCACCACATCGGTGGAGGTAAGACCATAATGAACCCACTTCTTCTCTTCCCCCAGCGTCTCGGAGATCTGCCGGGTAAAGGCGACCACGTCATGGCGGGTCTCCTCCTCGATCTCCAAGATGCGGCGCACATCGATGCGGGCATTCCTGCGAATCGCCTCCACATCGGCAGGAGGAATCACCCCGAGCTTTGACCAGGCCTCACAGGCGAGGATCTCCACCTCAAGCCACGCCTCATATTTCTTCTCATCCGTCCAGAGTTTACGCATTTCCGGTCTGGAATAGCGCTCGATCACCGAAAGCCCCCCGTTCTATCCATCATACACTTTCTTCCGTTCTTCTTTGTTTCTCTACATAGATACCTATAACCTATTCACTCCGGCACTCCATTCTATCTTTCTCTCTCTTTTTTTGTTTTTTTCTCCTCTGTTGATGGTTCTCTCTTTTTTTGGATACTGCTCTTTTTTGGCAGTTCTCTTTCGTTCTTACCGGTCCTCTTTATCTTTTCTTCCGCTCTTCCCGCGTTACTCTCTTTATTTTGCGTTATTTCTTCTCTTTCTCCGTCGTTCCCGTACTTCAATGGCAAAGATAAGAGACCTATTTCTTAACCAAATAATTCTCGATCCCCAACTCAGCCAAGCTCCGATCCTTCCGTTCCACCTCTTCGGCCATCCTGCGCCGCAACTGAACCAACCGTTCCTTCACGTCCTGATCGGCGATCGCCAACATCTCGGCCGCCAAAAGCCCAGCATTATAAGCCCCATTTACAGCCACGGTAGCCACCGGAATCCCCTTCGGCATTTGCACGATGGCGTAGAGCGCATCTACTCCGGAAAGCGCTCCTCCCTGGATGGGAACCCCAATGACGGGCAAGGTCGTATAGGCGGCGACCACGCCCGGCAGGTGGGCGGCAAGCCCGGCCCCGGCGATGATGACCTTTACCCCCTTCGCCTCCGCCTCCTTTACGATCTGAGCGGTTCGCTCCGGCGTCCGGTGTGCCGAGGAGATGCGAATCTCATAAGAAATACCGCACTCCGCAAGCGCATCGGCCGCCCCCTTCATCACGGTTAGGTCGGAATCGCTCCCCATAAGGATGAGCACTTTCTGCATTTTGTAATATCCCCCTTCAGTCTGTTAAAAACGAATTTCACATCTATAGTAAACCATAAAACAGGGAAATAGACAAGTAAAAACTTAACTTTTATGACGGCAAGAAGTTTAATGTTCGGTTTTTATGAAAGGGAACCTTCTTAATGAACGGTTTTTTTCTAAGGGTTCACTGCTTTATACATGGATTTTAAAGATGAGGAATATAGCCCCTTCGCACATACCCCTCGCTTTTAAAGTCTGATCCAGCATAGCAATAAAAGCTGAAAGTGTGAGGAATCGCGGGAATGAGTTGAAATATCGAAAATATGTTTGCAATCTATCGTATCATCTGCTATACTCAACACAGGCATATATGTTCGCTTTATCTATTGTATCGGTGAGGTGATGAACGGTGGAGGAGAAACAGAATCAGCAATTCCTGCAAGACAACCAGGACAAAACGGAGTATATTCATCATGATCGTTTATTTAAAGAATTGATTAAAATCTTTTTCGAAGATTTCATTTCATTATTCTTTCCAAATTTTCACCCTCTCATTTCTTTCGACTCGGTCACCTTTCTTTCCGAGGAAGTCTATACCGATGTGGTGAAAGGAGGCGAACGGAGGGTTGACCTTCTGGTAGAAACGAAGATCAAAGGAGTCGAGCGTCTTATCATCATCCATATTGAAGCCCAATCCTATTACCAGAATGACTTTCATGAGCGGATGTTCATTTACTATAGCCGGCTCTATGAGAATCATCGCCGCCCGATTTTGCCCATTGCGGTATTTTCCTATGATGAGAAACATGATGAACCGGATACGTTCACCATTGAGTTCCCGGAGCTTCAAGTCCTTCAATTCCGTTATGATCATCCAATCGCTGCTGCGCTTCTCAGTAAAATGGGATATACTAAAGAAGAGAGAGTTGAAGTGAAGAAAGAATTTCTACGGATGATCACACGCCTTGAACTAGATCCCGCTCGGCTCAACCTGATTACGGGATTCTTCGATACTTATCTAACCTTAAACGAAGAGGAGGAGAGGAAATTGCGCGAAGAGATTGGGCAGCTGCCGCAAGAGGAAGGTGCAGCGATCCTGAATATCATGAACTCTTATGAGAAGAAAGGATATGAGAAAGGAATTGAAAAGGGGATTGAAAAAGGAATAGAAAAGGGAATTGAGCAAGGAAAAATGGAGGCAGCCCGAAAGTTGCTTCTAAAGGGGATGGATATGAATTTTATTCAGGAAATTACAGAATTACCGTTACAGAAGATTGAAGAATTGAAAAAGTCGTTAGAAAGATCGTAAGCATACTGCCCTTCATGATTGCCTTGTAACCCAAAAGTAAATGAATGAAGACTAATTCTTTCTCCCGGATTGACTCCTTTGAAGGAATTTAACTTTGTCGCAACCTGATACTATGGGTTTCGGGATTAGAAAGAGAGGCTTTGGCCTCCTGGATCGTAACACGCATAACGATCGGCTGGAAAAGCAGGGAAATGAATAAAGTGACAATGATACTTTTCTTTTTCATTAAAGGTCTCTCCTTACTGTGCTTTTTTCTCCAAGAGCCGCACAATCATTACGACCGCTTCCGCACGAGTAGACTTTCCATCCGGACGGAAGGTATGATCCGGATAACCCTTGATAATCCCCTTTTCATAAGCCAAGAGAACGGCATCTTTTAAATCGTTTGGAAGGTTTTCTATGTCCGTCAAGTCCGTCGCCCCTTTTGGTGTCTCATTAGGAAAGGCTCTCGCAATCATTCGGGCCATCTCTGCGCGAGTAATGGATTTGTCAGGGTTATATGACTTCCGGTCATAGTCAAATGGTTGGATTAGTCCTTTTTTTTCCGCAGAGTAATAATATGGCGTATACCATTTACCTTCTCCTACCAAGTTACTCTTTTCTCCATAGATAACCGGAAGACCAAGAGCTTCAACTAAGGCTTTTGTGAATTCTGCCCTTGTGATGGAATTGTTTGGTTTGAATGTAGCATCCGGGTAACCTTTGATGAATCCTTTCTTTGCGCCATTGATGACTGAATCATAAGCCCAATGTCCTTCTAAGTCCCAAAAATAAGTGCCTTGGCTTTCATCAATCTTGTATAGCTGAATGGACATCCACTTTCCGGACTTTCGAACAATCTGATTTCCTTCCTGTAAGAGATAATCATAACTTACAATAGGATAAGCGGTATTATAATCCACAACGTTAATATTAAATATAGAATTCAATCGTGATGGGAGTTGAGTCCGTATAATTGGTGTAAAATCAATCGTTCAGCTGGGTGACATAATACACAGGTGCCACCCCCGCCCTTCTCTGGTAGAATGAGTTTGTGAACAAAATCTACAGGGAGGTATGGAGATGGCACAATATAATATTACCTTGAACGATGAAATTTTGAAAGATCTATTTTCTGGAGATAAGGGGGTGGCTGTCTTACTAGAACAGGTGCTGAATCAGGTTCTTCAAGCCCAGGCCACTGACCAGTTGAATGCGGAGCCCTACGAACGGTCTGAAGATCGTCAGGGTTATCGCAATGGTACTCGCCCCCATCCCATTACGACCCGCGTCGGTACGCTGGTATTGCGGGTGCCACGACTCCGTAGCGGCAAGTTTTCCACAGAGCTTTTTGCCCGTTATCAGCGCAGTGAACAGGCACTTTTACTGGCGATGATGGAGATGGTTATTAATGGTGTATCCACAAGGAAGGTAGCTGCCATCACGGAGGAGCTATGTGGTGAAGAGTTTTCCAAGTCTACCGTATCGGAGCTCTGTAAACGATTGGACCCCGTTGTCCAAGGATGGAACGAACGAAGCCTGAAGGACAAGGAATACCCCTTTGTGATCGTGGATGCCATGGTGCTAAAGATTCGTGAGGATGGCAGGGTGCGCTCGAGGGCTGCTTTGATTGCTACTGGTGTGGGTGAAGACGGATACCGTGAAGTGCTAGGAATGCGGATCGGGGATAGCGAGTCTGAAGCCAGTTGGAGTGCGTTTTTCGGCTGGTTGAANGACCGAGGNCTGCATGGTGTGGATATCGTTGTCTCTGACAGCCACAGCGGGCTTGTGAAAGCCCTACACACCCAGTTTCAAGGCTGTACCTGGCAACGATGCCAAACGCACTTTATGCGCAACTTCTTGGACGCCGTGCCTAAGAGTTTACAGGAGGAGCTGTATGGGAAAATGCGGGCCATCCTTGATGCGCCGGATGTGAAGACAGCCCGTTTATTAATGGAGCAGGTTGTGGATAATTACAGTGATAAAGCCCGTAAGGCTGTGGATATCCTCGAGTCGGGCTTTGATGACATCACGGCAGTACTGGAGCTACCAGAACGGTACAGGAAACGTCTGCGTACTACCAACGGTCAGGAGCGCCTTAATGAGGAAATCCGCAGGCGAGATCGGGTGATTCGAATCTACCCGAATCGAGACTCGGCGATACGGCTTCTAGGTGCCTTGCTGATGGAGATTGACGAGAAATGGCAATCTGGTCACCGGTACTTTGACATGGAAGACTATTACGTCTGGCGGGAGGAGCGTAGGAAGAAGGAGGTGGCGGAGTCACAGCAGAGCGTCCGAAAGGTTAGTTAACATAATGCAATCACCGGGGAGGGGAGAATTTACACCACATTTAGGACTTGACCCGTGATGGGTTAGCATAACTGTAAGGAAAGTAATAAAACCCTTCTTTGTTGACCATCACATTATCATATTTCCCATTCGGGGCATATCCAAAAACGAAATAATAATTCTCCGTATCGAATTTAGGAATAATTACTTTTACCCGTTTTTTATCCGGCTCGTTCACCACCTGAACCTTATCATAAATCTCATATCCGCCTTTAACGGCCTTGTAGAATTTATCAAAATCCCCTTTATATTGTTTCTTAACAAGAGGCTTGTCCTTATTCTTGTCCCAGAAAGCCTTTAACTGATCTAACGGCGTATGGTCCAGGTCTTGGCTAAACATTTCTTCAATGTCTTGGTCCTGATTTTGAGCGTAAACACCCCCAAACGGGAAAATCAACAGCATGGCAACAGCTAAAAAGATACCTAAAATCCGCTTCATGTTCTTTCTCCTCCTTTAGAAATCTTTTTTCTACATCTTCGATGATCGCGATAAAATCAGGTTCATCACCAAACTCTTTTATCCATTCCATAATAATGTCATGAATTAAGTCAACATTTACATATGGCAATAAATTTTGTTAGATCATGTATCGTGTACTCCCCCTTCTTCCATAGGTGGGTGAAGTAGGTGAAGTAAATAGAGGAATGTCGATTGTGGTTGAATTCACTTTCGAACATATTTGGAAAAAACTACTCGAGTTTTTTTAAATACTTTAATAAAATACTCGATGGTTTCTTATCGTCATTGGCATTAAAGATTTCCATATCTCCAAACACCAAAAAGCTGTCTTTCGCTCGGGATACCGCTACATTTAACATATTCGGGCCATTATCAAAAAAATAATTGCCCCCTTTTTGACTAAAATCATATACCGATGAGAAGATAATAACATTCCGTTCTGCTCCCTGAAGTGAATGAATTGTTCCAACGGTAATGTCCTTTATATTCAATCGCCTAAGTTCTGATTTTATTAACTTCCCCTGATAGGCGAATGGGGTTATAATACCAATAATATCTTTAATATCTCGTTTTCTTTTCTTCTCATCTCTCTCAGTATAAAAGTGTTCAAGGGCTTCCTTATTTCCCTTGATCCATCGAGCAATAGCCTCCGCTTCTTTCTTATTTCCCCAACTACCCCCGGATTTTGTGGCCTTACCCTTAATATCCTTGAACCCCATATACGGTAGTATCATGCCGGACTCATTACCCCTTTTTGGCTGAAGCCTCCCTTTGTAAGCAAGCTCATTACAATACGCAATAATATCATCGAAACACCTTCTATGTTCTGATAGAAACATCCCACGTTCATCTGGATATTTTTGATACTTACTCACTCTTTGGGCGATTTTCATCACATTCCCACAGGATACAGCAAGACCAGTATCGAAAAAAGCATCGATTTCTCTATCACTATCAGATGTGATTAGCTGATGGCTTTTCAGATTGGCAATGTCAATGCGCTTACCAATACTCCATACCGGCTCTATTTGGAGGGTATCTCCTACAACAATCGATTTCTTAGCCAGAGAAAAGGAAGCCGCGGCAATTTCCGGAGATGCTTGTCCAGCCTCATCGATAATTAAAAGGTCTATGAATTCATACAGCGGCTGATCGTCTCCCTGCCATGCATTAAAATATTTGGGAATCATATAAAATGTTGATACTATGCAGGGCGTAAGTTTTGCATACCTTCGCCATTTTCTCTGTAAATTCTCTTTACTCAATGTTTCTTTATAATTCCCCTCTATCTGCTCTTCCATTTGGATAAGCCAACTGCATTCCCAGTAATGTGTTGCTATCTTAAAGGCTTTATACCGTAAATTTGTATCCATAAATTCCAACATATGATACAGATTGTTAATTTCCTTCATTTTAACCGTATGAGAATTGACGCCGTATTTCTCCCATTCCATCTTGTTTTTATCTAACCAACGCATAAAGCTATTTTCCAAATCTTTCAATTTCACTACTTCCATTTTTGCATATTTCAACTCACCTTCAACCATTTCTTTCTTTTTTTTAAGTTCTTTCTTTTTTCCTTCAATTACGTTTAATATGTCAATCTTACTAGAAAAATCCGCCTCGATTTTGTAATCATTAGAATTATTGTAATATCTATTTCTAATCATTATTCTATTCTTTACCGGGGGTAGAAAAGCAAATAGGGTTAAAAGCCAATGTTCAGTACTGAAATGTTTTTCCCACCCATCCTCAACTGCTCTAAGTTCATTCATCTCATTGTCCAATCGCTTTAATTCAAGTTCCTTGAACTCGATAAATTGCTCGACTCCATTATACGGAAGGTAGCGGTTTGTAACTTCTTCTTTATGTTCAGTATATCTTTGAAATAACTCAACTCCCATTGTAATTTCAGACACGGTATTTTTTAGATTAGCATGTAAAATTTTCAGACATGAAGATAGAGTAGAGACTTTCCGTTGCACATATTCGGAACATTTCTTTAGGAAATATTTTTTGTTTTCTTCCACATACGAAGGATCTTCAACTGTCTGTGGGAACGGCCCCTTATCCTCACGCAAATAGTTCGCCACCTGAAATTTATCTTGCGCTTCCTTAATTTTTACTTGAGATGGGCAATATAAACCATAACTATAAACACCATTAAGCCATCTGCCCGCTAGTGGCCAATTTTCCGGCTCATCAATTTTACCAAAACTATCAATGATATTCGTAACAGCTTGATTGTTTGCAGAAGCAGCAACGATAACAGGAGGTTCTGTCCTATTTAATGCCGCCTCTACCCACAACGTGGCAATTACACTCTGTAAAAGCGTCGTTTTTCCTGTTCCAGGTGGACCATTTACGGCTAAGATCTCTCCATGTTCAAGCGTAAGAAAATGATGCAAAGCCTCCCGCTGGGAACTTGAGAGCGGGTATTTATATCCCATCTGTCCAATATGCTTTTTACAAATAGTTCGTTCATCGGCATCGTTCAATAGGGGTAACAATCGTTCTTCAACTGGACTTGCAAACTGTTTCAGCAATGAAGGAATCTGATTGTCTCTGATGATCATGTCATACAATTTTATGATATTCTTAGCCGAACCTTGTTCGGTTGATTCGATCAGTATGTATGCATAAGGGTCAACTTCATAATTCTCTAATTCAAACTCATCAAGCAATTGGTTCGTCACATGTTTAAACAGGGCATTACTGTATTCCCAAAGGGATTTCCAGGTATCTTCCTGCTTAAATGTCTGTCTATGAATCGTCAAGTAGTCGTCAACATCCGAGACACTCCCGACGGTTACCGTTCTACCAAAACTTGGTTCGAGCAGATCCCTTGGAATCCAAGGGAAACTATCCGCTTTAGGTTGAATATCGCCGGTTTTTGAGACGACTGCAGGAATCCAGAGCGGAGTAATGATCCGGTCATATGTATTGTTTTCGGCTCCTCGCTCTACTTTTGCCATCGCCTTAATCGGACAGATTAATACATATACAAAACCTTTGAATATATCTTGGATAGAACTGTCTTCTTTTTTGAGACGCAAGACTTCTTGAAATATTTTCTCTGTTAATGTGGAATCGATCGTGCCTTTTTTTATCGCATCTTTAGAAATTGGAAAGGCACCCTCCAGCCTTTTCGGATCAATATTCATTCTTTCCGCATCCGCAAGACTATTTCTCCAATATTTAATCAAGTTATTTGTTTTGCTCATATTCTCCTCCGAATAATACTGATATTAGTGAAATTATACCACGATCACAAATTCAATGAAATCAATGAATCAATAGGGTGTTAGTCAAGTGAATGTGGGCAACCCTTTTTGCACTATATTCATTGTAGTATATCGTGCATTTTCTAATCCTTTTTGGTATCACTGAAAGTGAGATGATCTTGGCTTTATGTTTTGATCCGTAATCCGTAAAGTCTCCTAGCTTTTCTCCTTTTTCCCTTGCTGATTCTTCCTTGCTCGCCCGCCCTTGTCAAGGGTTTTCAATCGCTTCGCGACGGAAGCGCCCCTTTCAGGTTCATCGGCGAGCAAGGGCTTCTGCGAATAGGGAAAAGGGAATCCCCCTCTTTGCACGTGAGGCTGTGCCTCCTTCGATGCCGGATGCTTTCATCGCTCTTATATCCCTAAGCCCTCTTCGTGCTTGGTGCATGGGGTTCGTACGCGATGTATTCGCTAGATATGGGAGTGCGCCTTGAACCACTCCGTTCCTCATTTCTTTGATCTTTTGAACGGATCTCGAAATGTTCTTTGGCATGAGATTTCGGCTCTGTTCGATCTGATGGATTTCGCCGATCCCTGTTTCCCTTTCTCCTGGAATCCGCCCGGTGGTCTTAAGGGAGAGGAGAGCTTGGATCATGGCGTTTACGCCGGGGATACTCCAGCTGTATCCTCCACTTTTGATCCTCCGCGCGAATAACCGCATGGTCGCTTCCGATCCTCCCATGGGTTGGTAGGTTGACGTCTTTTTGCCTAGGGCTTTGAGAAGGTTCCGGTAGTTTCGATGGTATTTCCCGTTGTTTTGGATGTAGGTCACAAAACGTTCCCCATTTTTGTTTTGCTTTGCTGTCGGTGTGCCCTACGGTTAGATTCTCTATGATTTGGACGATCTTTTCTCCTTCTTAGGCCAAAAAGGCTTCCCGTGCCTGTTTATACGCTTCCGGATGGTCCTTTATTAGGTTTTCTTTGAGTTCTTGGGCAAGATAAAAGCGATCAATGACGAAGATCACGTTCCGAAAATGGTTCTCATATTCTTTAATCCATTCGGCTCCATCTCCACCCACAATCCACCAGGTCTTCTCATCGACGTCATCGTGTTGAAGGATGAATTCTCCAAATCCTTCCCAAAAATCTCCCCTTCATGCCGGTAATAATGCTTATCCTGAAGCTCATACCCGATCTCCTCTTTTTTCCCACCCCCGGTGCACAAGTGCCATTCGATGTTCTTTCGACTTCCGTTTTGATTGTTGGATCGAGGTATAGATCCCATCCACTTCGATAAACAGCACTTCCGCCTTCGGTTTGGTTTCTTCTTTCATAGGAGCTTCTTCTTGGGGGGGCGATTCCTCGTTCGATCAGCTTTTGCCGTTTGGTTCGTGAGAAAGATCGGCTTCCCAAACCATTCTTTGAGGAGATTTGCCGCTTTACGGTAGGAGGTTCCTTCCGCTGTGAGATATATCGCCCATTCGTCCCGGTGGAGACTGATCGGTTCTCTCTCTTCTATGCTTAAGTATTGGTTGAGAAGATAGACGATTTGTCCGGTTTTTCGATCGTCGTATAACCGCCTTTGAAACGTGACTTCTCCAAACAGGGTTTGTGGTCTTTAAGCCGATACCGATTTTTGTCCCGAAGTTCCATGATCTTTTCGTCCATCAGTATGAAGAAAGTCGACGAATTCTTCAACAAAGATGTTGCTTAAAAGGGAAAAAAAGATTTGTTCAAGCTCTTTGAATGTGGGAATCTTCATGTTAGAATCATTCATGAGGATCTCTTCTCCTTTCATTGGAGTTTCGTCACTTTCAATGATACAAGGAAAGAGATCCTCTTTCTATATTTTTTGGGATTTTGCCCACAAATATCAATGTTTCATTCCCCATAGGGCGAACAATTCCTAAAGCTCTCCTCCCGTTAAAAATACAAAAAGATGGGCTGTCGCCCATCACAATATGATTTGCCAGAACTTTGCCCATCGAAATGCCCTTCCCTTCTTCTAGCCTTCAGGGCTCGTAATGGTGGTGGTCAGGTAAATTCTTCTTCCCTCCCTCCCCGATTGTAAAATCGATTCCATGGCATCCAGGACATGGAGCATTAATTTCCCGTTTGCCGGGTGATTCGTACCTGAGCGGATCGCTTTTGCCATTTTTTCTAATCCGATTCCCCGGGCGTTATGAACAGGACCTCCGGTGAGGGGCATCTCCCGAAACCCTTCATTTCCCAGGGAAAAGAGGAAAACGGGGCCGCCGAACGTGTTCGGATCCGGAACGCGAAGCGTTCCCTCACTCCCGTAGATCTCCATATGGGGCAGACCGTGCTCCCACACATCAAAACTGGTGATCAGCGTCGCCATGGCTCCTGAATGGAACTCAAGATTGGCGGCAATATGTGTCGGCGTGTCCACGCGAATAAGGTTTCCATCATGCGGGGAGCTGGTAATCAGCCGTTCCGGGAAACTGATCTGTGTGGATGCCATGACACTGCGGATGGGTCCCAGGAGGTGAATAAAAGCTGTTAAATAATAAGGTCCCATATCAAAGAGGGGACCCGCCCCTTCTTTATAAAAAAAATCGGGTTCCGGATGCCAGCTCTCCGGTCCATGTCCCATCATAAAGGCGACAGCGGCTACGGGACGACCGATCCACCCCTCATGAATCAACTTCCGGGACGTTTGAAGTCCGGCCCCTAAGAAGGTATCCGGTGCCCCGCCTAGATAAAGTCCTTCTTTTTCCGCCAGCTGAAGAAGTTTCATTCCCTCTTCCTTCCGCAAGGAGAGCGGCTTTTCAACATAGACATGCTTTTTCGCTTGGAGGCAAGCTTTGGAAACTTCACCATGGGCCTTCGGGACCGTCAGATTGAGAACCACTTCCACCTCCTGATCCATGATGAGCTCTTCAGGGGAGAGGACCTTGACTCCCGGTTCTTCCTTCGCCTTTTCCATCGCCTTCCGAGAGTCAAGGTCTGCCAAGGCTACCAACTGCAGTTCAGGGGATTTTCGGATATTTTCAATGTAAATTCCGCTAATGTTCCCACAACCGATGATTCCAACTTTGACTTGATCCATCCATAAAAACTCCTTAAATCTTAAATAGGAAGACTCATTTTATCGATCGAATCCAATCCTCCGGATTCATTTACGAAAATAATAAGGTTCTCCGGTCTTCGCCGAGGCATAAATCGCTTCCAGAATTTCCGTCACTACGAGGGCTTCTTCCGGCTTTACCACAGGCTCTTTATCCTCTCGGATGCTCTCGATCCACAGTCTCGCCTCCAGATCCGATGCGCTTTCCTCTCTTCCATCATAGAAGTCTACTCCAGAAGCCCCTAGGTTTACTTCAGTGGTATAAAGTTTTCCGAATTCCTCCCCGTTTATCCTTAGCCCATGATCCATATCGGCTCCTGCTTTCGTTCCGGCGAGGGTGCATTTCGCTTCCCCTGTCTGCAGCGTGTTTAATGCCCAACTTGATTCCAGAAAGATGGTGGCCCCGTTTTCCATGACGACAAAACCAAAAGCAGAGTCTTCCACGGTAAATTTCTTCGGATCCCATGGCCCCCAGGCATTGGCCGCATTCTCTTTTGAGCCAAGCTTGTGATAGGCGGTGCCGAGAGCGATCTTCGGTCTGTAATTGTTCATCATCCAGAGAGTAAGATCCAGGGCATGAGTGCCGATGTCGATCAACGGTCCCCCGCCTTGCTGCTCTTCGTCCAGAAATACTCCCCAAGTGGGCACGGCACGGCGGCGGATCGCGTGAGCCTTGGCGAAATAGATCTCTCCTAAATCCCCCCGTTCGCAAACCTGGTGGAGATAAAGGCTGTCCGGCCGAAACCGATTCTGATAGCCGATCGTCAATTTCTTCCCTGTCCGCTTCGCCGCCTCGATCATTTTCCTCGCTTCTGCAGAGGTTTTCGCCATCGGTTTTTCACACATGACATGCTTTCCCGATTCTAGAGCAGCTACGGTAATCTCCGCATGGGAGGCATTTGGGGTGCAAACATGGACCACATCGAGGGGCTCTTTCAAAAGCTCCCGGTAATCGGTGAAAACCTTTGCCCCCTCTGCGCCAAATTCTTCGGCCGCCTTTTTCGCCCTCTCCTCCACCAGATCACAAAAAGCAACCATCTCTACCTCATTGATTTTTTTTAGGGAAGGCATATGTTTACCAAAAGCGATTCCTCCGCATCCGATGATTCCTACACGCAATTTCCCCATCGATCAACTCTCCCTTTCATTTAATGATCACACTAACAATATCCCTGCCGACAACCGCTATATTACACCCACCACGCATTGGGAAGGCTTTCCTTCATGATCAGTGAATTTAGGTTGTTTACCGCCTTCTGAAATCCCTCTTCAACGGACATGAGAGCATCTTCATGTTCAATGCTAATCACGTAATCATAGCCGAACAACCGAAGAGCGCTTAATAGGTCCGCCCAGGTCTTCAGATCATGGCCATACCCTACGGTGCGAAAATACCACGCCCTCTCCCTCAGGTTTCCGTAAGAGCCCATATCGGTCAGACCGTAAAGGTTCACTTTCTCCGGATCAATGTAAGTATCTTTCGCATGGAAATGGTGGATCGCCCCTTCCTTACCCAAAATTTTTACGGCTGCAACCGGATCAATGCCCTGCCACCACATGTGGGAGGGATCAAGATTGGCCCCGATCACCTCCCCGACCGCTTCCCGTAATTTCAGGAGCGTATAGGGGGTATGAACGAGAAAGCCACCATGCAATTCCAATCCGATTTTTACATGATGTTCAGCGGCAAAAGAGGCCATTTCCTTCCAGTAGGGGATGAGTTTCTCGTTCCACTGCCACTCCAGGACTTCCCGGTATTCGTTCGGCCATGGGGCAACCGGCCAATTCGGATACTTCGCCCCATCATGATCTCCGGGGGTTCCGGAGAAGGCGTTCACCACCGGAACTTCCAGCTGTTCGGCCAGTAAAATTCCCTTGCGCAATACCTCATGGGAATACTTCGCAAAAGAGGAATCCGGAGTAAGGGGATTTCCATGGACGCTGATGGCGCTAACCATCAGTCCCCTCTTCTCTATAGCATTCCTAAAAGAACGAAGTTTTTCAGGATTTTCCAACAGCTCATCAGGATTGCAGTGGGCGTTACCGGGATACCCTCCTGCTCCAATTTCTACCGCCTCTACGCCGGCGTCTTTTACATAATCCAGCATCTCTTCAAAAGGCTTTTGGGAAAAAAGAACAGTAAAAACACCTAACTTCATCTTTCTTCTCCTCCTATGATTTCTATTTATCCCCCTGACCGGAAGGCTTCCCGATTTCTTTTTTTCGTTCGCGCAATCAGGCACCAGATCGAACCCTGGCGCTTCTTCGCCACGACCTTATTTTGCCGTTAACCCCAAGGACTTCAGGTATTGAATACTCATCTCCACACTTTGTAGAGGAGGTCGCTTGCATAAATCCTGTTCCACAATGTAGTGCCTTACCCCATACTCCAACGCTTTGGCAAAAATCGAGGGATAATCCATGATTCCGTGACCAACTTCCGCAAAGCTTTTTTCCTCATCTGGAGCCATGTCTTTAATATGTAAGAGATGCAGGCGGCTTTTATATCTCTCCATCAATTCCAGAGGATCTGCTTCCCCTTTTTTCACCCAATAAAGGTCCAACTCCGCCTGTAGGGAAGATGCATCCGCCTCTTCAAAAAGGCGGTCCAATATGCGCTTTCCCTCCTCTTCCTTCATCTCGTGGGCATGGTTGTGATAGGCGAACATCAGGCCATGCTCACGGCACTTTTCGGCGATCTGCTTTAGCGCAAGAGCGACCTTCCGGCGCTCTTCTTTTGTTTCCAGCTGTTCTGGAGCAAGATAAGGACATACCAAATAGGAAATTCCCAATTCCTTCGCATAAAGGATTTCCTCTTCCAAGTTCTCATTCAAACGTGAAAATCCCACATGAGAGGAGATGGCCGTCAGTCCAATTTCCCTTAAACCTTCCTTCAACTCTTTTGCCGAGAGCCCATAATACCCCGCCATCTCTACCGTCTCATAACCCATCTCGGAAACCCGGTTCAGCGTCCCCCAAAAGTCTTGTTGCAGTTCATTGCGTAAGGTATAAAGCTGAAGACCGATCGGAATTCTTTTCTCCATTTCCAGCATCCCATCCTCTACGTTCGATTTGTATCCCGGGATAAATGTACACGCGTTCATTTACCACCTCCATTATTATAGAAACAGCTTTCATTGTCAATTCTTTTTTTGATCGGGCGTTTAAAAAAAAAAGCCCCCACTCAACGATAAAGTGGGGAAGTCGATTCTTTTCCCTTGCTGGGGATCCTTCTCCGGTTAATGAAACTCCACATTAATTCTCCTGCGCGTTGTCGCATCCTTTTCCTTCGCCATTCGCACCTCCAAAACCCCGTTGCGATAAGAAGCTTTTATTCCTTCTTGCTTTACGGGGGAGGGAAGGGGGACAGAACGCTGAAATCGTCCATAAAACCGTTCCTTCCGATGAAATTGATCCTCTGCCGCTTCCGCTTCCTTCTCAATGGTAGCACTCATGGTAAGAATATCCCGGTCCAGGTCAAGCTGTATATCTTCTTTCCTTTCTACTCCAGGAATATCGGCTCGCACTACCACTTCATCCTCTGTCTCATAAACATCAACCCGGACATTTCCAAAATAATCGGTGTCCGAAAACCAGGGGATGTTCCACGGCAGCTGGAAAAAGCGGCCCATTTCCCTCCTGATCTGGGAGAGATGACGAAATGGTTCATAAGGCATCATCGACATGAAAAAACCTCCTTAAGCGATTTCAACTGGCTCCTTCTTTAGTTTGCCGAAGATGCGGAGGATTATGCATAAAGGGTATCCCCCCATTCAAATTCTTTGATCATTTCTTCCTCCCATCTTCTCCGTTCTCTCTCATTCCATCCGTTCCATTCGGTTAGTCTTTCCGAAACGAAGGGAAAGATCTCTCGACATAAAGAGCGGTTGAAGAAGAGGAGCCCTGTGCGACGGATGAGAAAATCGGCAGGGGTATAGACGAATTCTTTCTCCCAGGTGTAACGAAGTTCCGCTAAAAGATCAGAAGAAATCCCTTCGTCCTTACCCACATCCGAATCAGGCAGAGGATGATTGGTCTCGTTTTTCTCTATGAGCCTCTCCTCTTCTCGGTCTGAAGCCTGATTCAACTTCCTTATCAGGGCGTAAATCTCCCCCACATTCGTTCCGTAACGGGAAAAGAGCTCCCTGGCCCGTTTCTCCGTAAGCTCAAATTCCTCTATTCCTCTTCGAATCATCTCTTTCTCTTTTTCCTCAAACCGTTCCACTCCTCCCTCACTGCCGCTTAGTGGGAGATATTCGGTTCTGCAAGGGGTGCATCTTTTCTCCTTCCCCATGCCCAATTGGGCGCAGACCAGATCCACCGTCCGTTCCGCCATCTTCCGAAAAGCCGTTAACTTTCCTCCTGCGATGGTGATCAATCCGGATGGGGAGAGGAAGATTTCATCCTTGCGGGAGATTTCCGAGACGCCCTTTCCCTCCTCATGGATGAGGGGACGGATTCCTGCCCAGCCTGATTCGACTTGACTCGGAGCAAGGGAAAGGGAGGGAAAGAGATGACGAATAGCCCTCAGCAAATAATCCCGGTCCTCCGATTCCACGCGTACCTCTTCCAAAGATCCCTTATAATCCGTATCCGTTGTCCCTACATACGTTTTTCCATCCCGGGGAATGGCAAAAACCATCCGGCCGTCGGGGGTGTCGAAATAGATCGAATGCGCTAAGGGGAAATCCTTTTGATCGATCACCAGATGAACCCCTTTGGTCCAATGAATCCTCTTGTCATCCAGGGAGTGATCCATCCGCCGCAGAAAATCAACCCAAGGTCCTGTAGCGTTTACAACTGCTTTTGCATTTAGAGCCATGCTCTCTCCAGTCCGTTTATCCAACAGGTGCGCTCCCTTTACTCTTCCTGCCCCGTCGTAGAGAAGATCGATCACTTCGGTATAGTTCATGGCGAGGGCACCATGGGCCACGGCCGATTTGATCACTTCCATGGTGAGGCGGGCATCATCCGTCCGGTATTCGATATAAAGTGCTCCCCCCATCACTTTCTCGGGATCGAGCAGGGGGACAAGGGACAAGGTTTCCTCTCTGGAGAGCATCCTTCGGCGTTCGTTCCTTTTAACCCCTGCCAAACGGTCATACAGCCAGATGCCAAAAGAGGCGGTAAGGCGGTTTAGCTTTCCTCCTCGAATCAGGGGAAGGAGCATTTTTTCGGGATGGACCAAGTGGGGGCAGTTCCGGTAAAGAATTGCCCGTTCTCTGCCTACCTCCTTTACCAAACCAAATTCAAACTGCTCCAGATAGCGAAGCCCACCATGAATCAATTTCGTAGAGCGACTGCTTGTGCCGGAGGCAAAATCCCCTTTTTCTACCAATACGGCTCGCAGTCCTCGGTTCACCGCATCCCACAGAATCCCCGCACCGGTAATCCCTCCTCCGATCACAAGAAGGTCAAACTCCCCCTTTAATTGGTCAATAAACCCTTGATCCGGCTTTAGATCCGCCATTCCATTCCACCCTTTTGCAAATTCTTTTCATTTCTCATCGTCATTGGGCTGTTTCCACTCATACAAAGGAGAGCGTTGCTTCAATCGCCTTTTTCCACCCTTGATAGAGTCTTTCTCTATCCTCCTCCGCCATTTTCGGAAGAAACTTGCGGTCCATTGCCCACCTTTCCTCAATCTCCGCCTCATCCTTCCAAAATCCAACAGCCAGCCCGGCAAGGTAGGCTGCACCCAGGGCCGTAGTCTCCAACACCTTAGGTTGGATAACCTCAACCCCCAACAGGTCGGCCTGAAATTGCATGAGAAACCGGTTGGCGGCCGCGCCCCCGTCCACCCGGAGAGAGTGTAAATGGAGACCCGCATCTTGTTCCATGGCCAAAAGGACATCTTTTGTCTGATATGCAAGCGATTCCAACGTAGCCCGCACCAAGTGAGCCCTGTCTGTCCCGCGGGTTAAACCAAAGACGGCCCCCCGTGCCCCACTGACCCAATAGGGGGCCCCTAATCCGACAAAAGCCGGAACGACGTAAACTCCTCCGCTGGAAGGAACGGAGTAGGCGATCGCTTCCGTCTCATCGGATCGCCCAAACAGCCTGAGCCCGTCACGAAGCCACTGAATCGCCGCTCCGGCAACAAAGATACTCCCCTCCAGGGCATAATGGGGTCGTCCTCCCTCGGATCGGCTGGCGGCCAGGGTGGTAATAAGCCCATGCTGAGATAAAACCGCATGCTCGCCGGTATTCATCAGCATGAAGCAGCCGGTTCCGTAGGTATTCTTCGCCATCCCAGGTCGAAAACAGGCTTGACCGAAAAGGGCCGCCTGCTGGTCTCCTGCATTGCCGGCAATAGGAATCTCTTCTCCAAAGAGTGAGGCATCCGTAACCCCATAGATGTGACTGGAAGGATAAACCTCCGGCAGTAGGGTAGGAGGAATTTCCAAGATCTCTAATAATTCCTCATCCCAACGAAGCTCTCTGATGTTGTACATCAACGTGCGGGAGGCATTCGTGTAATCGGTGGCATGTACTCTCCCTCCCGTCAGCTTCCAGATGAGCCATGTGTCGACGGTGCCAAAGAGGAGATCCCCCTGCTCCGCCCTCTTGTTCATCTCCGGATATCGGCGCAATAACCAGGTTACTTTTGTCCCGGAAAAGTAAGGGTCTAGGAGGAGGCCTGTTTTCTCCTTCACCCTATCCTCATATCCCCTCTCCTTTAGCTCCTTGCAGATCTCTTCCGACTGCCTGCTCTGCCACACGATGGCCCGATGAACGGGATTCCCCCGTTCCTTCTCCCAAAGAAGGGAGGTCTCCCGTTGGTTGGTAATCCCAATGGCTGCCACCTCAGACGGGAGGATCTGATTCTCCTGTAACACCTTTTTGATCATCCGGACTGCGCTCTCCCAGATTTCAAGGCCATCATGCTCTACCCAACCTGGTTTCGGATAATGCTGCGCCAATTCCTCCTGGGCGGTGCCCATCATTTCCCCATCCTGATTAAAAAGAATCGCCCGGGTGCTGGTGGTTCCTTGATCCAGGGCAATCACCACTTTTTTCCTCACTCTTCACCCTCCCCCTGCTCTCACGCATCTCGTTAACCTTCCAAATCTTTATGAGACATCTCCCCTTCCTCAACGGGAAGAGGAGGAAAAAAGCATCGCTTCATGGAGGAAAGGGGAGGGCTCTCCCACGTAGAATAGATGGAGCTCATGCAGAGCTCTCATGCAGCCGGTGTAAAGGAGATTCCGCTCCAATTCCCGGTGATATCTCTCCTTGGAGACATCATAAAAGATGACCGCATCAAATTCCACCCCTTTGGCCAAGTAAATGGGAAGCAGGAGGAGGCCACGCCGCAAGGTTCTCGTATCTCGGCGGATCCGCTGCAAAGTGACCCATTCGGAAAGGCGCATCTCTGCCTCGTCGCACTCCTTTTCCGTCTTACAGAGGATCGCGATGGACCCAACTCCTTTCTTTTGCAGTTCGGTTACGCTGGAGGAGATTCTCTCAGCCAGCTCTCCCCTCGTCTCCACCCGAATCAGGCGGGGATGTTCTCCACTACGTTCAAAAGGTTCGATCTCTTTTCCCTCTCCCAAAATTCTCCGGGAAAATTCCACAATCTCCTTTGTAGAACGATAGCTTTTCGTCATGGAAAAACGTTCTACATCTTTCTCATTTTCTTCGATCCACCTCAGATTCTCCGGGGCCATGATGGAGGTATGGAGGCTCATGGTTTGGTACACATCCCCCAGAATCGTAAAGGAGGCCCGGGGGAAAATCTGCTTTAACCAGCGGAAATGAAAGGGGGAGTAATCCTGGGCTTCATCGATCACCACATGGCGAATCGAAAGATAGGTGCGGAAACCTTCCACCCATTCTTTTAAAAGGAGGAGAGGAGGCGCATCTTCAAATGGCCATTCTTCATTTCGTTCCAATCTCCCCAGGGTATCCCTCCGAATAGCGCCGATCTCCGCCGGTAATAGTATTCCCCTAGATGCCTCTTCCCAAATGGAATCGTCGGCAAATAGTTGTCGATATAACCCGGGGAGATCCACTATGCGCCGTTCCTTTATCCTCCTTCGATATTTCTTCAAATGTCTTTTGACCACCAAACGCTTTAAGAAGGCTTCTTCTTCCTTAAAATCATCAAAGGTATGCCGCTTTTTATGGGTACGGAGAAAATACCGATGCGCTTTATGATATTCCTCCGTGCTGAGGAGTTGCACTTCCTCCTCCACCCACGCTTCCTTCAGCATCTCCTCCTCTTTCTTGTCCAACTCCGCCAATGCCCATTCCGATAAGAGCTCCATCCGCTTGCTTATGTTTAAACGGCTTTCCATTTGATAAAATTGCTCTCGAAGCTCTTCCCCGGAAATGAGGTTCTCCCCACGGAATTTAAGGTCCTTGAAGATCATCCCTTTCCACTTCAACAGGTTGGCATACTGGGTCAGTATCTGATAGAAATCATGGGTTCCCTTAAAGCGTATCCCGATATGCCGTAGGTATACCCCTTCTTTTCCGGCATGTGTGGGTTGACCTTCCAGAAGCTCTTCCAATTGGGTAAATGGATGCTCTAAAAGAACCGTCTTCCCCAAACGGCTTTCCATATATTCAAAAAGTGTTGTCTGCAACATATTGGCCTCTCCAAGTTCCGGCAAAACCTTGGAGACATACTGCTTAAAAAGGGGATTGGGAGAGAAAAGAAGCATATTTTCGGAACTCAGGATATTCCGGTATTTGTAGAGAAGGTATGCAATGCGCTGAAGGGCTACGGAGGTTTTCCCGCTCCCGGCTACTCCTTGAACCAAAAGGACGCGTCGATTGTCATTCCGTATGATGCGATTTTGCTCCCTTTGGATCGAGGCAACGATGGAGTGCATAACGGGTTCCGCTTGTTTTCCCAATACTTCTTTTAAAATTTCATCCCCAATGGTTACTCCGGTATCAAACATATATTGTAATTTTCCGCCCTTGATCTCATACTGACGTTTTTTTGTGAGCTCTCCTTCAATCACGCCACCCGGTGCCTCATAGCTTGCTCTTCCTGGGATATGGTCATAAAAAAGAGAAGAAATAGGAGCACGCCAATCGTAAACCAGAAATTCGCCGGTCTCTTCATCCAGAAAGGAAGATGTTCCGATATAGATCTTCTCTTCTTCATTGATCACGGCATCCTTAAAATCAACTCGTCCAAAATAGGGAGAATGGGCCAGCTTTTTTAGCCGCTCTAAAGCAAGAAAAGCCTCTTTCACCTTTTTTTCTTCTTCTGCGACGACGAGGGATTGTTGGGAGATATCTGCATAGCTCTCAAAGAGCTCATCCGGGTTCTCAATATTTACAGAGAGATCTTCCCAAAACTCTTCCTGCATTGTAACCACTTTACCTTTTTCTTCCCCGGTAGCTTCCCGCAATTCCTGAATACGTCTTTTGATCTTCCCTACAACTTCCTCTACCCTTTTCTCTTCTTCCAAACGTTCACGTTCATCTATCGCCATTCCGTTTTCTCCTTTAATTCAGATACCTAAGATTCTTGTTATTCCTTATTCTAAACAATTTGCAGTGGAAAGAACAGACTAGAAAATTTTACTATTTTATGGTATACTATCCTCATGGCTTATGAACAGAAAAAGAAGATCCTATTCATAGCAAAAAAGACCACCCTTTTGAAAGGTGGTCTTTCTTTTTGCCTGGCAACGTCCTACTCTCCCAGGGGGTCGCCCCCCAAGTACCCTCGGCGCTGAAGAGCTTAACTTCCGTGTTCGGGATGGAAACGGGTGTGTCCTCTTCGCCATCGTCACCAGACTTCTCTCTTTCGCCTTTCGGCTTCTTTCGGGAACTTTCCGTTCCCTCAAAACCGGATCAGGAAAAAGCGAAGATCGCTTCTCTATGGTTAAGGGGTCGACCGATTCGTATCCGTCAGCTCCATG
>NZ_KI783301.1:34710-159567 GCF_000510645.1 Thermicanus aegyptius DSM 12793 | reverse complement strand
CCGACTTGCATGTATTAGGCACGCCGCCAGCGTTCGTCCTGAGCCAGGATCAAACTCTCCATATAAGAGGGTTCCGGAAGTTCCCTTCCTTCCCCCATGCTCGAGTCTTCTTCCTCGACTCTCAATTCTTCTTGCTTTTATTCCTCACAGGCGTTTCTGTTCAGTTTTCAAGGAACCATGGGTCTTTCTTCCTTCGCCGCCGTGGCAGCGACGTTGGTTATCTTATCACATCGAGGAGCTTTTTGTCAACAGAGAATTTTTGGTTTCTGTCCGGTCCTGATTCGGTTGGATTCATTCCCGGCAGCTCTTCTGTTTTTTGTCCCCCGAAGCGACGTTTCACATCTTACCACGAACCATTCCCCAAGTCAAGATGCTTGATGCATACAATTTTTGTAAATCATTTCTCTCCCAAAAACTTCAGCGGGCGAAAAATCCTAACGACGCCCGCTGAAGCGCATTCTATTTCCCTTGTTTCTTTTTCCCATATTCGGATGGATCGATTTTGTTCCGTGAGATCAATGTTCCTTTCCTTCCAGCCAATCCTTCATGAAGCGAACGCCCCGATCTCCAAAGTGGTCTTTCACTACTTGAAGAAAATCCTCGGGGGTTGCATTTTTATATCGGTAGCGGGAGAAATAATCTTTAAGCATCTTTTCCATTTCTTCTTTTCCCACCTTCTGTTCCCATTCATAAAACATCAGGGGGCCAACCTCATAAATCATCACCCCGTATGAATCCCAACTTGTAAACTGATTGACGGAGGCGGAGATCCTTTCTCCTCTGCTTTCATACACTTTCGCCTTCTCTATAGCCGATTCCTTCAGTCTCAGATACGAAGGAGCCCACGACTTCTCATGCTCGAGCAAATAGTTTAGTGTGGCATATTCCGTAAGGCTTTCATCCATCCATGGATGCTCGACCTCATCATTTCCCACCAGGCCATACCACCATTGATGGGCCGTCTCATGGGCGACCACCAGCACCCCGTACGGGTCATTTCGCCTGAAATAACTTCCTTCCGCAAAGATAAGCCCAGGGTACTCCATCCCGCCAAAAAATCCGCCCGTTGCCACCACGTCGTATTCCGGATAGGGATACCCCCCATATTTTTGACTATAGGCGGTTAAAGAAGAGATGGCGACCTGGTGCAGCCTTTCCGCCACTTCAGCGGAATCTTCCCGCTTATGCCATGTAAGAACCCGTACATCGCCTGCTTTCCCTTCCTTGTATGTATACTCCTTATCCATCACCACCATGGCAAAATCTCTTACCTTATCTGCCCTATAATGATGAATCTCCATGTTCCCCTGTTCGATTTTAGGGGTTCCTACCTCGACGCCGGTGGATGCGACCTGGAATCCCTGTGGAAGACGGACCTCCACCTCATAATTGGCGATATCGCTATAAAAGGGATCCCCGATGGGATAATAGGGGTCAAGATTCCATCCTTCTTCATCATATACGGCTTTTATGGGAAGCCAATTCCCCAGCCACATCGCATGATCATCATAAGAGAGACGTCCGTTATTTTGGGGAAGCCCGAAAGAAAAACGAATCATAACGGCGGTTTTTTCTCCTTTTTTCCAGTCCAAAGGGATCTCAAGGAGGGTATCCTTAACGATAAAGTCAACCTTTTTTCCCTGCACCCATACCCCTTCCACCTTCATCCATCCGGGTTTCGGATCTTTTCCCAACACCTCTTCCCAAACCGAACCACGAAGGGAATTTTCAGGGCGAAAGAGATTAGGGTAGATATGAAAATAAACATGATCCTGCTCTTTGCCGGTATCGTTTAGGATCCATGCAGTCAAATCTCCTTGGATCACTTTTTCCTCCGGGTTAACCGTAATCTTTGCCCTGTACGCGTTGTTTACCCCTTCTAAGGAGGGCTGAACCGTCCAGCTTTCTTTCCAAAAAGAAGCCTCCTCACCGGGCGGCGCCTGATTCCACCGGAACCATACGATGCCTCCTCCGATGAAGAGAAGAAGGAGCACGCCAAATAACGTTAATCTCCACCGCCTCATCCTTTTCCCCCTTCGCTTCCATTGTTTTTTGATCCATCCCATCATCGTGAGCGCCCTGCTTTGACGGATATGAAAACTCCATACAGGTATAATTGTAGGAAATTATACCAAAAAAACGTGAAAATTGCCAAAGAAACAAGAGAAAAAAAGAAACCTCTCTTTGGCCGAGAAAGAGAGGCAGAAACGAAATCGATCTTAGACCGGTAAATGAATTTAACGCGCCAGCCAGATGAAATAGGCTATAAAGACGAGAAAGAGTCCGTACATAATCGGATGGATTTCCCGCGCTTTCCCTTTTGCGATTTTCACAATAGGATAGGTCACAAAACCTAAAGCAATCCCGGTGGCAATGCTGTACGTAAGAGGCATGAGAAGAACGGTAAGGAATGCAGGGAATGCTTCATCGATTTCATCCCATTTAATCTTAAGGAGATTAGCCGCCATAAGTACTCCGACAATGATTAAAGCCGGCGCAGTCACCTGAGGGGTAACAATCCCGAGAAGAGGAGCAAATACGAGGGAGAGGAGAAATAATGCGGCAACCACCACGGAAGAAAAACCGGTACGCCCCCCGGCGGCAACTCCGGAAGAAGATTCAATATAAGAGGTGACGGTCGAAGTACCGAGCCAAGCGCCGACCATGGTGGCAATGGCATCGGAGGTTAAAGCACGTCCACCCCGCTCCAATTTATTATCCTTCAGCAAACCCGCTTGGGCGGCAACCGCCATCACCGTACCGGCCGTGTCAAAAAAGTCGACGAAGAGAAAAGTAAAGATGACGATCAAAAGATCCCCGGTGGGACGTAAAAGTTTCTCCCACTCAAGCTGAGCAAAGGTGGGAGCGATGCTGGGAACGCTGCCTACAATATCCTGGATGCCCTGGGGAACGGGAACGAGGCCAAAAAACATTCCTACAATCGCCGTCAGGAGCATGCCATAGAAAACTCCTCCCCTAATTTTGCGTACGAGGAAGATGGCGGTAACCAAGAGCCCAAAGACCGTAAGGAGCGTATTTCCCGTATGAATATTTCCTAACTTGGGAAGGGCTGATTGGGGATCAATGATGACGATCCCTGCATTTTTAAGACCGATAAATGCAATAAAAAGTCCAATTCCTGCTCCGGTCGCCATCTTTAAGCTAAATGGAATGGAATTAATGATGGTTTCCCGGATCTTAAATAATGTTAGGAGGAAGAAAACAATCCCGGATGTAAAAACCCCGGCCAACGCCGTCTGCCACGGAATCCCCATACCTAAGACCACCGTGTAGGCGAAAAAAGCATTTAAGCCCATTCCTGGAGCTTGTGCGATGGGGTAGTTGGCGTATAACCCCATGATCAGCGTACCGATGGCTGAAGCGACTGCCGTCGCCACAAAGACGGAGGACTTATCCATTCCCGTCTCTCCTAGAACCATCGGGTTCACGAATAGGATGTAAGCCATGGATAAAAACGTGGTTAATCCCGCGATAAACTCAGTACGGTACGTCGTTTTCCGCTCCGAGAAACGAAAATAATCTTGAATCGCCTTCAAGCTTTCCACTCCTTTTCGAGAAAATAAAGATAAAGAGATAAAGAATAGATAAAAGCGAAAAACCGCCTGGTTTAAGACTCTCCAAGCGGTCTCCTGTCTATACACGATATCGTACCCTGTTCTTTTCCATAAAACAAAACCTCTATCCTAGACAACCATTCTCCTTCCTTCTCCGTTCCGTCTTCATCGGCCAAGTCGCGGAGAGAAGGTTTATTGAAAAAGTGAGAAAAGAGAATGGGAATAAGTAGAGGGAAAAAGCTCTTCGGTACGATCATGCGTAGCCAGGCAATTCCGGTTGCCGGTAGAGACGCTTAAGCCAATCCTTAAGCTTATACGCATTTATCCTTCTTTTCGTCAAAAATGGTACCAAACAGAGGGCAATAAGTCAATAAAAAACGTACATTTAAGTTAAATTTAAAATTTTCATTCGTGTTTTTCCTTATTCCCATTCAATGGTCGCCGGTGGCTTGGAGGTGATGTCGTAAACCACCCGGTTTACATGGGGCACCTCGTTCACAATGCGGGTAGAGATCTTCTCCAACACCTCGTAGGGAATGCGGGCCCAATCCGCCGTCATGCCATCCACCGACGTAACCGCCCGAATTCCCACCGTATATGCGTAAGTTCGACTATCTCCCATCACACCAACGCTTTTCATATCGGGAAGGGCGGTGAAATATTGCCAGATCTCCCGGGAAAGCCCCGCCTTTTTGATCTCCTCCCGGAGAATCGCATCCGACTCCCGCACAATTTCTAATTTTTCCGGGGTCACCTCACCCAGAACCCGAATGGCAAGCCCAGGCCCAGGGAAGGGTTGGCGCCATACGATTTCCTCCGGAAGGCCTAACTCTTCGCCTAGTTTCCGCACTTCATCTTTAAAGAGAGTCTTCAGAGGTTCCACCAGCTTAAAATTAAAATGCTCCGGCAGGCCTCCCACATTATGATGGGATTTAATCGTCTGGGCGGTCTTCGTTCCACTTTCGATGATGTCGGTGTAAAGGGTACCCTGCGCCAAATAGCGGATATTGGAGAGCTTTGCCGCCTCTTCTTCGAAGAGACGGATAAATTCCTCGCCGATGAACTTCCGCTTCTTCTCCGGATCGGTAACTCCGGCCAATTTGGCCAAAAAGCGCTCCTTCGCATCCACATGGATCACACGCATGTGGAACTTTTCCGCAAAGGTGGCCATCACCGATTCCGCCTCCCCCTTGCGGAGCAGTCCATGATCGACGAATACGCAGGTAAGCCGATCCCCAACGGCCCGATGGACAAGGGCAGCGGTCACGGAAGAGTCTACACCACCGCTTAATGCGCATAAGACTTCCTCATCTCCCACCTGACTCCGGATCTGGCGAACGGCCTCCTCTATAAATCCGCCCATGCTCCAATCCCCGTGGCAACCGCAAATCTTAAAGAGGAAGTTCTCCAAAATCGTCTCCCCGTGCTCGGTATGCTTTACCTCAGGATGAAATTGAACCCCGAAGAAATTTCGTTCCGTATCGCTCATCGCTGCGATGGGGGTAGAAGATGTGGAGGCAATCCCCCGAAACCCTTCCGGAGGTGCAACCACCTGGTCTCCATGACTCATCCAGACCTTCTCTTCTTCAGATAATGCGGAAAAGAGGGGATCATGGCGCAGACGGGCAATGGCTTTCCCATACTCGCCTGCTTCTGCCCTTTCCACTTTCCCGTCCAATTGATAAGCCATCATCTGCATCCCGTAACAAATTCCAAAAATAGGGATCCCCAATCCATAGATTTTCGGATCTACCAGCGGTGCGCCCTCGTCATAAACGCTGTTCGGACCGCCGGAGAAAATAATTCCATTCGGTTTTTTCTCGAGAATTTTCTCAATGGGGGTATCATATGGCCAAAGTTCGCTGTAAACCCCAAGTTCCCGGATGCGGCGGGCGATTAATTGATTATATTGACCGCCAAAATCGAGAACCAATATCCATTCGCGCTCCTGTTCCATTCCCATGCAATCCTCCTGTGCCCTCATTTAAATCGACCGGGGCTTTCTCATACAATGTCCTCAAAAATGATTTTGACCGACTCCCATTACGTTCCCATCCTATCACAGGAATCTCCATTCCTGCAATGAAAAAAGGTCGGGAAAAGGCATATGAGGGCTATTTCCGCCTGCGCGAAAAGAATCGCTTGCCCAATTTCGTCATCTCATCCTTTGACATTTGAGGTTCCCTCTCCCCGTAGCGCGCTTCCTCAAATGCTTTGGTCAACGCCTTAAAACTCCCCTGTTCCCCGTTTAGGGGAAGAATTCGGGCATATTCCCGCACCGTCGCATGGGGAGGTCGGGGAACCATGCGTTCGTAGAGGGAAAGGAGCCTCCTGTAAAATTCCACGATAAAGTGGGATTCCCCATTCCGGTTTAACCCCCGAGTCCGCCACCAGAATAGGAGACGATCTCGATTTAGAACAACGACTAGGAGGAGAAGGAGGAACAAAAGAAATGAAATCGGAAGGAAGAGAAACCGAATCGGGAAGGAGACACCGGGGGAAGAGACGCTCTCTCCCTTCGTTTCTTGCGCCTGTTTTCCCTCCACGTCCGTCAAGGCGGCTTTCATCTTCTCCAATTCCTCCGGTTTCGGCATCTCTTCCATGGCCGGGTCATCGGCGGCTCCTGCCGTCGCCGAGCCGGTGCTCTCCCTTACCATTTCATAAGGAGTGAAAAAAGAGGCGGTTGCTTCAAAGGGAACCCAGCCGACTTCGGGAAAATAAGCCTCCACCCAAGAGTGGGCATCCTTTTGCCGAACGGTCGTCTCCAGCTCTCCCCGATCGTTCCTCTTTAACTCTCCAAAGGCATATCCTTTCACCCAACGCGCCGGAATTCCCTGAGAGCGGAGCATCACCACCATGGCGGAAGAGAAGTGGTCACAGTACCCTCTCTTCGTCTCAAACAGAAACTGATCGACAAAATCTTGTCCCTCTGCCGGAAATGGAACATCCTGAGTTTCGTAACGATAAATATTTCCCCAGCGGAGGAATCCCTCGATCTTCTTCGCCTTTTTATACGCATTCTTCTCCTCTCCCACTACTTTGGCCGCGAGCTCTTTTACCCGGGCGGGAAGCGAATCGGGAAGCTGAAGGTATGGGGCGGTCCAGTCCGGATAAGAGGCACTCCCCTGAAGCAGAAGGTTGGAGACCTGAATGAGACGTTTCTCGTCAATCACAGGAATTTGGGAGATAGAAAGATACGTGGCGACGGGCGTTTTGGATGAGAGCGCATAGCTCGCCGCATCAAACTGAACTCCCCCGCTCTTCCCGGCGTCCGGTTTAAATTGGGGAATAATCTGAAGGGGCTGGCCGCTCGTAAAGAGGATCTCCCCAGGTTGCTGGAATGTAACCGTCTCCCTTAGATTTTTCATGGGGAGGGAGACGGGATTAAATAAGCGATCCATTATTTTCCCGTCGGAGAGGGGTTGAATTTCGTCCGGCACCTCTTTCACCCACCCGTGTCCGGTATAGGTATCCTTCGACTCTCCCCGCCAATAATGGGAAGGATAGAGATCTCCATCCACCTTCGCCGTAAACACCACCTCATCGCTCTGGACAAATCCTCCTCCAAGGCGAGAGTCGTCTTTCCCGTAACCGGAAACCTGCACCCCTCCAGTACCCGAACCGGGATCCTCTTTTAACGTCTGCAGGAAAGAAACGGGATCGGGCCAGCTCGGTGCCGCCTTAGGGGAAATCAGTCCAATGCCGGAAAAGAGGAGGAGGAGGGTAAGTAACAATCCTGCCCAGGGAATGAGATCCCTTCCTTTTCCCTTAGAGGACAGGAAGACGGGATTCTTTCTTAACGTTTGGATGGCGAGGAGGAAAAAAGAATAAAGAAAAAGGCGAATCGTGGGAAGACTGCCGTCAAAGAGAAAGAAGGTGTCCAACACTCCAATCCATATAAATGAAAGAAGGAGAAAAAAGAGAATCCTCCCCTTCTCAACGACCTCTCTGTATAGGGTTAAACTGAGGAGAGTTAAAAAGAGAAAAAAGAACCCCGTCCTGAGATCTGCATTGAGCTGATTTAACCGCAAACCAAGGATAGCCGGGATCGCCCCCCTCACCTCCCCCCAGAGGGAAAACCACCAATCCGGCCATTTTTCACCCTCTCCCCGGTAAACTTGAAACCAATAGAACATGAAGAGAAGGGAGGTGAGAAAGCGAAGCCACACCCATGGAAAGATCCAGGAGAGGAGCAGAGTAACCCCGATGATCGTATCAAATAGGTATAAATAGGACGCCTCCGTATCGGTGAAGAATGGAAGCGTATGAATCCACTCCATTCCGATCAACATCAGGAGGAAAGCGAGGACCGCTTTTATGCCTACATTAGTAAGGGATTGCCCTTTCCCCATCCCCTACACCCCCTTTCAATATCACCTCGATCGGTCGCTTATCCAGCAGATGATAGGATATGCCCTCCTTGATAAAAAAGGCGGGAGCACCTTCCGGCATTCGGGGAGCCACCAGAAAGAATTCCAACGACAATTTTCGCATGCGCATGATGGATAAAGCCTTCATCATCTCCTGATCCCATTGGGGGGTAATGATTACCACCGTGGTTCCATAGGGAATATAGGCCATCTGGTCCACCAACTGCCTGGGAAAGGGATAGAGGGAGACCGCCTTCGCCCGAGCCAATTGGGTAAATAAACGGATTTCATGATCGGAATTTTGCCCTAAGGGGACAAATATCCTCTCTTTTTGGTAAAGGGAAAGGCCCACGTGATATCCATTTTTTACGGAATAGCGGACCAGTGTGGCGGCGAGACGAATCGAACGTTCAAAATCGTCACTCTTCCCCGCATATCCTTTTTGGGTGCAATCGGGAAAGAGGAGAAAATCGTTCGTAACGTGAACCTCAAACTCCTTCGTTTTCAAGGCGCCGGTTCTGGCGGTCGCCTTCCAATGAATTCGATTCAATCGGTCTCCTGCGGCGTAATCTCGAATTCCCATCACCAAAGCCACATCTTCGGAACTCCTCCTCAAGGCGAAAGTGAGCCCTGCATTTTTCTCGTTGATGGTAGGAAACGAACGGACCTCATCATAGGATGGAAAGACAAGAATCTGATCCGGCAAAGGCAAAATGATCCGCCGGTGAAAGAAACCAAAGAGATCGCTCCATTCCATCCACACCTCTGTAAAGGAATGCTCACCCCGGGGGACGGGAGCGAGTACATAGGAGAATCGAATGTTTCGCCGAAATAGGAGGAGCTTCCAGATTTGATTTCCCTCCGTCAATCCACCTAAGGCAGGGGGAAGAGGATCTACCACGGTAACAAATAAAAAAGGGAAAAAACCATGAAAGGATAAGAAGAGATCCACATCCAGCCTCTCCCCGTCTTTAAGCTGTTTCTTGCTTAACCGGCGTTCCACGACCACCTTTCCCCTCGTTCCCATCCATATCCAGATTTCCAGAAGGGAGAGGGAAGTGATCGCATAAAAGAGAAAGTTGCTTACAAACCCTCCTTGGAATTGACGGTACACGAAGGTTGCTCCCCAGAGAATCAGGAGGGAGAGCAACCCATTCCTATTGAAACGCATTCGCTCCGCCTCTTTCCCTCTTTATTTCTTCTTTATCTTCCGAATACATCTTATCCCCTCTCAAAGATCGGAACCCTGACCCGGTTCACCACCTCATGAAGTACTCCTTCTACCGTCGTACCATTCAGCCTGCTTTCCGACCTCAGAAGAACGCGGTGAGCCATGGTGGGGATCAGCATCTCCCGAATGTCGTCGGGAATGACATACTCTCTCCCCCGGACGAAGGCGAGGGCCTGGGAAGTTCGCATTAATGCGATGGAACCCCTGGGGCTTGCCCCCAGGTAGACCGCAGGATGCTCTCTGGTCCTCTGCACCAATTCAACGATATAGGCGCGCAGGCTCTCCTCCAGATGAATCTTTTTAACCGATTGCTGCAATTGGAGCAGTTCTTCCCGGGCAATCACAGGAACCACATCTTCAATGGGATGGTGTTCCTGGATTCTCCGGAGCAATTCCGCCTCTTCTTTCGGATTGGGGTATCCCATTTTTAATTTTAGCATGAAACGATCCAGCTGCGCCTCAGGGAGGGGAAAGGTTCCTTCATATTCGATGGGGTTTTGGGTGGCCAAAACAAAGAAAGGGTTCGGCAGTCGGTGCGTCTCCCCATCCACCGTGATATTCCCCTCTTCCATCGCTTCCAGAAGGGCGGCCTGGGTCTTGGGTGATGTACGGTTAATCTCATCGGCCAACACGACGTTGGCCATGATCGGGCCGGGTCGAAATTGAAATTCCATATTTTTCTGATTATAAACCGAAACACCCGTCACATCGGAGGGCAAAAGATCGGGCGTAAATTGGATTCGTTTAAAGGTAAGCCCCATGGTCCGGGCAAGGGCACGGATCAGCATCGTCTTCCCCACCCCCGGCACATCTTCCAAAAGAAGATGTCCTCCCGAGAGGAGTGCGACAACGGCTTTTTCGATGATGGCCCGTTTCCCGATGATAACCCGTTCGACCTGATCGATGATTTCCCTCAGCCAGGTGCTCGGTGTGTCAAAAATGAGATTCTCTTCTCCTTTAATCACGTATTCTCTCCTCTCTCGGCTTATAACGTTTCGGATCTTTCGGTTGATCCGGGATCGCGCTGTAGAGATTACCCATTCATTATTATTCTCCCTCAACCTGCAATTTCCTGCTAAAGGAGACAAAGGATTTCAGCGCCGAAAACCTCGGAAAAAAGATTGACAGTAAAATAGATGTCATCGGAAACATAAAAGGGGCTGCCTCAAAAAAGTATAGTCGAGTAAGCCGATCGCGAATTTCAAGCAAAAAACATCCCGAACCACAATCCTAGTGGAACGGGATGTTTTTTTGTGCAATATTTTGTTCACAAAGTTGAGCACGAAAGGATCCTTCTTGCCACGATAAGTTCGGTTAAGTCGAGATAAGGTTTGCACCCACCTGAATCCCCGACAATTTCTCATTCTCAACCATGGTGTTTAGTTGAGGTTGGTCTAATCCAGTTTGATACTTGCTAGCCGCAATCAGAAGCTGTTACTCATCGATATGTCCCGATCTTTGTGATTAGTACTTTCCGTCCTCTGGCTGATATACCCTAACATAATCGATTTCAAAAGTTTGAGGGAAAACCGTTGTCTCATCCGGGTAACCTGGCCAATCTCCTCCTACCGCAAGATTCAACTGTAGATAGAACGGTCGGTTAAAAGGTGCGGGAAAAGGTTCTTTCTCTGCATCTTTATTTTTTCTTGTAAACCAATCATTCTTGGTTGAGTACAAGATATCATCCACATACCACCTCATTTCAGAAGGGGTCCATTCAAGAGTGAATATATGGAAATCATCGGAGAATTTACCTTCCCGTAGTGTATAATTCCCACCCGTATAAAAGTGGGGATTACCCATGTGAATCGTACCGTACACTTTGTTCGGTTCATGCCCGACCAGTTCCATAATGTCGATTTCACCACAGCTGGGCCATCCACCATATACCTCCAAATCCGTCGGCATCATCCAGATTGCAGGCCAAATCCCTTTCCCTTCCGGCAATTTTGCTCGAACCTCAAATCGTCCATAAGTCCAATCTGCTTTACCCCGTGTTCTCAGTTTTGCCGATGTGTACGGTTTACCCCCATACTCTTCTTTCATTGCCTTAATAATCAGTTTTCCATTGTCGATATACGCATTCTCAGGTCTGTTCGTATAATATTGTGATTCATTATTACCGAAACCATGACCACCGAGATCATACTCCCATTTGGACGGATCGATCTCATTCCCTTTAAATTCGTCATTCCAAACAAGCTTCCAACCATTCTTACTCATCAGCATCTCTCCTCTCCTTTTGAAACTGTTAATCTTAAAGCGAAAAACGTAATCTACCCACTGATTAATGTGATAAAACGTTATTTTTTATCTGATTTCTCTACCATTGAAGAATTTATTTCTTAAAAATATAAGTTACGATGGAGTGCGCCATTGAATTTAATTCTACAATTTGATTTTCATAGCCTAGACTAAACGGTATTTCGTGATCGGTTTCATTCATGACGACAACAGCTATGTTTCCATCTTCATTTAAAAATGCAGTTGTGTAGAGGCGCTCATTTTCTTGGGTAACTCCAATTCTTACGGCGCCTGGTCTGATATACTTGCTAAAATGTCCAATATAATAGTATGAACTGTTATAGTAAAGTTCATTGGTGCGGGTATCCGCAATGATTGGTGCATCACATAGATTTCGGACGTGGTTTGGGCCACCTTCTTCGTTTAAAACCATATTCCAATCGAGATAACCCTCCGTCCAGTTATTTAAATCCCCAATCATATTCCTACCGTATCTTTCCCCCGTAAACCATTCCCCCGATTTCACTCCTCCTTCTTGACACCCCTCGGTAAAAAGCAAATGTTTGCCCGGGAATAATTCATGTACCTTTCCTACATTTTCAAATTCCTCGCTTACATACCAATGAAATCCGGTTCCCCAAACATACTTTGCAGCTTCCGGATCAGAGAGTACCGTAGAGGCCCGATGGACGATCATATCACGATTATGGTCCCAGATGAGAATCTTTACATCTTCCAAACCTTCTTGATGCATGATCGGACCCAGATAATATTTTAAGAAGTCTCTTTCTTCCTCGGCTGTATAAATACAAGACTCCCAAGGTTGCACAGCTACAGGCTCATTTTGAATGGTAATGGCCCATATATTTACTCCTTCTTCTCTGTATGCCTTTATAAACTTGGTATAATACTTGGCCCATACAGCCCTATACTCCGGCAAAAGTTTTCCACCATGATTCATTTCTCCGTTCGTTTTCATCCAAGACGGCGGGCTCCAAGGAGATGCTAAGAGCTTGATTTCCCCTCCTTTCACCGTCATCGCATCTTTAATTAGAGGTAGAACCCACTTTTTATCCCTGGTAATATTAAATGTCTTTAATTCTACGTCATGATCTTTAACATACGTATAGTTTTCTAAAGCAAAATCACAACTGTGAATATGAACTCGACCGATGGTATAGCCTAAACCATTTTGTTGATCAAAATAGCTGTGAATGGCTTCTTCTCTTTTATCTGGGCTCATTTGTGCCAAGGTATACGCAGTTGCTTCCGTAAACGCACCCCCAAAACCGATAATCGTCTGATATGTTTGCGAAGAATCTAATTCTATATCAGCTTTTTTACCATTTCTTGGTATGAATGAGGCGCTTTCTTTTTCGGTTAATCTGTCTTGCGTGTCCTTAGCCGTGACAACGACTTTAATGTTACCCACAAACTTCATCTCCTTTCCGTATGCCATCTTTTTCTTAACAGGTGCGCTGCTGCTTTCGGTTGTCGCTGTCTCGTAAATACGCCCTTCTTATTTCCACCAACACGTGTAACCCCTTGCTTTGTGGCAAAATCTGCGAAATTCCACACATGTTCTCCTATGATAAAGTCAAGTCGGTCAAACACCCGGTGATGATGCTCTAGTAAAGCACATTGGTATTCTTCACTAAACATAACCGGTGGGTCCGAATGAAAACCTGCGATCGTATCGGCACCGTACTCGGTCATCATCACGGGTTGGTTAAATCGTGTGTGCCACTTTGTCAATTCAATCTCTAATTGTCGTTCAATCACTTCTAGATGCCCTGAGTCTGTATACCATGAAGGATAACGATTGACACAAATCACATCAAACAATTGTGCAACCTTGCAATCGTCTGGGTTTGTATTTTGTACAATGGTTATTGGTCGAGTTGGATCTAATGAACGAGTTTTGTCGGCTACAGCCTTGAAATAAGAAAAGGCCCCATCCTCATGGGTCGTTGCCTCATTCGCTACACTCCACATTACAATCGAAGGGTGGTTTTTATCTCGTTTAATCATTTCTTCCATCACATTGAGATGATGTGCTAATGCTTCCGGGTGTACATGTTCATCGGTAAATACCTCTTTATCATTCCAGAAATTAAACCCAACGGCAGGAGATTCCGCGATCACTACAATCCCTTCACGGTCCGCCATCTGTAAAATCTCCTCTGAGTAGGGATAGTGGGATGTCCGAAACGAATTGGCCCCGATCCATTTCAATAAATTAAAATCCTTCACATTAATCGCGTCATCTAAACCCTTCCCTCGGATGTCCATATCTTCATGCTTGCCAAACCCTTTAAAATAAAATGGTTTTCCATTAATGAGAAATTTTTTGTTTGTGACATGAACCGTACGTACTCCAACCGGTAGTCGATAACAATCCTTAATTTCTTCCTCTTTCGTTACTAGTTCCACAAGAAAGGTATACAAATAAGCATTTCCCGGCTCCCATAATTGAACCTTTTCTATTCGACACGTCCCTTTCAATTGGGAACCTGTTGCTACAATATTTCCAGCTTCATCCGCAACACGAACACGGATCTGTTCTGGTGATGTTGGTCCTGCAACAGCAATATTATAATGGATCAAACCATCCATACCGTCTATGTCGGTCACTAAGGTAATATCTTCAATAAATACCTTAGGTGTGGTATAAAGCTTAACAGGACGGTGAATTCCAGCATAATTAAAAAAGTCATGATAGATTTCCTGTACTTTATAACCTGGTGGATGAAACACATCGTCATACCTTTTGATCTTGCCAATCGGGATCGTGGTATTGTCTAAAATATTGTTAACGGCAATCGTAACACGGTTTTCAACTCCTACATGAACGACATCAGATATATCTGCCTCAAAGGGAAGATACCCGCCTTTATGAGCCGCTACTTCTACACCATTTACCCACATAACTGCAGAATGCGTGGCACTTCCAACCCTAATCATGATACGCTTATCAGCCCATGATGCAGGAACAAAAAAGGTACGCTCATACCAAACATCTCCGATATGGTCTCGAATCGTGGCATCCTGTGTGATATCATTGTAACTTGCCGGTACGGGCATCATGATGGTATCCCGTAATGGTGTCTCATACCACTTGTTCCGATATCCCTCATGATTCCGATCTATTTTAAACCGCCAGATCCCCGAAAGGTCCTTAACCTCTCTGGTTTCACTTTCCACTGGATATAACATGGGATTCTCCTTTCTCTAAGCAAATAAAACTGCAGACAACCTCTCAAGAATTGATGGTTCTACTGCGAATGATTTCTGCATAACGGATTCCCGATTCTTTCAAAATTCTTTGCTGCGTTTCAAAATCAACGTATGTAATTCCGAAGCGTTTACTATATCCATATGCCCATTCGAAGTTATCAAGGAGGGACCATAAATAATACCCTACAATATTCATGCCTTCCTCATTTAAATCAGCAATTGCTTTAAGATGTAATTCAATATACCGTTGCCGATCATGATCATAAATTTTTCCATCCTCCGATAGGTAATCATCAAAGGCGGCTCCGTTCTCTGTAATATAAATGGGTAATTTTGTATATTCCTTACGAAGACGGCGAATCAAGTCTTTGAATTCATTAGGAGCAATATCCCAACCCATCGATGTTTTTTCATACTCTGAAAAAGCAGGTTTAAATAATAAGTCTGAAGCCCCTACAAATTGAACAAGATTTCGACTGTAATAATTAATTCCCAAAAAATCACACTCAATTGAAATCTGTTCTAAGTCTCCCTCTTGGACCAAATTAAAATCATGCACATACTTTGAAAATAAATTCATCATATCCACCGGGTACTTCCCTTTAAAAATCGGATCCAAAAACCAACGATTGGAGTATCCATCCGCATTATTTGCGGCTAATAAATCGTTCATTGACGAACTTGCCGGATAAACTGGAGAAAGATTTAGAGTGATCCCTATCGGTGTTTTTGACTGAAGTTTATTTTTCAATAAATCAACGGTAGCGCCGTGTGACAAAAGAATATGATGCACCGCTTTCAATGCTTCTTCCATATCCGTATGCCCCGGTGCATGAATTCCTTGATGGTATCCTAAAAAGCCGGCACACCAAGGTTCATTATGAGTAATCCACAGATAGACCATATCATCCAACTCAGAAAAGCATTTCTCCGCATATTCTAAAAACCAATGCACCGAATCACGGTTGATCCAACCACCACGCTTATAAGCCCACATGGGAAGATCCCAATGATAGAGGGTAACGGCGGGTTTTATATTATTTTCTCTTAAGGAAGTGATCAATCTTTTATAAAAATCCATACCTGTTGGGTTATATTTTCCGGGTTCGGGAAAAATTCTTGGCCAAGCGATCGAAAAACGATATGAATCGACCCCTAATCTTTTAAGAATTTCCACATCTTCTTCATAACGATGATAGTGATTACAAGCCACATCACCATTCTCCATATTCCTAACTTTTCCCGGTATACGGGAAAAGTGGTCCCATATAGAGGGGGTTCTACCATCTTCTTGGTAGGCTCCTTCTATTTGATAGGAAGAAGTTGCTGTACCAAAAATAAATTCATTGGAAAATCTACTCAATTTAAACACCCCTATGCTCATAATATTTCTATTCCAGTTTACCCTCTCTCTCCCTTTATTTTTAGATAGAAAGTTTTGTATTCGGTTTCAAAATTTTAGATCCGTTTTGAGAGATGCCATTGATGGTCATGACCAAAATTTAAAGGATAAAAACAAAAATAGAGGGATTTCGTTTTCCGAATAATTGCGAAATACTTAAATGTGAACAATAAAAAAAGGAGGTCCAAAAAATGTTAAAGAGAGCCACATCGTTGCTCCTATGTCTGATCCTTGTGGCTAGCTTTATACCTATCTCATTTGCAACCCCTGTAAAATCCGAGATCCAAAATCATTGGGCAAAACAACAGCTAGAGAAATGGATCTCGCAAGGTTTGTTAACCGGTTATGCTGATGGGAGTTTCAAGCCAGATGGTGAAATGACTCGAGCAGAATTTGTGCAAATCGTAAACAATCTATTTGGATTTACTGAAGAAAGTGACAACACATTTACCGACGTGGATCCAAAAAAATGGTACGCGAGGCCAATAGCAATCGCCAAAAGTGCGAATTATATTTCTGGTTTTCCGGACGGGAGCTTTCGGCCCAATCAGGCAATTACTCGAGAACAGGTAGCATACATCTTAGCAGATCTATTCTACTTACCAGACGTTGAGGAAAAAACATTATCTAATTTCCTTGACATGAATCGAGTAAGCGATTATGCAAAGGATGCATTTATCCGACTTATCGGAAATGGGTATCTACAAGGTTATCCGGATCAGACCATTCGGCCGCAACAAGAGGTTACACGTGCAGAGGTAGTTGCCCTCTTAGACAAAATTGTCCCGCAGATTATAAAGAAAAATGGTGTATATACCGGTTTGAACAGTATTGGCAATATGTTGGTTAATACGGATGATGTTACTCTACGAGATACAAGCATCAATGGAAATCTATATTTAACAGCTGGTGTGCATGAAGGAGCCGTTACATTAGAACAAGTAGAGATCAAAGGTACGTTATTCATAAACGGAGGAGGTGTAAATAGCATCTATTTGTCTGATTCGACGGTTGATCAGATTAAGATTAATAAAAAAAATACACCTGTTCGCTTAGTCCTCACAAAAAATTCGAAGGTAAAACAACTGGATGTCGAAACAAAAGCAATCGTCGTAGTATCAGAGGGCACAACCGTTGATGCCTTAACGATTCTGTCAGGTGCACCGGGTACATCGATTACCGGCAATGGAACGATTAAACTGATAAACAATCAAGCGGACGGAACAACCTTTAACGGACGTCAACTAGTAAAAGGCTTACTAAATCAACCCTCAAGTACCCATGAAAACCTACAAACAAATTCTGGCGGAAGAAATCCTGGAAATGGAAACGGTGAGCCTTCAAACCAAGACCAATGGACGTTAGTATGGTCTGATGAGTTTGATCGCTCAGGCAGAAATCTCGATGTGAATGGTGTAGATCTCGATAAATGGGATTATCAGTTAGGGACTGGTGCCCAATATGGATTGGATAGTTGGGGCAACAATGAACAACAGTATTATCGTGCCGAGAACGCCCTTGTCCAAGACGGGAAATTAATTATTCTAGCAAAAAACGATGGATTCGGCGGTAAACCATACACTTCAGCTAGACTCTATACAAAACCGACATTTACTAAAAAGTACGGAAAATTTGAAGCAAGAATTAAAATGCCTGCAGGCCAAGGACTCTGGCCCGCCTTCTGGATGATGCCTGCCAACAATGTATACGGAGAATGGGCTTCTTCTGGAGAAATCGATATTATGGAAGCGCGTGGCAGATTGCCGGATCAAGTTGGAGGCACCATTCATTATGGGTCCAAATGGCCAAACAATAAGTACACCGGCTCCACCTATTACTTCACGGATGAATCCGATATTACCGCTTTCCATGTTTACTCGTTAGAGTGGGAACCTGGCGAATTACGTTGGTATGTAGACGGGGTCCTGTATCAGACATTAAACAATTGGGATAGCATAGGGGAAAATCAGCCGGCAAAATATGCTTACCCTGCTCCGTTTGATCAAGAATTCTATATGATTTTAAATCTTGCCATCGGTGGAAATTATGATGGAGGAAGAGTACCGGACAATTCCATGTTCCCTGCCGCTATGGAAGTAGATTACGTTCGAGTCTACGAATTGACTGGCAGAGCATACCGTAAAGCCGTCGAGCCGATCATTGAAGTAGAGGACTTACCTGAAGAGATTAAAGCACCGATCGATGGAAATTACATTTATGATCCGACCTTCAATGAAGGCTTTACGGAAGTGACCGAGTCTGATGTGGAATTAAATCCCCTATATTGGAATTTCGTTCACTTAAACACGTTCCAAGGAGATGGAGTTGTATCCGTAGAAGAGATCAGCGGAAGTAAATTTGCCAAAGTCGATATTACTGCCGGTGGCAACGCTACTCACGCAGTTCAACTCATCCAAAATGTGACCCTAGGTAAAGGACGATGGTATAAGCTCACCTTTGACGCCAAATCGACGACGGAACGAACAATAAACGTAAAATTTGGCGCAGGGGCAGACCGAAATTGGATCAATTATTCTAATCCGCTCGAGATATCGCTTACGTCAAATGTAAAGACATATGAAACAACTTTTCAGATGACGAATGAAACGGATCCATTGGCTCGTTTAGAATTTAATATGGGAACAAATACAAACTCAGTTTGGATCGGCAATGTTAGACTCGTTGAGACAGAGATGCCCGACCTCTACCCAGACACCGCGAAAGAGCCTATAAACGGCAACCATGTCTATAACGGCACCTTTGATTTAGGACGCATGGATCGAATGACCTATTGGAATTTCCTAGCGGATGAAGCTCAAGCCAAAGCTTCGGTCGATGAGACAACTAGAGAATTAAAAGTTTCCATCTTAACTAACAGTTCTAGTGCTTCTGAAGTTCAATTGCAACAACCAGGGATTAATTTACTTAAGAATAACGAGTATAAACTAACGTTTCGGGCTAGAGCCGACAAAGAACGAACTATCGCTGTCGTATTACAGGATAAGAATGGAGTTAAGAACTACTCTCAAGTGCAAAACATTAAACTAACAGAAACAATGGAAGAAAAAACGATGACTTTTACCATGAATGACCCAAGCGATGTGGAAGGTTTGCTTACTTTCATGTTGGGTGGACAAAAAGGGGATTTATTCATCGATGACGTTGTTCTAATCCGTACCACCAACAATATCGATTTATCTGGAATCAACGTATTCCCACTGAATAACGGCGATTTCTCTTTTGGCCTCGATTCTTGGAAAACGTATGCCATTGAAGGTGGTGCAGCTACATTTACGGAGGAAAACGGCGAAGCTAAAATAAGCATTGCCAATGTAGCAGACCAATCATGGAAAGTCATGTTGAATCAGGAAAATATGCGCTTCTCCAATGGCGTAACCTATGTGTTATCTTTTGATGCTCGGGCATCGGTACCAAGAACCATAGAAGCAGTGATCGATGATGTTCGCTATAATCGAGTGGTGAATGCTCAAGTTGAGTTAACAAAAACAATGAAAACCTATACCTACGAATTTACCATGTCAAAAGACGATACGTTAAGCCTAAAATTCTTAATGGGTAAAATCAACGGCTCGGAGACGTTGGGTGCCCATGATATATTTATTGATAACGTCATATTAGAAATGAAGGACGCACCAATCCAAAGACCACCACAACTAAAAGCGGACCAGAAACGCAACCTTGTCGGTTCTCCGCTGGAAATTACCTTTAATGACAACGAAACATGGCGAAGTGCACTGCGAAGTGTGTCCGTGAATGGAGAGATACTACGTGTTGATCAATATGATTTGGCGGCGGGCAAGCTAACGCTAGCTGCGGAAGTGTTCCAGAGTCCCGGGGATTATACCATTGTTGTTGCTGCGACGGGATTTGCCGATGCAAAAGTAACCGATACAATATTTCCTGATGATGGTAATGGAAACTTGGTAACCAACGGAACCTTTGATACGAATATTACCGGTTGGCAGCTCTATATAGGTGATGGATCTGATGCAACGGTTACGTATGACACCTACGGCGGCGGAGTGATGAAGATCGGCTTTACCAATTACGATGGCTGGTTCATCTGGTCTACCCAAGTATACCAAGATCAAATTCCTTTGGAGACGGGCAAAACGTATGAGCTTTCCTTCGATGCTATTGCTACGGAAACAAAAGAAATCGTCGTATCCGTAGAAAATGCATTAGACTATAATGTTAAATACTTAGAAGGACAAAAAGTTAATGTTGATACTACCATGCAGACCTTCCGATTTGTTTTTACGGTTGGAAGTACAGATAAAAATGCCAAGCTCGTCTTTCAGCTAGGAAGCAACAATGCTTCGGGTCCACACTATGCGGGTCAGAGCATCTATCTGGATAATATCACGTTGCGTCCGATTTCTAATTAAAACAGGGACTGTCTCAGAAGAGTATAGTTGAATAAGCCGATCCAAGCCGATCCCAAATTTCAAGCAAAAACATCCCGAACCACAACCATAGTGGAACGGGATGTATGTTTTTGTGCAATATTTTAAAATGGGTCAAGTCCTAAATGTGGTGTAAATTCTCCCCTCCCCGGTGATTGCATTATGTTAACTAACCTTTCGGACGCTCTGCTGTGACTCCGCCACCTCCTTCTTCCTACGCTCCTCCCGCCAGACGTAATAGTCTTCCATGTCAAAGTACCGGTGACCAGATTGCCATTTCTCGTCAATCTCCATCAGCAAGGCACCTAGAAGCCGTATCGCCGAGTCTCGATTCGGGTAGATTCGAATCACCCGATCTCGCCTGCGGATTTCCTCATTAAGGCGCTCCTGACCGTTGGTAGTACGCAGACGTTTCCTGTACCGTTCTGGTAGCTCCAGTACTGCCGTGATGTCATCAAAGCCCGACTCGAGGATATCCACAGCCTTACGGGCTTTATCACTGTAATTATCCACAACCTGCTCCATTAATAAACGGGCTGTCTTCACATCCGGCGCATCAAGGATGGCCCGCATTTTCCCATACAGCTCCTCCTGTAAACTCTTAGGCACGGCGTCCAAGAAGTTGCGCATAAAGTGCGTTTGGCATCGTTGCCAGGTACAGCCTTGAAACTGGGTGTGTAGGGCTTTCACAAGCCCGCTGTGGCTGTCAGAGACAACGATATCCACACCATGCAGTCCTCGGTCTTTCAACCAGCCGAAAAACGCACTCCAACTGGCTTCAGACTCGCTATCCCCGATCCGCATTCCTAGCACTTCACGGTATCCGTCTTCACCCACACCAGTAGCAATCAAAGCATCCCTCGAGCGCACCCTGCCATCCTCACGAATCTTTAGCACCATGGCATCCACGATCACAAAGGGGTATTCCTTGTCCTTCAGGCTTCGTTCGTTCCATCCTTGGACAACGGGGTCCAATCGTTTACAGAGCTCCGATACGGTAGACTTGGAAAACTCTTCACCACATAGCTCCTCCGTGATGGCAGCTACCTTCCTTGTGGATACACCATTAATAACCATCTCCATCATCGCCAGTAAAAGTGCCTGTTCACTGCGCTGATAACGGGCAAAAAGCTCTGTGGAAAACTTGCCGCTACGGAGTCGTGGCACCCGCAATACCAGCGTACCGACGCGGGTCGTAATGGGATGGGGGCGAGTACCATTGCGATAACCCTGACGATCTTCAGACCGTTCGTAGGGCTCCGCATTCAACTGGTCCGTGGCCTGGGCTTGAAGAACCTGATTCAGCACCTGTTCTAGTAAGACAGCCACCCCCTTATCTCCAGAAAATAGATCTTTCAAAATTTCATCGTTCAAGGTAATATTATATTGTGCCATCTCCATACCTCCCTGTAGATTTTGTTCACAAACTCATTCTACCAGAGAAGGGCGGGGGTGGCACCTGTGTATTATGTCACCCAGCTGAACGATTGATTTTACACCAATTATACGGACTCAACTTGGTTCTGTCGTATACTTTTCCATCTTTCTCCCTAGGAATGGCCAAAAAGTTTTGTAGATAATCTTCTAGCGAACTATTACCAACATCGGTAAATTCATTTAATCCGAATGGGATTAAAGGAGCGCCATTTACTTCCGGAAATTTTTCTTTTGCCGCTTGTAGAGCGTTTAAAAATCCTTCTGGTGTTCTCATATCTGGTTTACCAATTGCTTCATAAATATCCTTACGAACTAAGAAGGTTTGGTTAGATGGTTTTAATTCTTTATAACGCTCAAAATCTTTTGGGGACGAAGATGCATTAGGATATTCATATACATTTCCATCATCTTGCTTATACCATTCTAATTTAGCCGGATCTGCGACTTTAAAGAAATACGGATCATAATTTTCTGCCAACTCATTTAATGGAAGAACGAGTTTGCCTTCAATCATTTTCTTTACTGCATCTTCCCACCAACCAATTGTTATAAAATCCGGTAGTTTTCCTGATGCGATCATGGTATTCATCTTCTCTGCTTCATTTCCAGCGGGAGTAATAATATTTAAAGAGACTCCTGTTTTCTCTGTGACATATTTTGAAACCATATCCTCTCCCCATTTCCCGGCAAACCAGGAGAAGTTAATATACCAATCGAAAGTGATTGGGGATGTATCTAATTTCCACCCCGGCTCATCTCCGGAAGGTTTCTGTACCTTCTCGGTGCCGCTTGTTTCCTCCTTTGGAGAGGAAGCTGTCTCATTCCCTTTAGGTGCACATCCTGCAAAGTTCGCAAGAATGAAGGAGAGAATAAAGAGTACTACTACACTTTTGAACAACTTTTTTCTATCCATCTGCATGAAACCCCTTTCTTTTTACTATTATTTAAAATCCTACCTTAACGTAGAATTTTAAATCTAATGTTGGAAAAATTAACCTTTCATAGACCCAATTAACATTCCTTTTACAAAATATTTTTGAAGGAATGGGTATACCAATACAATGGGTAAGGTAGTAACAACCATCGTTGCTAGTTTAATCGACTGCGAAGTTACGGTTTTCGTTGTTATTCCACCGGGTGCATTTACCATCATTTGACTGGAACTGGTTTCTGCTACGACTTTATATAAATAGGTTTGAATCGGTTGTAAATCAGGATTGTTTACAAAAATGACGCCCGCAAAGTAATCGTTCCATTGATAAACGCCTTGAAACAATGAAATAGTGGCGATCACCGGCATGGATAGTGGAATCACTATTTTAAGGAAAATCATAAAATCATTAGCGCCATCAATCTTTGCTGCTTCTATCAACGAAGGGGGCAATTCTCTAAAAAAAGATACGAAAATGATCAAGTGGAAAAAATTAAATAGTGTGGGTATAATATAGACCAAAAAATGATCAAACAGTCCTAAATCTCGAATCAGTAAAAAGTAGGGTATTAATCCTCCGCTAAAAAACATCGTAATAGTACCAATGATCATATACAATTTTCTCCCTACCAATTCACTCCGAGATAAAGCATACGCCACCATCGCAGTAAAGAATACATGGGTTAGCGTTCCGATCACCGTTTTTGCAATAGTAACACCAAAGGAGGTCAAAATTCCTTGGTTTGCAAAGACGGCCTTATAATTGTCCAACGTGAACTCCCTTGGCCACCAATAAATCCCTCCTTGCATCGCATCGATTCCATCATTTAAGGAGTTGACAAGTACGTACCAGATTGGATAAAGCGTTAAAAAACAGATAGCGAGCATTAGTACAACATTTAAGGTATCAAAAATGTACTCACCTTTTGTTCTTCTATTCAGTTTAAAGAGATTCAGCATGATATCTATACCTCCTACTAAAACAATGAAGTTCCATTCAGTTTCTTAACGATCTTATTAGCCAATAGCAACAGAATAAATGCCACCACCGATTTTAATAAACCTACTGCTGTGGCGTAGGAATATCTTGCATTTTGAATTCCCACTTGATAAACATAAATATCAATCACATTACTTGCACTTTCATTTAATGAATTACGTAATACCAGGATTTGATCAAAGTTAGAGTTAAATATCCCGCTAACTGCTAAGATGAAGAGAATCGTGATCGTTGGACGAATGGATGGAAGAGTTACATACCATATTTTCTGGAGTCGATTGGCTCCATCGATGGTAGCGGCCTCATACATTTCTGGAGATACTCCTGCAATTGCCGCTAAATAAATAATGGCGGACCAACCTAATTCTTTCCATATATCAGAAATAATAACAATACTCCAAAAATAAGATGGTTCTGCTAAATAATTGATTCGTTCATCAATCACCCCAAAAGCTAGTAAAATATCATTAATGATCCCTACATCTGCCAACCATGTGGTTAATATCCCGCCAAGAACCACCCAGGATAAAAAATGGGGTAAGTAGGAAATTGTCTGTACCATTTTTTTAAATTTAATGGAGGTAAGTTCATTTAACAGTAATGCAAAGAGAATGGGCAGCGGGAATCCGATAATTAGTTTAATAATGCTGATTCCTAATGTATTTTTTAAGATAATCCAAAAATTATCATCCTGTATAAATTCCTGAAATTGCATCCATCCTACCCAAGGAGATTCTGAAATTGGTTTAATAATATTAAACTCTTTAAAGGCGATAATGAGACCATACATTGGGATATAATTAAAAATAATCATCCATACTACACCAAGTAGGGCCATCATTTGTAATAGTTTTTGTTGAGATATTTTTCTTAAATTCCGTGTAAACTTTTCTTTTAACCTTTCTTTTTTATATGTAGTTTGGTTTTGAGGATTTGAAGCAAAATCAACTTTTGGGTGAGTATCCATTACGACCATCTCCTTTAGCCCATATAGTAACAAAATTAGATTACTTATATAAGGACCTTATTTTTGTATTAGGTTACATTATTTTAGATGCCCTTACATTCTAAAAAATAGAAATGCAGACTTGGCCAACAGACTTGTACTGCCTCGCTTTCTGTGGACTTCCACCGCAAAGTTAACGCCCATGCTGGGCGCACAAAAATGGGGAACCCTTATCATACAAGGGTTCCCCATTTGGATTTCCTATACTTGGATTACATCATGTCCATGCCGCCCATGCCACCGCCAGGTGCCGCCGCTTTTTCCTTCTCCGGAATGTCGGTAACGGCTGCTTCGGTGGTGAGGAACATCATGGCGACGGAAGCAGCGTTTTGGAGAGCGGAACGGGTCACCTTCGCCGGGTCAACGATCCCTGCCTGGAACATATCGACCCATTCGCCTGTGGCTGCATTGTACCCGATGCCTACTTTTTCGGTTTTGAGACGTTGTACGATCACGGAACCTTCTTGGCCTGCGTTTTCAGCAATCATGCGTACCGGTTCCTCCAGCGCGCGGAGAACGATGCGTACCCCGGTTAATTCATCCCCATGGGCTTCCACTTTCTCCACAGAGGGGATCACGTTAACCAGCGCGGTACCACCGCCGGATACGATTCCTTCTTCGACCGCTGCGCGGGTCGCATTCAAAGCATCTTCGATGCGCAGTTTCTTTTCCTTCAACTCGGTTTCCGTGGCGGCTCCTACCTTAATGACGGCCACACCGCCGGCCAGTTTCGCCAAGCGCTCTTGCAGTTTTTCTTTATCAAATTCAGAGGTGGTCTCTTCAATCTGCTGGCGAATCGCCTTAATGCGGGCATCAATATTCGCCTTCGATCCGACTCCCTCCACGATGGTGGTGTTTTCCTTATTTACGACAACCTTGCCTGCGCGGCCAAGTTGGTTAATCTTCGTAGATTTCAGCTCAAGGCCAAGATCTTCAGTAATGACCTGCCCACCGGTAAGGATGGCGATATCCTCGAGCATAGCCTTGCGGCGATCCCCAAACCCGGGAGCCTTAACGGCAACGGCGTTGAAGGTTCCACGAAGTTTGTTCACCACCAAGGTAGCCAGGGCTTCTCCTTCCACATCCTCGGCGATGATGAGGAGGGAGCGACCTTGCTGTACCACCTGTTCGAGGATGGGGAGAATATCCTGGATGCTGGAGATCTTCTTATCGGTGATCAGGATGTAGGGATTTTCCAGCACGGCCTCCATCTTATCGGAATTGGTAACCATGTAAGGGGAGACATAGCCCCGGTCGAATTGCATTCCTTCTACCACATCGAGTTCGGTTTGGAAGCCTTTCGATTCCTCAACGGTAATAACCCCGTCGTTTCCTACTTTCTCCATCGCTTCGGCGATCAATTTCCCAATCTCCACATCTCCTGCTGAAATGGCGGCTACCTGAGAGATCGCCTCTTTGCTTTCTACCTTTTTAGCAATGCTGTGAATACCTTCCACAGCAGCGGCTACCGCCTTTTCAATCCCCTTGCGGATCACCATCGGGTTCGCTCCGGCGGTTACGTTCTTTAATCCTTCCCGGATCATCGCTTGGGCCAAGACCGTAGCCGTCGTCGTTCCGTCCCCGGCCACATCATTTGTCTTGGTCGCCACTTCTTTCACCAATTGCGCCCCCATATTTTCATATGGATCTTCCAACTCAATTTCCTTGGCAATGGTTACCCCGTCATTGGTGATGAGGGGAGAGCCGTATTTCTTCTCAAGGACCACATTCCGCCCCTTTGGTCCCAAGGTTACGCGAACGGCGTTGGCTAAAGCATCAACACCACGAAGCATGGCGCGGCGTGCATCTTCACCGAAACGAATCTCTTTCGCCATCTTTCTTCTACCTCCTTATATATGTAGGGATTCTTCCCTTTCAGTTCGGTTACTCAATCACTGCGAGGATGTCAGACTCTCTTAAGATGAGATATTCCTTCTCATCATACTTCACTTCGGTTCCCGCGTACTTAGAGAAGATCACTTTATCCCCTTCCTTCACATCGAGGGGAACCCGTTTACCATCCTCCAACCGGCCATTTCCTACGGCCACAACACGGCCTTCTTGGGGTTTTTCCTTCGCCGTATCCGGGAGGACGATTCCGCTAGCGGTTTTTTCTTCCTTCGCGGCAGGCTCAACAATGACACGATCACCGAGTGGTCTTAACATTTTTATCCCTCCTTTAAGTTTATTAGCACTCACTCGTATTGAGTGCTAACACATAAATAATAATAATCGGTTTTTTTTCCTTTTGCAAGACTCAAATTGAATTTTTTCATACGAAGGAAGTATATCCGAAATCGAGTTAATTATCCCTATCCTCCATAAAATCGCTTTTCATGTCCACGAATAGAGACAAAAAGCGTTACCGGAGATACCCTAAAGGCGGCAAAAAAGTCCACCTGAACCGGTGGACCGGATGATCTCTAATGGGTTTTCTGCTCCAACTCCTTCTCCCGTTCTGCCAGTTTCTTTTCCCTCTCCTTATCCGTCCCTTCTTCTTTCTCATCATCGGAGACGAGACCTTGTGTAGCTTTCTTAAATTCGCGCAGTGAATTTCCGAAAGCCCTTCCTATTTCAGGAAGTTTCTGAGGCCCGAAGATGATCAGCGCCAGAATCAGGATGAGAATCAGACCCGGGATGCCGATGTTGTTCAACATGGTTTACACCCCTTTCTTTCCTTGAAGTAACAGTAAAGCCGGCTCTATCTGGTCAATGATGGCGTTGAGGCAAAGTTCAGCCACATCGGGGGAACCGGGCAGATTGATGATGAGCGTCGTCTTCCGTGTACCGACCACCGCTCGGGTAAAGAGAGCCTTTCGCGTCACGGCCGACGCCTTCCTCCGCATCTCTTCGGCAAATCCGGGAATAATCCGATCCACCACCTGTAGGGTGGCTTCCGGAGTTACATCCCGGGGGGATAGTCCGGTCCCTCCCGTCGTAATAATCACGTCTACTCCCTCATGATCAATCATCTCAAACAACGTTTCTTTAATCACTTCTATCTCGTCGGGCACGCAGTGGTAGGTCGTCACTTTCCCCTTAAATGCTTCAGCCACGATCTTCGCGATTAAGTCCTTGCTTTTATCTTCTCTTTCCCCCCTTGAGCCGCGATCACTGCAGGAAAGTATTCCAACCCGCCACATCGTACTTCTAAAGCCCCCTATCTTTATCCGTTTTTCTCTACGTTATCACCTTCATTGTACATGAAGGGGTATGAAGAATCAATCCATTCCGTCTCTGTCACAATTGCGTCAATTCTTTTGTCCCACGGCTCCATGGGGACCTCTTCCACAACCTGGATCGCAAAGGAGGGAGCCAAGAGATATGGAGAGGATTTCATTCCCTCTAGGAACCGATCAAAGTAACCTCTCCCATACCCTAACCGCCCCCCCTTCCGGTCAAATGCCACACCGGGAATCAGGAGAAGATCCGCTTCCTCTCCCTGGTAAGGGATCGCCGATGGGGGAGGTTCCAAAATTCCAAAAGACCCCCGAACCAATCCCTCTACCCCTCTCCATTCGTGAAAGGAAAGGGATGAACTCTCCCGATGAACGCGGGGAATCAGGATTTTTTTCCCTTCTTCCCTAGCCTTCTCCAGCAGAGGGAGGATATCCACCTCATCCCCAAACGGAAGATATGCGGAGATCACTTTTGTCCTTTGATAACGGGGATGCCGGCGAATCCGCTCCACGATCCGGTTCGAAAATTGACGCCTCATCTCCTCCGTTAAACCTTTCCTCGCCGATAGAATCTTACGGCGAAGTTCTTTTTTTCTTTCCTTTATTTCCTCTGCTTCGTGATTCACCTGATCCTCACCTATCTTAAGATCGGATGCATAAAACCGATCGCTGCTTTTACCTGTGGAATTTTCTTTCTCCATCCCCTGCGAAGATCTGTCCAATCCTTGAGATTTCTCCCTATCCTTAGTAAACTGAAACCATTGAGGTGGAGAACATGTGGATCTTGCAATTAAACGAAATCGAAAAATCATTTGGTGCCACCCTGATTCTGCAAGGGATCACGATGAATATCCATGAAAAAGAACGGGTAGGCCTGGTTGGCAGAAACGGAGCGGGCAAATCAACCCTTTTAAAGATCATCACGGGAGAACTTCTCCCCGACCGGGGGCAAATCTCCTTTGCGAAACAGAAAAAGATGGGCTATCTCGCCCAAGATAGCGGTTTAAAGGCTGAGCAGACGATCTGGCAGGAGATGCTGGAACCTTTTACCCCCCTCCTCATGATGGAAAGGGAACTGCGGCGCATGGAGGAAGAGATGGCCTCCCCTGGGGTCTATGGAAACGAGACCCGCCTCAGCAAGCTGACAGAGGAGTATGTCCTCCTCAGTCAACGTTTTGAAGAGGGGGGAGGATTTTCCTTCCCGGCAAAAATCCGATCCCTTTTAAGTGGGCTTGGTTTTCCGGAGGAAACCTGGGATCAGCCCATCACCTCCCTCTCCGGGGGGCAAAAGACGCGACTTGCCTTAGTGAAACTCCTCCTCACCGAACCCGATCTCCTCATCCTGGACGAGCCGACCAACTATCTCGATCTCTCCACCCTCGCTTGGCTGGAGAATTACCTTCGCACCTATCCGGGGGCTCTCCTCATCGTCTCCCATGACCGTTATTTTCTGGATAAGCTGGTCACCCGTATCGACGAGTTGGAGGGAGGAAAACTTCATTCCTACGCAGGCAATTATACCGCCTATCTGCGCCAAAGAGAAGAGGAGAGGAGGCGGCAAAAAGAAGCCTATGAGGCTCAACAAGAGGAAATCAAGCGGATGGAAGAGTTCGTGCAGAAGAATATCGCCCGGGCCAGCACGACAAAACGGGCGCAGAGCCGCAGAAAGCAGCTGGAAAAGATGGTGCGTCTCGAGCCTCCCTCCTCTCCTCCCGGATTAACCTCCTTTCAATTTGAAGTGGATCAAATTTCCGGATTTGAAGTCCTAACCGTTGAAGACCTTACGATCGGATACGAAAAACCCTTCTCACAGCCAACCCCTCTTACAAAACCCCTCCGCTTCCAGATTGAACGGGGAGAAAGGGTGGCCATCGTAGGGCCAAACGGCGTCGGCAAAACCACCTTGTTCCTCACCTTGATGGGAAAACTTCATCCGTTAGGCGGCAAGATCATCTGGGGCAGCCAGGTGAAAACCGCCTACTATGATCAAGAACAGGAGGAGCTAAATGAGGAAAAGCGGGTGATCGATGAAATCTGGGATGAGCACCGCCTCACCCCGGAGCGGGAGGTTCGAACCTGGCTGGGTCGCTTTCTCTTCCGGGGGGAAGAGGTGGAGAAGAAGGTAACCGTCTTAAGCGGAGGGGAAAGGGCCAGGCTCCAATTGTTGAAAGTCCTCCTCCGCCGGGCCAATCTCCTTCTCCTCGATGAGCCCACCAACCATCTGGATATCCCGAGCCGAGAAGCATTAGAAGAGGCACTCCTCCAATATCCGGGCACCCTCCTCTTCATCTCCCACGACCGCTATTTTCTTAACAAGATTGCCACCCGGACTTTGGAACTTACCTCGGACGGGATCACCTCTTATCTGGGGAACTATGATTATTATCTGGAAAAAAAAGAGGAGCGGGAGGAGAGGGAAAAAGAGAAAACGGCTCTGGGAAGGGGAGCAAAAGGGGTGGAGGAGCGGCATGAAAGGGGTACACTCCGGGGAGAAAAGGAAGAGGAGCGAAGCCGAAACGAAAGGGTTCATTCCCCAAAAGAGCCGCTTTCCTATGAAGAACTAAAGGCCGAAAAAAGGGAACGGCGCAAGTGGGAAAGGCAGATGGAGGAGACGGAAGAGCAGATTGAAATACTGGAACGGAGCATCCAGGAGAAGGAAGGGGAGCTTCAACGCCCCGAAATCTACGCAAATTATGATCAAACGCTGAAGTTGCACCGGGAACTGGAGGCACTCAAAAACGAATTGGATCAACTTCTTCAATTTTGGGAAGAACTGACGCTTAAATTAGAAGAGGGAAAGGAATGAAGGATTGCAAGGTGTAACAGGGGAGTTACAGCAAAGAGGAGCCCCATGGCTGCCGACACCAAACCGGAATCGTTTACCGTAAGACTCACCATGTTCACCCAGAAGAGGGCACGCAACGCCCTGTCCCAATATGTGAGGGAGCCCCTCTCGATCGGCCGGGAGCGAAGGAGATGCCATGCCAAAACGAGGAGGGAGAAAAAGAAAAGTTTATTCCATGTCGAGGCTTGGACCAGATGGAGATTCATCTTCACCTTCCTCATCATCATCTCCATCAAAACCCTAGGTCCCTCTCTGGCGGTCTGCTCCAAAATCCACCCCACGTGAGATTTCTCCTCGGCGTCCACCCCCCATTGGGATAATAGAAAAAGAGAGAAGAGAAAAACTCCCAACAATCCTCCAAAAATCACTCCGCCCCCTTTTCTAATCTGGATCCCCAAACGGGGAAGAAGAAAGAAGAGAAAAGAAAGCCAAGCCAGAAAGCCCCCGGCATTGGTCCCCAAATTAGGCAGGGCAAAATAGAGGAGGATACCTCCATAGAGGAGAAGATGGGGGAAAACACCTCGGCGAAACTCTAAGAGAAGGTAAAGAAAGAGTATGCCCCCTCCGATGAGGAGACCTGCATATTCATTGCCGATTCCGTAGAAACGGGCCGCTATAATGGGGTCATATCCTAAAAAGGAGTGTTTCATCATCGGATTCCCCAACACGCCATCGAGAAGCAAAGCCCCCACATAGAGGCCGCTAATCCATAAGTAAATCTTACCGATCTCAAGCCGTCGCAAAAAAAAGGCGATCAGAACCCCGCCTGCCGCCAGATAGAGATGATAAAGCCAAAAGGGTAAAGCGGGTGCTTTCGCACCCAAGATAAGAAGGAAAAAGGGGATGAGGAGAATATAAAGGAGAAGATAATGGGCAGCCTTCTTCATCCAAAAGGGGATTCTCCTCATCAGAATCCCAACGAGAAAGAGGAAAGACAGCCCCCCCACTTGGATAACGATGACTTGGTAGAGAAAAGAAGGGCGCGTCCTGTGAACATAGAAGGCTTTCTCCAGCTCATCGAAAAAAAAGGATTGAAGCTCCTTTCCCTCCACCCTTTCTATAGATCTCCCCTCCCTTACCGGAGAAGAAAGGCCAAAATGGGAGAGAATAGAGGGAAAGAGATCCACATTGGCCACGAATCCCTCCCTCTTTGTCGTAGGAGAAGTTAAGATTCCTCCTCCCTCTTTCCCCGTTCCCTTCCTCGGTGGGAGAAAGAGGAGGGGAGCTAGAAAATCCCCCCTCCTCTCCGAGAGGGGATCAAGGCGTACGGTAGTGATCCAGATTTCCCGATCCTCTCCGTAAACCGCTTCATTCCACAGGAGGAAGGAGAGCAACTCCTTCCTTTCCAAAATCGTCTCCGTTCCTGCAATCGGAAGCTTTGAAGCCCATCCCGTTCGTTTTTTTCTTCTCCACTCCTTCACCATAAAGGTCGCTTCTCGCTCAGGCACACCCCCCCTCCATTCGCCCCTTTTCCCCCACCCCCTGCGATCCACGACAAAGGAAGATCCCGGATGCTCGAGGAAGTCGGTTCCAACCCCATTCTCATAGATAAAAAGGGAGTCGATCCCCCCCTCCCGAAGGCGGTTTCCCACTCCTTCTGCATAAGAAAAGGAGCTTTTCCCTCCAGGCGGAAAGAGAAAGAATGCATTTCTTCCCGCAAAATGGAACGGATGAAGAAGGGAGGAACTCCCCACCTCCCTTCTCCCTGTGATGAGGGTGGCCATTTGATGAGCCGCTCCCTTTCCCCCCAAGGTGCGCATCGTCATGGCCCCGATGTATCCCCGCTCTACCAGACGGCGGAAATCGGGTGAATCTGCCATCCAATCTTTTATGCAGGGAAAGGTGAAATCGTCGACGAGGAGAAGGAGAATCCCTCCCTTTGGCGGTACCCATTCCGCTGCACGTACCGAATCTGAAAAAAACAGAAAATATGGCCCGCTAAAAAGGAGAAGGAAAAACACAAACTTATTCACAGCCCGTTCCCGCCTATTCTACAAGTTTCGACGCTATTTCCACATTATCCACAGAATGATGTGCAAAACCCCTCCACAGCTGTGGATAATCTCTCCCCCTTATCGGAGAGGGAGAAGGGAACAAATCCACAAGATCCACAGGTTATCCACAGATGTGAAATCCACAACAAAAAAAGAACGACTCCTTTCTGAATCGTTCTTTTAGTTTTTCATGAAGGTTTTTCTTTTATGCGAGGGAGAGTTGGGGATAAGCGTTTAAGGAGAGATCGGAAAACTCCCCCCGTTCATAGAGGACTTGTCCGAAAGCTGCGATCATCGCCGCATTATCGGTGCATAGGGACAGGGGGGGGATGAGGAGCTCTACTCCCGCTTCGCCTGCCCGTTTGGTTAAAGCCTTTCGCAAAGAGCGGTTGGCCGCCACCCCTCCGGCTAGGAGAAGTTGTCTCGCCCGAAATTTTTCCACAGCCTTTATGCTTTTCTCAACCAGCACCTCAACGACGGCAGCCTGAAAGCTGGCCGCCACATCGGCCGGACGAAGTGCATCGCGGTTTTTCTCCCCTTGATGGATCCGGTTTAACACGGCCGATTTAAGGCCGCTGAAGCTAAAGTCGAACGAATCCTCCTCCAAAAAGGGACGGGGGAAAGCGTAGAGGTCCTTTCCCTCCTGTGCTAAACGGTCAATTTCGGGGCCTCCCGGATAGGGAAGCCCTAAGGCCCGGGCCACCTTATCATACGCTTCCCCTGCCGCATCATCCCGGGTTTCGCCCAACACCTGAAACCGGCCATGTTCTTCCATCGCCACCAGCTCCGTATGGCCTCCGGAGACGACCAAAGCGATGAGGGGGAAACGGAATTCTTTGACAAAACGGTTGGCATAGATATGTCCGGCGATGTGGTTCACCGCCAAGAGGGGTTTTCCCAGGGCGAAGGAGAGGGCTTTGGCGGTGGAAAGGCCGACGAGAAGAGCCCCAACCAACCCCGGACCAGCTGTTACAGCAATTCCGTCAATCTCCCCCTTTTTCACCTCTGCCAGCGAAAGAGCTTCTTCAAGAATGGGGAGGATCGTTTCCACATGGCGCCGGGATGCGATTTCCGGAACGACTCCCCCAAAGGGCTTATGAAGCTCGATTTGGGAAGAGATCACGTTGGAGAGAATTTCCCGCCCATTTCGTACGATGGCTACAGAGGTTTCATCACAACTGGTTTCAATGCCTAAGATGATCCCTTGAGACAAATGCTTCCCTCCGTTACGCGATTTTCATTCGCCTTCATTTCTTAAATCGGCCCACATGATGAGGGCATCCTCATAATTATCATAATAGTAGCGCGGGCGAACCCCTGCCTCTTTAAACCCCAATTTGCGATACAGGTTTTGGGCGACGTAGTTCGTCACCCGCACTTCTAAGGTCATCTGTGTCGCCCCTAACTTCCGTGCCTCTTCCATCAGTTTACGCATCATCTTTTCTCCCAGTTTCTTACCCCGTTGGTTCGGATGGACCGCCACATTGGTCACATGAGCTTCATCCATCACCACCCACATTCCCCCGTAGCCCACGATTCCTTCTTTTCCTTCCAGCACATAATAGCGGGCAAAGAGGTTACGGGTTAACTCGTTCGTAAAAGCCTGCTCACTCCATGGCAGAGTAAAGCAAATTCTCTCCAATTCCGCCACTGCCTTCACGTCGGCTAGGCTCATATTCCGAAACCAAAAACCCCCCATGCATTCACTCTCCCATCTTCTCTTGAAGACGCACCTCCGCTTCCGTCCTTTGCAAATAGTTCGGTGTAAAGAGGAGATCCTCCTTTTCTCCATCCAGGTAGCGAATTTCACCCAGGCGGGCAATATGAGAAGCCCTGGGGAGGGAATACTCCCCAGGGAGAAAGAAAGCCTTTGCCTTTAAGGCCTTCTCGAGAAAATCCCTTACCTTTTCCGCATCCTCGCTCAGGAATAGAACCGCTTCCTCATCTTCCTTCAGTCTCTCTACAAGTTCCTCGATGTGAAAAATGTTCTCAGGAATCACCTCTTCCAATGCTCCTTGGGACCATCGATACGCGGCCGTGTAAAGGCGCCCCCTCTTGGCGTCAAAAAAGGGGACAATGAGCCCAGGAAAAAAGGGCACCTGATGGGCAAGGGCTTTTAAGCTGGAGATGCCCACTAAAGGTTTCTCCCAAGCCCAAGCCAAGGCTTTCGCCGTAGCGACGCCAATACGGACTCCGGTATAAGACCCCGGACCCTGCGCCACGGCCACCAAATCGGTTTTTTCCGGGGGAACTCCCGTCTCCTTAAAAACTTGTGCGATGGCAGGCATGAGACGGATCGAATGATTTTTCTCTCCATTGGAGGTCCACTCTGCCAGCACCTTTCCTTCGGAAAGCAAAGCGATTCCCAAAGGGAGGTTACTGGTATCGATGCCTAATGTAATCATGCATAAACTCCTTTATCCGTTCTTCATACTGCTTTCCATAGGGAATGAAACGGAGACGCCGCACCTCCCCATCTGAGGTGAAGGCAATCTCCAACCTCTCCTGAGGAAGCTCCTCCCCCAAAACCTCCGGCCATTCGATCACCGTTACTCCAGAACCATAGAAGTATTCATCAAAGCCCAATTCCTCATAACCGGTTAAACGGTAAAGATCCATATGATAAAGGGGGAGCCGCCCTTCATATTCTTTAACCAGGGTAAAGGTAGGGCTATTTACTCTGCCTGATATCCCTAACCCTAAAGCAAGACCTTGGGTAAAAGTGGTCTTCCCTGCTCCTAAGTCTCCAACAAGGGAAAGAACATCTCCCGGTTGAAGAAAGGAAGCTAAGGCTTGGGCAATCGCCCTTGTCTCTTCCGGCGAATGAGATATCATTTCGCTTACCATCCTCAGAACCCGCCTTTTTCCGAAATCTAATCCTTACATTCCCTTTCTCCCTCTCATCCCATTATACTCTTTCTTAAAAGAAAGCGGAATCAACGTTAGCCCCCCTCCGCATTTGCCGCATCGATAGAAGGCAGGATTCATCCTCCTCTTTCGGGGATATTCCATCCCGCACCCCAAACAGCGGAACAGGTAACGGATGGGCCAGGGAGATTTCCTTTTGTCTATCCGTTGACAAAAACGGGTTCCTCCCACTTTGGCCAGAAGTTCTTTAAAATCCCGATCCCGGTGACGAAACCCCTTCCCCTCCAGATGGAGGTGGTAATGGCATAACTCATGGCGGATGATGCGAAGAACCTCATCGCGCCCGTTCACTTCATATTGTTTTGGGTTAATTTCTATGGAATGGTCCTTTAGAAGATACCGTCCCCCGGTGGTACGAAGGCGCGGATTATACCGCACCTTGTGGAGAAAGGGCTTTTGAAAATCCTGAAGGGAGATTTCCTCCACCCAATGTTGGAGAAAATCATCCCCTCGCCATCCTTCCAACTCATTGAACTTTTTTCCCCATGGGCTCCCCTTCTTTTTCCTCACCCTTCCCCCTCCCAAACGCATAAAAATCCTCCAGGGCAGAGATTCCATCACCCTTTTTCGGAAGGCATGGTGATGGTGCCTACCTGAAAGCGGGCTACCATATCCCGAAGACCCCGTGCGGTCTCCTCCAATACTTCAATGCTGCGATGCATCTCCTCCATAATCGTAGAAGTCTCTTCGGAGGAGGCGGCTACTTCTTCTGCTCCGGCAGAGGTTTCCTGGGCCAGCGCCGCTGAGGATCTTGCCTGATCCGCAATGGCTTCCACTTGGCTTCTCTGATCCGCCACGATCTCCCGGATCATTCGTACCGATGTTTCAACCTGTTCCATGGAACGGGAAATAGAGGAAAAGGCCTCTTTTGAATGTTCTACCCCTTTGTTTTCGGCAACGGCCAGCTCGATGCTGGACTCAATCCGGTCGACGACAGAATGGACGGCCTCTTTTACCGTTAAGATGATCTCTGCAATCTGTTTGGAAGAGGATGAACTCTGCTCCGCCAGTTTCCGTACCTCCGAGGCAACGACGGCGAATCCCTTTCCCTGCTCCCCGGCCCGGGCCGCTTCGATCGCCGCATTGATCGCGAGGAGATTGGTTCTCTTTGCAATCTCATCGGAAGTTTCGACGATTTTTCCGATTTCTTCCGTTTTCTCCGCTAATTCCTTTACGGCCTGAGCGCTATTGCTCGAATTGAGGGTAAGTCTCTCCATCCCTGCCAAAAGTCTCTCCAATGCTTGCCGCCCTGTTTCAATGTAATGGCGGGTTCCCTGGGCATGGCTCAACACCTCTTCCATCCGCTCTTCCACCTGTCCCACCATCCTCCGCATCGCCTGAACTCCTTCGTCGGTCGATGCGGCCAGCTGCGCCTGCCGTTCTGCACCGGAGGCGATGTGTTCCGTGGTGGACGCCACTTGTTCGGCGCCGGTCACCACCTCTTTAGAACTCATCACCAGTTTCTCCGCCGTATCCTGAGTTCTCTTTGCAGATTGTTCCACATCCATCACGATGCCGGCCAATTCCTGGATCATCGCATCAAAAGAGCGGGAGAGAAGTCCTAATTCATCTTTCCTATCCAATGAAGTACGGAGGGTAAGATCCCCTTTGGCTACTTTTTCCGTTACCTTTACAATATGACGAATGGGGCGTGTAATTCTCCGGGAGAAATAGAATCCACCCAGGAGAACGAGGAGGGAGGTAACCAGGATGACCGCCATGAGAATGGCCTGCACCATCCGTACCGGTGCAAAGGCAATCGAGACAGGTGTTTCTACAAAGGCACTGAGTCCCGTTTTCGGATCATAGGCGAAGGCGGCAATCGTTTCTGCCCCGTCGATTCCCGCATACCTCCCTGAAGAAGTAAACGTCTCTTGTGCCTTTCCCTTTGTATCCATCAGTTGCTTCACGGCACCATCCTTAAGAAGCCAGTCCCCTTTCAAGTTTTCTTTGGCAATCGCATTCCCCTTTTCATCCGTAAATTGTTGTTTGAGCAGTTCTTTATCATCGGCGGCTACCAACAACCCCTCTTTATTCAGAAGAAAGGTATGGCTGCTTGCGTCTCTCTTTTCTCCCCGCATCGCATTCCAAAAGGACATCGTGTTCGCCTTGGCAACGACCACTCCGATCTTTTGCCCCAACGGGTTAATGACCGAAGCCGCATAATCGATCTCAAAGGCGTTGCTTAATGTGGAGTGGGGAAGGATGGGGCTGATATAGCTCCCTTTTTTGATCGTCTCCGTCAGAAAAGGATGGTCTTTAAACGATTGCTTCCCATCGGCGGAAAAGGTTCCATCCCTCATAAAGCCCGTTTTGGCGACCACATTCCCCTCCATGTCTATGTAAAGAAGTTCTTTAAACCGATCCGTGTTGGAATTAATGTTATATAAAAGGGCACTTATGTCATTCGAATTGGAGAAGCGGGAAAGTGTCATGGCGATCGCCTTTACCCCATCCAACATCGAGTCGTTAAAAGATTTTACGTTGCTTAACACATTGGCTGCGTTTTCCTCCGCCTGAGCCGAGAGAGATTTCGTAAGTTGGTTGGTAAGGATGGGCGTAACGATTCCCCCCATGAGGACGGCAAAGAGGAGAATGGCCGCCAGATAGCTCGCCGTAAGCTGGAAAGCCAGAGAATGCCGAAAGGGAATCTCTCTTTCCCCTCGATCTTCCTCCTTTCGTTTCGTTTTTCTCTTCCAAATCTTTTTCACATTCTTCACCGGATGTCCCTCCCGTGCTCTCAATCACTCTTCTTTCGTTCAATCGTGCTACACGTAATCCTTCAAGACGAAAACGACACTTTTTCATTATTCTACATTTCTCTTACAGTTCCTGCAATCTTTTTGAAATGGAGGGGATAAAAAAGGGCATCCTGCGTCAGGATGTCCTTTCCCTCGTATGTTCCGCTCCTATCTGCGCGAAGAATGATGGTTCTATGCTCCTCTGTTTTGGAAGAGGACCTATGGGATGGTCTTATGTGTCAATGATCCCTGGAGGGAGGAGCCATAAATTCCGGTCCTGCCGGATCCTGGATCGTTTCCGCGAGGATCTCATCGACGCGTTTTAGGTCTGCCTCATGAATGTGCCACCCGTCTATCCCCTTCACAGGGTCCAACTGCTGTGGATGCCGGGCTCCCCATAAGGCGACGGAAGCACCCGGTTGGTCAAGAATCCATCGTACGGCGAATTCGGTGAGGCTCTTTCCATAGGAACGTGCGAGATCCGTTAGTTTTTCCACGGCTTGTAAATACTGATCATATCGCGGTGGTTGAAACTTCGGATCTACTTTTCGCAGATCATCCCCCTGGAAGACCGTATCCTTGCTCATTTTCCCCGTAAGCAAACCACGGCAAAGGCTTCCGTAGAGTAAGGTGCCTATATGGTGCTCCCGGCAAAACGGCAGCACATCTTTTTCGATTTCCCGTTCAAAAAGATTGTACGGCGGTTGGTCGGTGTGAAGCGGCGCCACTTCCATCCACTCACGCATCTGCTCCGGAGAAAAGTTGCTAACTCCAATGGCGCGAATTTTCCCCTCCTTCAGCAGGTCATGTAAGGCCTCGGCCGTTTCCGCAATCGGAACGAGGGGATCGGGCCAGTGAACTTGATAAAGGTCAATGTAATCGGTTTGGAGACGCCGCAATGAATCCTCAATTTCTTTTTGAATGGCTGCCTTTGATGCGTTCCGCCGCACTCCACCTCCCGGAAGGAGTTCAAGACCTACTTTGGTCGCCACGATCACTTGATCGCGTTGTCCGTATTCTTTGAGCGCCTTACCCACAATCTCCTCTGAACGGCCTGCGCCATAGGCAGGGGCTGTGTCAATCAGGGTGATCCCTTCATGAAGGGCTTTTAGAATGGTGCGGATCGATTCTTCCTCATCCGTTCCCCCCCACATCCAACCGCCAATCGCCCATGTACCCAATCCGATTCGGCTTGCAGTAAGCCCTGAATTTCCTAAAACGATTTTTTCCATATGTAGAGGTTCCTCCTTTTTCGATTTCCCCAAAGAACCATCTTCCTTAAATCAGTATATCACAATTTTTTCCTAAAAGGATTTCTCCTCTCTCTTCATCATGCTGTGGGTGGTGATCGCATGAACTTTCCCCTGACAATGAGGACATTTTAAGTGGGAGAGCTCTTCGTTTATATCGTCTACATAAAAAATGAACCCGCATTCCTCACAAGCTACTTTTAAAACTCGGTCCAGGACAAGGGTGGTTCCGTCTCCTTCCAGATCGGTGTCAATTACTTCCATGTGCAGAGTAAGCCCAACACTTTTTTCCGCTATGGTTTTCCCTACCATCTCTCCGTCATCTCGGTAACCCATCCCGGGAATGTGATGGGCTAGGTCTTGAAGGGAAGAATTCTCCAGCTCTTTTTTTGCCAACTCCATTAATTGTTCAGGAGTGGCTCCTTGAAATGACACCCCTTTGTTTAGCCTTTCCCACACCGCTTTTAACTGATTTTCCGTGAATATAAAACGAGAGATTCTGCTAATGATCACATTTCTCAACCGCTCTCACCTCTTTTTTCCTTTTATAAACATCATACCATGAAAAAGATAAAAAACACCATTCGTTATGCAGATGGTGTTTTTTCTCTTCACATCTTGATCTTTTTTAAAAATCGATTAAACCTAAACTAATCTGAAGCGCGTCGTTCACCTTCTCCATTACTTCATCGTCCAGATGAGTAATCTTGTCGGTTAGGCGCTGTTTATCAATGGTACGAATCTGTTCCAGCAGAATGACTGAATCCCGGTCGAAACCGTGGCTTTTCGCTTCAATTTCTACGTGGGTGGGGAGCTTTGCTTTTTGGATTTGGGCGGTAATCGCTGCAACAATCACCGTCGGACTAAAGCGGTTGCCGATATCATTTTGTATGATGAGTACCGGCCTCATCCCCCCTTGTTCTGACCCGATGACGGGAGATAAATCGGCGAAAAATACATCGCCCCTCTTCACAATCAAGCCCTACACCCCACTTACTAAGCGGTCTAGAGTGAGATCTGCCTCTTCTTCCGCAAGAAAAGCCTCCGATGCAATGTTAAGATTGATGCGAGCCATCTCTTGATACCCCTGCTGCATGCTCTCTCTGATCAGGCGCCTTCTCTTCTCACGCAGATAAAGTTTCATCGCTTCCCGGATAAACTGACTTCGGTTTAAGCTTTCCCGGCGTACGATGCCGTCTACTTCCTGCAAAAGCGGTTGAGGAATACTCACGACAATGCGCTTAGTATTCGATTTTGACAACGAGACACACCTCCACGCTAGCCCAAACTATTTCCATTATTCGTCTTGCTTGTAAAAATTATACTAAACAAAACGCGTCTCTCGCTTGCCTTTGTGCATCGATTAACCCGAATCTTAGCTGCATCTCCGATTCCGTCCCATCGATAACAAGGTTAATTGTAGCAGATAATCCCTCTCGTTTCAAGATCAATGGCTGTGGGGATTTCAGAAAGTCGATGATGCGGTTTGCTCCTTTACAATTCTCGGCAGGCGGGCGGAAAGGCGAGTCACCACTTCATAGTTGATGGTATCCAAGAGGGAGGCTATCTCATCCACCCGAATCTCGTCCCCTCCCTGTCTTCCGATGAGGATCACTTCATCCCCCACCTGTACCCCGGGAATGTGGGTCACGTCGATCATGCATTGATCCATGCAGACACGGCCGACAATGGGCGCCCTTCTCCCGTGAACCAGCACAACTCCCCGATTGGAGAGCCTCCGGTCCACCCCATCCCCGTATCCGATGGGAAGCGTTGCGATCCGGGAAGGAACGGATGTGACGTAGGTTCCACCATAGCTGACCGGTTCTCCTGCGGGAAGCTCCTTCACCTGGACGATCTGTGTCTTCAAAGAGAGGACAGGTTGAAGGGGGAGAATCCCTTCTTTCTCCACCGCTTCGGAAGGGTAGAGGCCGTAGAGACTAATGCCGAATCGGACCATCGTATGGCCCCACGCCGGAAAGCGAAGGCTGCCTGCACTGTTGTTGATATGGATCGTTTTCGGGTGAATCCCTTCCCTCTTTAACCGCTCCATCCATTCCTGGAAGCGTCGATACTGCGTCACCGAATAATCTGATGTGGGGTCGTCGGCCATGGAGAAATGGCTAAAGAGCCCGTCCAACACCATTACCTCGGAATCTACGATCCTCTTCGCCGCACGAAGAAAGGATTCGGGGCTAAGAAAACCGATGCGATGCATGCCGGTATCCACTTTGAGATGGACCAATAAAGGGGGAAACTGGGGAGATAGATGGGGAATCGCTCGTTCCACCTGATCCTCCGTGAAGATGGATACGGCAATTCTTTCCCTCTGTGCATAGGGAAGAGTGCCCGGATCGGTATACCCGAGGACCAAAATGGGCGCTTCGATTCCGGCCCTGCGCAGTTCCAATCCCTCTTCCAATAAAGCGACGGCGAGACGGGTTGCCCCTGCTTTAAGCGCCGCCCTCGCGATCGGGATCGCTCCATGTCCGTATGCATTCGCCTTAACCACCGCCATCACTTCCGTTCCCTCAGGGAGATGCTCCCGGATCGCTCTCACATTATGCGCGAGGGCTTCCAAGTCTAGCTCAATATAAGTCGGTCGACAGCCGTATCTCTCCATCTCTAACCCTTTCCTTTGATCTTTATGAATCCTTCATTTCCCCAAACTTGGGTTTCTTACCGTTAATACTTTTCTGTACATTCGCCACCCGATTCATTGGGTACTGCAAGACGCATCTTTCACCGTCATCCGATCGGTTACCCCCTTATGATAGTCCTCCTTCCCGCATTTCGCAAGAAGGGTTCTAAAGATTGTCATGCGTCTATGGCTTTCAACGCGCCCCCAAAAAATCACTTCGGAGATATTTTTCATACGTTGAGACAGAAAGAAAGAGGAGCAAATGACCGTCCAGTTTCTTCATAGTAAACAAAGGAACCGAATGAATGCTTGTTCTGCTTCTAGGAGGGCGAATAAGGTTGTGAAGATATAAAAAGTACTCCTTTTGATAGGACAGACAAATGGAGTAAAAGATCGTATAATTATTCTGATTACCCTTGGTACACTTCAGCTCAAACGATTTTAAGTACACAAAGGATGGGAAAAAATGAAACTAAATTTAAAATGGATGATTGGAGCCATCATACTAACGAATATTCTTACATTCACGATCGTCAAGGTTTACTTTCCTACCACAATCAATCACAATTCCTACTTTCTGAAGATGAAGGGACAAGGAGAACACTGGAAGATCTCAGACTATCAATTTGTTTGGATAACCCATCATGGCGCAGTAAGCGGGAGTGCCAACATTACGTATGTAGCAGACCCCAATCAATTAACGGGAGGAATTTTGGTGGAAATCTATGATGATTTTAAAGGTGGCACGATCCCTCACGCAACTTATTCCGTCCCAGTTGACAGATTAGACGACAATGCATCTTTCGTGACAGGTGGTGGAGGTGCATATCCTCCGAATGATTTGGGTGTCCAGGATATCGTAAAGAAAACGTATTTTATCATTCACTGGGAGACAAAAGATGGGGTAAAACATCAGGAAAAGATAAATGTGGAGTTGGATTTTGACCGCAGGATTTTAGATCACTTCGTTGGAGTTGAATTTTAATCAGTAGGCGATACCGAAGGCTTTGTTAAAAAGTTTATCATACTTCTCGTCATAAACCCATGTTAGCCCACCGTCTTTGCTGTACAGATCAATGGTCCCTATGACACCAGTCTCCGGATCAATGAGGGCAATTGGAAAGATCCCTTCCTTTCCGTTAAAAATGGGAGAAAGGGGATCTTTTTTATATTGACTGAATTTTTCCGGAAGGGGTACAGAAAGTTTCCCCCAAGATTTGCCCTGGTCCTTGGTCCAATAAATGACCGGACCATCATCCATAAAATATCTGTACCCTAAAAAGCCAATATCCCTGTTGGAAAAACCTACGCCTGTCAGATGCTCCGAATAAATATCATTGGGGTTCCCAACTTCTTCCCATGTCTTCCCGCCATCCGAGGTCTGGAACACATAATTCAATGCACTTCCAACGCCGCGGGAGTGGCCGCTGACCATCCAACCCTCATTTTTCGACGTGAAACCGATGAATAACTCATTTCCCTTTGCGCCTTGAATGATATAATCATTCCACGTTTTTCCCATGTCGTCACTAATCAGAACATGGACTGGCGATAATTTGTCAGGTTGAGGATTATACACGATGGCCGTTTTATCCTCGGAAATAAAAAATCCGCTCGCGCTTATTCCTCTGTCCCATGTCTCTCTGGTCTTATCTAATTTTAAAGGCGTTTTCACTGTAACGGCCCCGTTCCGGTAAGAGACAGAAACGGTGCCGTCCGCATTTATGGAATACGAATTGCCGGCATCATACGCAACAATTGGGTCCCCGTCGATGCTCGAATAAATCGTACCGGGTTTAATTGCTTCCTTGCCATTCGATATGTTTGTGCAGGCGGCCAATACGCCAAGCGTTCCGATCAGAAGTACGAAGGTACAGAAAAGGCCAACACCATTTCGTTTTTTCTTCATACTAAGAATGGACATGAACCTTTGTTTCATCGCATTTTTTCCTCCGATAAAGTTAGTGGATAAGGCCAAAAACTTGGGGTTTGGGCTTTGCATGGCAGATAAAATGGCTTCACAATATTTCTTGCGATAATATAAGCTTTGTTTGCTTACGACGGTTTCATCACAGTAGATTTCTATGACTCGGCTAGCTTCACGCACCAACAACCATACGAACGGATTAAACCAATGGAGGGCATGCACCGTCAGTAGCAGCAGCTTAAACATCATGTCATGGCGCTTATAATGTACCAGTTCATGCTTGATAATAAAATACAATACATCTCTGGAATACTTTTCATGCGGCAAAAATAGCAGCGGTTTTCTGAAACCAACAATCATCGGGTTCGGGACCTTTTCGCTCGTGAGCACTGTAACCGATGGCGGAACACCCAACTGGACAAAAACGTTCTTGATCAGGGCAGCAGTACGTTTATTCTCTATAGGCCTGCTCCATCGGAGCACTTGTTGTCTAAATGTGTAGTACCCTACAACATGGTAAAGTAAAAACAACATGACCCCGATAAGCCAGACTATGGCAATAATGGAGAATAGCGAAGGGCTTTCGATTGCCGATTCGACGACTGCTTGTATCGGCTGATCGGCGATTGTTGGTTTGACTTGCGTCTCCTTTAGCGTGCCCTCTTGAAAACCAGAATTTATGGTTTGTCTTTCAGGAAGTTGGATTTCTATAAGATTACTACTAAAAGGAAAATTGAAAGGTAGTAGTAAACGGATCGTTAAAATTACCCATATCCAATAGGTCCATTTTGCTGTATAACGTTTGCGCAGCAGGGGAGTCAGAAGAAGCAAGCTCACTATCAGCAGACTCGTCGTCGCTGAAGTGATCAGATAGTCTTTGAATACGCTTGAAAGCATCAGCTCCCCTCCTTTTCTACTTTATCAATCAGTTTCCGAAGCTCTATAAGATCGTTTTTGGTAATCGCCTTCCCATTGTACAAGGACAGAACCATGTCCTGGACAGAGTTGCCAAACAACTTCATCAGTGTTGATTTACCTTCACTTTCCTTATAGTCCTTTTCCGATACGGCAGCACGGTATCTGTTGTTGCGGCCCTCCTTCTCGCAATATAGAAAGCCCTTTTCTGTTAGGCGTGCAAGCACGGTCATTAAAGTGGGCAATGACCATTTTCGTTTATCCCTCAATTGTTCCAAAATGTAGGAGGAGCTTACGCTTTGGTCAGCCCTCCAGATCACGAGCATGATTTCCAATTCCGCATCCGGTAGCCGTTTCAATTTGGGTTCCATGCTTCAATCTCCTCGTTATACAATTGTATAATTTGGACCATTATAATTCACCCAAGATATGTATGTCAATAAAATCGGGCAACCATTTTTGCACTCCAATTTTTTGCACTCCAATATAGTCGTCGCATTACTCTTTTGTGCCAGCGTGCGGATTGTTGGCAGCTTTCACCATACGAAAAGCAAAAAATACAATCAAAGTCAAAGCCATTGCAAAGAAACTTTTCGTAGAAAAAACGACGGTTAAAACCTATATTCGACGCATTGCGGAGAAGTTCAATGTCGAAAATAATATTGAAGCTTTATTCCGCTACATAGACGACGTGAATCGCCAAGGATGAATCATGAAGGGTTCTAAAGATCCCGCTTTAAAAATAGCCGGATGGAAAAAAGGGCGGAAAGAAGATAAAGGAGAACGGCAAAGAGGGTGAAAAAGGCGACCCCTCCCCCGGGGAATCAGATGGGAAGAAAGAGGAGCAAATGACCGTCCAGTTTCTTCATAATTAAAGTGTATATAGGAGCCGAATGAAGGTTTGTCCTACTCCTAGGAGGATCAATAAGGTTGAGAAGATTAAAAAAGTACTCCTTTTGGTAGGACAGACAAATGGAGTAAAAGATAGTATAGTTATACCAGAAGCGGATATCGCGTAAGACACATAATCATAAAGCCCTTACAACCTCTAGACTACCAAGATAGATCTTCACGCGGTTTCGCTAACGAAATGAAGGAGGGATGAATCAAAAAGATAAGAATCTTACATCGTGTTCACTTTGGTTCAAAAAGTTCTGTACGTGAGGGAGAAAACTACGAAAGAAAGGGGGTGAATTAAGATGAATAACAAATTACGGTTCTTAACGGTTATTAGTTTAGTAGCAGTATTGACGCTTAGTACAGTAACTGTGTTTGCTGGAACGTCTTGGAATTCTTTTGCAGGCGTGTTACCTTCGATGCAACAATGGATAGAGTTAACTACAGATACTAACCTTAACAACACATATGCCCAAGCTCAGATTTTAAGTGTTGGTGGTGAGTACAAGATGAACATGAATGTTTATGACAAAAATGTCTCACCGGAAAAGCAAGTATCTGCGACATACCTTGATGCTACTGACGGTACTTTAGCAGAATTTAACTTGGATTCCTCCTCACTAAATCATACAGTTGGATTGCGAGGATGGGCAGCTAGGTGGTCTATCTATGAAGTGGAGTACTCCGGTCAATTTAGAGCGGATCAATAAGAGCACTAAAAAGAGATGAAAAAGTGGTAAGATTGAACGTTTGACAATCGTCAAACGTTCTTATATATGGAAGGGGTGACCGGAATGCAAAAGCTGTTAAAAAGCAACGTTACTTATATTAGCCTGATTACCTTACTCATTATGGTAGGATTGGCTGTCTGGCAGGGATTTACCTCCTATAAGGAAGAATTTGATATAACACAAAGAATTAATGGTGAATTTGCAGATTCAGTGGCTCTTATATCCCCTAGCCAATACTGGATCGGCTTATCTGATGCCTTCTTCTCCTCTTTTTATTATTTTATCTTTCCGCTGCTGGTCTCGTTGCCAGTCGTGGACACCATCTATCAGGAGCGGGAAACCGGAAACCTCCTCTATCAACTAAGCCGAAGGAGCAGGAAGGATTATTACACCAAGAAGTTTATTTTCACCTTTTTCATCTCCTTTCTCCTTTTCTTGCTTCCATTATTGATTGGGATTGCACTGATGAACTTCTTATCGGGGACTTGGGATTATTCGGGGTTTTCCGCCGCATATGACAAACTGGTGCGCGGGACGGCCGTTGTTGGCGATTCAACCGCTCTCTCAAGAAAAAAAGAGCTATTTTCAGATTTATTAAGGGTCTCCCCATATCTATATATTCTGGTTTACTATATTATCGGAGCGTTCTATGCCGGTGCTTATGCAACTTTCGGTTTGGCTGCTTCCTTATGGCTGAAAAACAGGTATCTGATCCTGTTTATGCCGTTAGTGCTCTATCTAGGAGGGTGGTTCATATTTAGCACTCTTCATTTATTAAATTGGGATCCTTTTGATTTTCTAGATCCACGCCAGGCTGTAGGTAGATTATTCTACGCTCCCTTTATCATTGATTTCGTAATCCTCATGCTGCTTACCGTAGCGTTGTATGTGATGGGAGTGAAAAGGAATCGTGACATCTTATCGTAACATTTTTCGGTTTGTCATTCAGGATTTCTTGTTAAGGAAGAAAAAGAACACAGCGATTCTTGGCTTCATTCCAATCATCTTTCTTTTGAATGGTTTATTTTCTTTTTTGGTGAAAACCTTCATCTCTGTGGAAGATTTGATTATGACGTTTCGATTTGAATTTTTATATAATCCATTGTTTATTTTATTGCTCGGAATCAATAGTGATTTAAATACCCTGTGGATGATGCAAAGATATCGGCGGAGAGAAGATCTTGCCACCTACCTTATTTGGTTGGTCCTTCTATATGCCTTCCTCTTTACACTGGTTATTCTCTTGTCGGGGATAGTGGGATATCATTTTTTTCTACAACGACCATTGGCGGACGTATCATCTCTTTCTTTATTTGCGGTGATCTTATTTCTACTGCTTGTGGCCATAGGACTCCTCTTTACCTCGATTGCAGTAGCTAGTAATCGGATAACAGCCTCTTTCTTCATGATTTTTCTCGTTATTCTCGATAAAGAATCTACGACTGTAATCATCCCATTTATTTTACAGTATGGGTATCGGGTCATGCCGATTGTGATGATGATCCTCCTGGGTATCATGATTATTTTGATGTCGTTCATCATTGGCAAACAGATGAAGCAAAAGGATTTCTTTCATTAAGGAGGTGAGCCGTTGAAAATTATCGCGTTGGAATGTCGTTTGTTACAGCAAGATTTCCTAAAATTCATAGGGTTGATCTTCAGTATCCCGATCCTTGAATTTTTGCTTTTCGCCGGGAATGGGATCATTTCCCCCGAGTGGACGACGAGTGAGGTCTTAGGCTTATTGTACGGTTCGGTCAATAATTACCCAATGAACTGGATCTATTGGATTTTTCTAAGCTTTGGGTTTCTCATACAGCTGCAGATCGTATGGAAACCGACTGTCCATACGTTTGAACTCTACCAACTTCTTCGGTATAAAAATGCAAGTCTTTATTGGTGGAGCAAAATGATCGTGGGCTTTCTTTTCACCGTTTTTTACTTATTATGCAATATAGCCGTTATTTTTGTTGGCTCATTATTTTTTCACGCTCAAGCTGCTTGGGATTTTCAATGGCTGATCCTCTTGATGAGCCTAACGTTTAACTTTTATGTCCACGCACTACTGTGGCTTACGCTGAAGCTTTATACACTCGTGGAAGTGGCCAATATCGTAATCGCACTTCTCTTTTATGCCGGCGCACGGATTGTGGAACCGTATATTCCTCTTTATTATGGGATGAAAGAGAATGTCCACGGGTACTTACTGCTTGTGATGGTACTCGAATGGCTGGTCATTTTGCTGTTGGCAGCCTTAATCATACGAAAAGCTAAGAGAATGGATTTTAATTAGGAGGGTGATCATGATGGTGGCAGTTCAGTTAAATAAGGTAAGTAAAACGATCAAAGGCAGAGAAATATTAAGCGATGTATCGTTTACCATTGAAAAAGGAAAAATTATTGGATTTGTCGGGCGGAACGGATCCGGGAAATCGATGTTGTTTCGCGTCATTACAGGTCTTGTAAAACCTACATCCGGGGAGGTCTCTTTATTCGGGGAGACGCTGCATCGAACGATCTCTTTCCCGAGAAGCGTCGGCATGATCTTGGAAAAGCCCGGATTTTTGGAACAATATACAGGGTTTGATAATTTAAAGTTTCTCGCCGATATTCAGAGAAAGATAGGTCCGGAGCGGATTAAAGAAGCCATGGTTCAAGTGGGACTGGATCCGGAGGATAAACGGAATGTGAAAGCATATTCCCTAGGAATGAAGCAGAAGCTGGCGATTGCCCAAGCCATTATGGAGGAACCGGAACTCATTTTATTGGACGAACCGACGAACGGATTGGACGAGGATTCCGTAAAAAAGGTGTATGACCTGATCAAAAAAGAAAATGAACGGGGTGCCACAATTCTATTAACTTCCCATCATAAGGCGGATATCGAAACCTTATGCCATGAAGTGTATAAAGTAGATTCCGGGAAGGTCTCAAAAGCGGAGGATCCCTCATAGGAGGGAGTTATTGTCCAATTCAATTTTGCATGATATATTAGATGTAAATAATGCCTGCCGCGGTAGATTTTACAACACCTTCAGACTGCGCATCTGGCGGCGCAGGAGGGGTAAGTGTTGTACGGATTGAATGATGTTCGGCGAAATGATCCGGGTATACATGGTGTACATGTAGGAAGGGAGGAGCTGGAGGCGCTTTTGGAGGTGTTGAATGATCGGAGTAACACTTCGGGCTGTAATGAAGAGATTGCCTCACCTGACTCCGAGACGAATGGGGAATCGGTTCGAATAAGGGTGCAAACAGAGCGGCAGCAGATGACAACGAAGCATCTTGAACTTCTTAAGATGGTATCTTCCTTGATTGGAGAACGGGTTCGTCGGAAGCAACAAATGCATGGTTTAATGAGAGACATGATCATGGTGATTACGGATCAAACGCTCCAAATCGTTCGAGTCATCGATCCAGAAGCGCTTTCTTCTGTGGAATGGCAACGTCGCCTAAAGGGCTTGGTTTTAGCGAGAGGGATGTTGATTGATGAATGGCATTTTGGGGCACAAGCGTTTACCTTCGCGCGAAAAAGCAAGGGTCTAAAAGCCGTTTGGGGGTTGGAGCACAGTTGTCCGAATCTGAAAGAGGTCTGGACCGTGGCGGCACCGATTAAAATAAGATTCTGCCATGTGGAGAGCGATCTCATTGGCTATGCAGGGTTGATCATCGATGCTCGAAAGGAAGTAGAAGGTTATGCGGCGTGGTTGTCTGAAATGTTAATCGGTATTGAGGAGCGATTCGTACCGGAAAGAGATTGGTATAAGAACTTCAAACGGATTAGGCCATCTGTGGCCGTTCGTCTTCCTGAAATGGTGACAAAATTATTAACACCTCGTGAAATCGAGGTGTTGGAGTTATTAATCGCCGGCTTTAATATCAAAGCCATTGCAAAGAAACTTTTCGTCGAAAAAACGACGGTTAAAACCCATATTCGACGCATTGCGGAGAAGTTCAATGTTGAAAATACGATTGAAGCTTTATTCCGCTGCATAGACGATGTGAATCGCCATGGATGAATCATGAAGGGTTCTAAAGATCCCGCTTTAAAAAGAGGCGGATAGAGAGAAGGGCGGAAAGAAGATAAAGGAGAACGGCAAAGAGGGTGAATAAGGCGACCCCTCCCCCGGGGAATCGATCCAGCCCGTTTAAAACGTCGTTTACCCGGTCCATGATCTCCGGAGATTCTGTGGCGACATTCATGAGAAAGAAAAAGAGAAAGAAAAGGATGAAATTGATCCAGCGCGCCTTGATCGGCCCAAACCAAAACAAAACCGGATAGTTGACGCCGAAAAAAACCAAGGTTCCCGCAAAAACCAGAAAAAGAGATTCCAATGTAATCGGGGGGAATCCGGGAAGGAAAGGAAGAAGGTTTAAGATCACCCCTACAAGTCCATAGAAGGTCATGATCAGGAAGAAATACAAACAAACCGTCAGATATTTCACCGCCACAATCTTCCACCGCTTCACGGGAAGAATGGCCAAATAACGATAAGCCGTTTCATCATGGGCCATGGATGTGGTCCCCAAAAGATAAATCAGGGGGAAGGCAAAAAAGGGAAAAGAAAATTCGGTGCCTTTCCCGTTCATCGTAATGAAAAAAGAGGCGAACAAAAGGTAAAGGATCATCACCGTAAGATATTTCTTTTGCAAGAGTAGATCTTTAAGCACGAGCGGTCCCATCGGGATTCCTCCTTGTATAATAAATCATTATTTCATCTAATGTAGGCTTCTCAAAGACGAGCCCCTCTTTATATTCCTTCATCAATTCTCCTTTTCTCTCCGTCAGGCCCTCAAACCCGAAAGCATGCTCCTTAAAACCGATCAACTTCTCTTTCATCGATTCCGTCAGAAGTTCCCTTCCCCCTTTCACCAGGCTATATCGTTCCATCATCTCATCTTTTGTCATGCTAAAGCGAATTTTTCCCCCATCAATCAACGTGATATAATCGGCTATTCTTTCCAGATCGGAGGTAATATGGGTGGAGAAAAAGACCGATTTCCCTTCATCCTCCATCAGTTCCTGGAGAATGTCCAAAAATTCGCTCCGCACGACGGGATCGAGGCCCGAAGTGGGTTCATCCAAGATGAGGAGATCGGCATGGTGGGACAAGGCTAAGCTTAAGGCGAACTTCATCTTCATCCCTTTCGATAAATCTTTGATCTTCTTGTGCAGGGGCAGGGAAAAACGGTCGATATATTCCCGGAAACGCGCCTCATCCCATCTTTTATAAAAAGGAGCAACCACCCGCTTCATATCAAGGAGGGTTAACGTTTCATAGAGATAATTCTCATCAAATACCACTCCAATCCTCTGCTTGATCTCCTCGCTCTGAAGTATTGGATCCTGTCCCAAAATCTTTACGTCCCCCCCATCCCTCTTTAACAGACCGAGCAAAATGCGGATGGTGGTGCTTTTGCCCGCCCCATTCGGCCCAATAAAACCCATAATATATCCCTGGGGTAGAGAGAATGAAACGCCATCCAACGCAAAATCGCCAAATGACTTGCTCAAATTCTTCACTTCCAGACTATACTCCAAGTCCTATCCCTCCACATAAAGAATCTTTACCATTTCCAGCAAATCGTCTAAGGACAAATCGATTCCCTTGGCCGCCGTCACCGCTTCCGCCAATTTTTCCTCCACGATCTTCACGCGGGCTTCCCGCAGCATTTCCAGGTTTTCGGCGGCGACAAATGTCCCTTTCCCCGGAACGCTATACAGGTATCCCTCCTTTTCCAATTCGTCATAGGCCCGCTTGGTGGTGATCACACTAATTTGCAACTCTTTGGCCAGCGTTCGAATGGAGGGCAACATCTCCCCTGTTTTAAGCTCCCCCGTCACAATCGCCTGTTTGATTTGACGTATGATCTGATCATAAATGGGGAGCTCGGACGCATTCGACAAGATGATCCTCATAGACCGGGCAACCCTCCCTTCGATGAGAAGCTCATCGGAATTATCGTTCATATACACTATATACGGTTATAACGGTTCTGTCAAGTTTTAAAAAAAATAAAATGCCCATGGATTGGGCATTTGTCTAAGCGGAGATCCTATTTCCCTGTCTGGCCGAAGACCGATTTGGCCACGTTCACCATCTCTTCGTCGGGAAGATTGGCGGTCATGAGGGTAAAATCAACGCCATTGTAAGTAAAGCGGAGGGTTTTTACGTTGCCGTTTACCGTCTTGACTCCCATGAGGAAATCTAAATCGACAGGTTCTCCTTCGGAAGCAATCACCATCCGCTCCTTTACCGGCTCTTCAATCACCGTGTACTGGTAGACGCCCCCGTATTGGAAAATCACCTTCTTCCCTTCCTCGTTTTCTATCTCATCCATGCCGGTAGCCTTTACCCCATCAGGCAGGTATGCCGGTTCAATGACGGAGAAATCTTTGTTCGCTCCCTCTTCTCCCATCACCGGAAGCGAAGGGGCACTCGAGCTTGTCATGTTATGCTGGGTATCAAAGGCATCATCATCAAACTTGGTATCGAAGCGAAAATCCTCAAAGGTCAGTGAAACGAGAACCTTATAATCAGGGTCCATCACCTCTACCTTTTTGGGAGCCAGCGTCTTCGCATCAAACCAAACCCGTTGATAGGCCAATGTCCGGTTCTGGTAGTTGGCTTTCACCTGAAAGAGATAAGCATTCTCTTCTGTCGCAAAACTTTTCTCCGGATCGTTTATTATACTATTTACGAGGGATTCGAAGAGATAAACCTGCCCCTGGCGATCCGGCCAATTACTCTGAAAACGGAAACTCTTATTCAGATGCGGGGTAAGGACAAAAACGCCCTCCTGATTTTTCAAGATGATCTGTTTTACGCTTTTTTCCACATTGGTCAAAGCGATGCGGAAAAAGTCCGGCCGCTTATGCCATACTTCCACTTTATAGGACTGGGAAGCCTGGCCTGTTTTAAGGGTTAACGTTCCTTGAGCCATATAGCTTTGTAAACTTTTCATCTTCTTCTCCAGATCGGCCGCCACCTGGTCAGGACCTTTGCTCCCACAACCGGAGAGAAGAAGGAGGAGAAGCCCGGCAGTGAGAACCGCGAAGAGTCCCCTTCGTTTTCTCAATTAACCTCAACCCTTTCCTGTAAGATGAGAGGGGAGGTGGTCCCTTTATAGGGTCCTGTGTTCCTGCATCACTTCCGCCACAAACGATAAAATCTCTGAGGAAAGGAGGGTACGGCCCCCCTTGGCCATCATTTTTTCACCGATCACCCCGTGCAGATAGGAGGCGAGCAAGGTGCTTTCGAGAAGGTTATGCTTTTGGGCCATGAAACCTGCAATCAGCCCGGTCAGAACATCCCCGCTTCCTCCTTTAGACAGGGCAGCACTTCCCTTGGGATTGAGGTAGATTTTCCCCGACGGGGTGGCAATCAGGGGGTAACTGCCCTTGAGGAGGAGGAGCACCCCATACTGGAGGGCGAAACGCCGAGCCCATCCTGGGCGATCCCCTTCGATCTCTGCAACCGTTCGTCCTGTTAACCTCGCCATCTCCCCCGGATGGGGGGTAAGGAGAACCTCTCCTTTTTTCCCATGGAGAATGGAGGGATCCCTCGCCAGGAGATTAAGGGCATCGGCGTCGAGGATGAGGGGGGTGGAGCATTCTTGGACCAATTTTGCGATTCCCTTTGTCCCTTCCTCCCATCGGCTTAATCCCGGTCCTACCGCTAGGACAGAAAAGTTCTCCGCCTCGTTCAGAACGGCAGCCCAGGCCTCTTCTTTGAGATGTCCTTCCTCCTCCGGTAAGGGGAGGTAGGTAGGGTCAGGGGAAAAAGCGGCCATGGAGGAGACAAGGGAAGCAGGAACCCCTAGGGTAACCAATCCTGCCCCTGCTTTGAGGGCGGCCATGGCAGCTAACATGGAAGCTCCCGGATAATACCGTGATCCCCCCACAATGAAGACATGGCCATAGCTGCCCTTATGGGTAAAGCGATCGGATGAGGGGAATAAACTTTTGATCTCCGCAGCCGTAAGCAGTTCATCGATTTCCGATCGCGGATTTCCCGGATCATTGGGGAGACGCTGATCGACCGAATGAGGAATTGAAATATCTGCAATGACTAATTCTCCGGTAAAACGGGCCCCTTCCTGTAAGAAATGACCCCATTTGGGATACCCAAAGGTAACCGTCTTCTTTGCCGGAATGGCAATTCCATAGATTTTCCCGTCATCGGCGCCGATCCCGCTAGGTATGTCTACGGCCAACACCCGAGGCGGGAGATATGTGACGATCTTTTCCATCCATTCCCGCATCCTCCCGGTGATCTCCCGGGTCATTCCAATGCCGAAGAGGGCATCGACGAGGAGATCTGTCTGGGAGAGGTCATGAAAGAATTGCGTCTCCCTGCCTGGAATACGCTCATATGGATACCCGCCTCGTTCCAAGATCTCCCGCTCCATCTTCGCCTCCTCGGATCCCTCCTTTTCCCCGGCTAGCCATACCTTTACCCGATAACCGCCATTCATCAGATGGCGGGCAGCCACCATGCCGTCTCCTCCGTTATTCCCTGACCCACAAAGGATAAGGATCCGTTTTTCGGGCTCCACCTCCTTCTTCACCTCTTCTGCCACCGCTCTCCCTGCATTCTCCATGAGGACGAGACTGGGGATCCCCACCTGTTCGATGGTGAAGCGATCCATTAGACGCATCGTTTGTGCCGTAAGCAGAAACACCATTAGTCCCTCCTACGTGTTATCATCTTATGTACCCACATGTCCAAATATGCTGACTAGCCCCAGGGAAACTTCCGAAGACGATATGCGGATGAAGTGTTCAAGACCCCTAGAAAGACGGCCCCTTATTCTTCGATGATGACGAAGGCGAGGGCCATGCTTCTTTCATGGGTGATGCTTACATGGATTTTTCGCCTCGTCCACTCTCCCTCCTGAAAGCGGCGGGATTGTAGGAGGATCATGGGTTTTCCATGCTCCCCTGCAATGACCGAGAGATCTTTCCATGAGAGGGATCCACCGATGCCTGTCCCCATCGCCTTGGCGAAAGCTTCCTTGGCAGCAAATCGTCCGGCTACATACTCCGCCCTTCTCTCCGCCGAAGAGGGAAGAAAGGCGAGCTCACCTACCGTCAAGATTCGGTCGAGAAATCTCTTATTCCGGTGGATCACACCACGAACTCTTTCAATCTCTACCATATCGGTACCTATCCCTATGATCATCTACTTTCCCTACCTTTCCAACCCATTCCATTATACCTGATTTCAGGGTTTGGAGATATCCGCGTGTTTCTAACACCATCACGGTGTTTATCGTTTTAAGCAGGGCGGTTTATGTCGTTATAAAGACAAAAAGGAAGAATTTCGTGTTACGTATTTTAAATTTCGTGTTACCGTGATAAGATGATAGCAGAAACTCATGAATGGAATGACATGTTAAAATAATCGGATCGGAGGTTTTCCCATGCACATCCCGGATGGTATTCTCTCTCCTGCCGTGTTAGCCGGTTCCGCTCTGATCAGCGCAACCGTCGTCGGATATGGATTCAGATGGGCAAAAAAGAAGCTGGAGCCACCCATGATTCCGACCATGGGTGTCATGGCCGCCTTCCTATTTGCAGCTCAAATGATTAATTTTCCTCTTCTTGGGGCTGCCGCCTCCGGGCATCTTTTGGGCGGAACCCTTGCCGCCATCTTATTCGGCTTCTGGCCGGCCACCTTGATCATGACCACGGTGGTGACGATCCAAGCTCTCTTCTTTCAGGATGGAGGAATAACAGCCCTGGGGCTTAACCTCCTCGACATGGCCGTCATTGCTCCTGCAGTTAGCCTCGGAATCTACCGCCTCCTTGAACGAATCTCTCTGCCTACCTCGGTGAGGGCCTTTATTTCCGCCTGGACCTCTGTCGTGGCGGCGGCATTGATGGCCGCTTTCGCTTTAGGGCTCTCAGGAGTAGTCTCTTACGGTGTGGCCTTTTCTTCCCTTCTTCTCTGGCATAGCTTGATCGGCATCGGAGAAGGAATCATCACGGCGGTAATCCTCCCCTTCGCCTCAAGATCCTCCTTACAATTGCTTCCCCAGAAGCTGCGGATCGATGCGGGGAAAGAAAGCGAGGTGGGTCATTCATGAAAAAAATCTGGATTTGGCTGCTTCTCTCATTGGGAATTGCCGGTTTCCTCTCCTATTTCGCCTCTTCTTACCCCGACGGATTTGAGAAAGCGGGGGAAGAGACAGGATTTATAAAAGGAGCTACTTCCTTTTTTTCCTCCCTTTTCCCCGATTACACCGTTCCGGGAGTGCCTGCCTGGATTTCCACAGGATTGGCCGGAATGATCGGCGTACTCCTAACGTTTGGACTCTTCCTCCTTTTAGGTTTTTTTCTTCGCAAAAAGCCCCATTCTTGATCGGAGATGATGGGGAGTGACATCATGGTGAGGGGCAAAATGATGATGAAAGAGATCTCGTACGAGCGACCCCTTTTTATCGAACATCCTCCGTTAAAAGTCTTCACCCTTTTGATCGCCATGGTCCTGGGTGTGTTAACCGCACACCTTGGGACTCTCTTTCTTTTCCTCCTATTGGGGGGGATGCTTCTTTTATGGGATCAGGTCCCGACTGCCCTTCTTCTTTCTCGCCTTCGGGTGCTTGGATTCTTCTTTCTTTTTGTTTTTCTCTTTTTCCCCATCTATGAGAGAAGTTTCATGACAGGGATAGAGAAGGCGGCCCTCTACTCAGGCCGGCTTCTCTTCGTCATGCAGATGCTTACCCTCCTTTTTCACCGATTGCCTTTACCCCGCTTCCTTCACGCCTTAAAGAGCTTATCTCTCTCTCCCATTCTGATCCAGCTCATCTTTTTCACCCTTCGCTTTATGGAGGTATTCGCCCATGAGGCGGCAACGATGATGACGGGGATTAAAAGCAGAGGGTATCAAGGAAAGAGGTGGTTTTCTCCAAAAAACTATCGGACGCTCTCACGCCTTTTAGGCAGCCTCCTGCTGAGGGCATTTTCCCGTTCAGAGCGGATCTATTTAGGGCTTCTCTCCCGAGGTTACGCAGGCAAATGGGAAGGAGAGCCTTTCCCGAAAAGCAGCCTGCAAGAAAGAATACGAGCAGGACTCCTTCTTTTGCTCCTCCTTTTACTGCTCCTTTTAGACAAAAGTTCTTTGGTTGCCCATCACATCAAGTGATGACCCGAACCCTGCTTCAAACGAAGAATATGACAACGGAGGGGAAAAGTACCCTCGTTTTCTCAATCATTTAACCTCGAGGAAAATAAAAAGAGGAGGGAAACTTGTGTCCAACCAATCCCCCAAAACATCGCCTACCCCCTTATTTCAATTTAAAAACCTTTCTTACCGTTATTCCCCAAAAGCTCCCCTTGCCTTGAAAGAACTCACCTTTACCATTCGTGAGCATGTAAAGACAGCGATCATTGGGGCGAACGGTTCCGGAAAATCAACCACACTCTTCCATATGAATGGCCTCTTCCGCGTACAGGAGGGAAGTCTCTTCTATCGAGGACGAGAGGTGAAGGGGAGGGAAAAAGAACTCGTCAAAGAGGTGGGGGTCCTCTTTCAAGATCCCGACGATCAAATTGTCTCCCTAACCGTTTGGGAGGATCTCCTTTTTGGACCGCTTCAGTTCGGTTATTCCTACGAGGAGGCGAAAGAAAGGGCAAGGGAAGCCATGGAAATTCTCCAGATTGAACCGTTAGCGGAAAGAAGTCCCCATGAATTAAGCTTTGGCCAAAAAAAGCAAGTGGCGCTGGCCGGGCTGCTGGCTGTCGATCCCCCTACGATCCTCTTGGACGAACCGATGGCCTTCCTCGATCCTAAAGGGAAGGAGCGGGTGCAAGCGATCATGGAGGAACTCCATCAGAGAGGAAAAAATGTGATTATCACCACCCATGACATGCAGCTGGTGGCCGACTGGGCCGAGGAAGTGATCATCCTCCATCAGGGAAGCTCCCTGGGACAGATGAGTCCCCGTAAGCTCTTTACCATGCCCCACCTGCTGGAACAGGCCTCCCTTCATCTTCCCCCCGTGGCGGACTTAATGAGGGAGATCTGGCGGGGAGACCCGGAGGAGATGCCCATCCGTGTTGAAGAAGCAAGAGGTTATCTGCGTTCTCTTTAATCTCCGATGGGTGCGACGGTAAATTTCCCATAGTCAACCCCTTTTAAGGAGATCATCCGGTCGCTTAAAGCACGAATCTCTTTCGCTCTCCCTCTCACCACGATGATCTCAAGACAGTTATCATGGTCCAGATGAAAATGGGTCGTCGCTAAAATCATCTCATGGGCATCATGCTGCAACTCGGTTAATTCTTCTAGAAGATCGCCATGTTGATGGCGGTAAAAAAGTAAAATACTGCCTGCCACGATCGCCTCTTCCTCTTCCCAGGACTGGCGCACCAGGGCATCCCGGACCAGATCCCGGACGGCCTCCGAGCGATTTTCATACTTTCTCTTCTTGATCAGTTCATCGAACTTTCGTAAAAGCTCTTCATCCATCGACACACCAAAACGACGCAATACCGAATCAGCCATCTGGATCCCTCTTTTTTTCAAGTATGTTCAAAAACATTATCATCCCATCCGTTATCTAAATATATCATTTCTTAAAAAAAGGCGGTAAACCCATCTTAAAGATTCCATTCCCCTTTTATGATGCATAATCTCATCACCGTTGCAAAGGATAAAAAAGGAGAAATCATCCCATTGGAAAAGGAGCGATTCCATGCAGACACAGCAAAAGCCGCCGACCGAGGCGCCTTCGATCCAAACTGCCCCCATCCCCAACCCGCCCAGAGTGATTACCACCAAAGATGCCCTATACATTAAAGATGCCCTTTCCTGGATGCTCATCGCCTTCAAGAAGATGCATCATTTCGCCCAGGAAGCAACGGATCCCCAGGTGAAGCAGGCACTGGACAAGGCAGGGCAGATGCACCAACGCCATTACCAAAAACTCCTGACCCATCTTACGGTCAATAATCAGTCGGCCATGGCCAACATACCACAAACTCAAACCATGCAGTAAAAGGGAGTGAAAAGATGCCGAACCCCATGAAGAACCAAATCGCCAATCCCTCGACCGGAGTTCCCCAGGTAAAAGGGCCGGAGATGAATGACCGGGACTACCTGAATGATGCCTTAAGCACCTGCAAATACTTGACAGATAGCCTGAACGACGCCGTCAGAGAAGCGAGCCATGATCAGCTTCACCAAGACTTCATGCAAATCTTGACCGAAACCCACCAGAGTGCTCGGGATTTCTATAACCTCATGTTTCAAAAAGGATGGTACACGCTGGAAGCGGAAGAGGATCAGCACCTACAACAGGCACATCAACAATTTAGCCAATACTCTTCCCAGTTCCCCTATCATTAAGAAGCGGGGGCCGGAAGAATGGGGCAACCTTCGATCGAAGCCTTCGGATCGGAGGTTGTCCCTTATTTTGTGAGCCTTCTCAAATGCAAGCCCAATCTCGGGGAATCGATCTTCATCCATTTCAAAAACTTCGTTAATAATCATTTCATTGACGTTGACGATTGCAAATGACTCCCAATTCAATTATTATATTAGCATATGATTATATAATAAAGCATTAAAGAAAGGGGATCTCGCTCTTGAAAGTAAAGGTCAGCCGAAACTTATCCTTCTTGGACCGTTACCTCACCCTCTGGATCTTCCTGGCGATGGGGTTCGGCGTCGTCCTTGGTTACCTCTTTCCCCATCTTCCAGTCGTACTGGAAAAGTTCCAGGTCGGGACCACTTCCATCCCCCTCGCCATAGGCCTCATCCTCATGATGTATCCCCCGCTGGCCAAAGTCCGGTATGAGAAATTGGGGGAGGTATTCCGGGATAAGAAAGTCTTAGCCCTCTCCCTGGCGCAGAACTGGGTCATTGGTCCCCTTCTCATGTTTTTCCTGGCTCTCCTCTTTCTCCGGGATAAACCGGAGTATATGACCGGCCTCATCCTGATCGGGCTGGCCCGCTGCATTGCCATGGTGATTGTCTGGAACGATCTGGCCAAAGGGAATCGGGAATATGCGGCAGGGCTGGTGGCCTTTAACTCTCTCTTCCAGGTCTTCTTCTATTCCATTTACGCCTATCTCTTCCTCACCCTCTTCCCCTCCTGGATCGGCCTTCAAGGGGTTTTCGTGCCCATCACCATGGGGGAAGTGGCGCAAAGCGTCTTCATCTATTTGGGCATCCCCTTCCTCGCAGGGATCGTCACCCGCTTTTTGCTCATTCGCCGGAAAGGGGAAGAATGGTATCAAACGATTTTCCTTCCGAACATTAGTCCTCTTACCCTCATCGCCCTTCTCTTCACCATCGTGATCATGTTTTCCCTAAAGGGGGAGAATTTAGTGAAACTTCCCCTCGACGTGATCCGGATCGCGATCCCGCTTCTTCTCTACTTCGTCCTCATGTTCTTGCTCTCTTTCTTCATCAATAAGATGATGGGAACGAAGGATTCGATCACCACCTCCTTATCCTTTACGGCAGCCAGCAATAACTTTGAATTGGCCATTGCGGTAGCCGTGGGAATCTTCGGAATGAACTCGGGAGCCGCCTTTGCCGCCGTGATCGGCCCCCTGGTGGAAGTGCCGGTCATGATCGGGCTCGTCCATGTGGCCTTTTTCCTCCATAGACGCTGGGGAAGTTCCCTCGACAGGGGGATTGAAGTTCCACGGCTTTAACCGTAGAAGTGATCTGCGCAAGCGGCACGCGAACCGGACCTCCTGGATATGAAGCAATCTTTTTATGAAAAACGTAAGAAATGCGTGCCCGTTATGAAAGAAAACAAGCGAACCTGATGCGTTAAAGACGAATAACGGGCATGAAACGAAATAAAGAAAAGAAAGGATGGAAACAGCCATGTATGAAAAACCGATTCTCTATTTCATCTGCACCGGCAACTCCTGCCGCAGCCAAATGGCGGAAGGCTTCGGCAAGAAATACGGGGGAGAAGATTTCCAGATCTACAGTGCAGGCATCGAAGCCCATGGCGTAAACCCCCGGGCGGTGACCGCCATGAAAGAGATCGGCATCGACATCAGTGAGCAGACCTCCGATCTCATCGATCCGGAGATTCTCAATCACTCTTTCTATGCCGTCACCCTTTGCGGCGACGCCGAGGAGCGCTGCCCCTACACCCCTCCACACGTAAGGCGGCTGCATTGGCCCCTTCCCGACCCTGCAAAAGCCTCCGGAACAGAGGAGGAGATCACGGTCGTCTTCCGCCAGGTTCGGGATCAGATCGATCATCTGGTCTATGAACTGATCCAAAAAGCGAGAAAGGAATGGAAAGAAGGGATGGGAAATGCCGCAGTCGAAAATGGCATCTCTTAATGGAGTTCATGAAGGGTTCTCCTTGCAATCCCCTTCCGCCCACGCAATCAACGCGAAGGAGGAACTGGAGGAAATCGCTTCTCTCCTTAAACTCCTGGGAGATAAGACGAGGTTAACCATTTTCGCCTTGCTAAAGGTAAGGGAACTTTGCGTCTGTGAATTGACGGAGCTTCTCCATGTCTCCCAGCCTGCCATCTCACAACACCTTCGTAAGCTAAAGCTGGCCAATTTGGTACGGGAAAGGAAAGTGGGTCAATGGGTTCACTATTCTCTCCGTCAACCGAAGGAAGAGGAAAAAGTCCTCCGTCTGATCATCGAATCACTCCCTAACCTGAGCCATCTGTTGGCCGAGGAGAAGCGGGAAGGCTGCCATATCGGAAATAAAAAAGCCGATCTCATCGATGTTTCGCTTAAGGCGATCGACTGAAAAAGGGACGGATCACCTTCTATCCCTCCGGATGAACCACGAAGTGCCCTCTTACCGTATGCATAAACATGGTTACACGGGAAAGGGTTGCGTGATAGAATGGAGAATAAGAATTGGGAAAGAGGGAGTGTTGTTATGAAGAATGAAGCGCTGATTATCGTAGACATGAGCTATGATTTCGTCGCCGACGACGGTGGGTTAACCGTAGGCAAACCGGCCCAGGAAATCGTTCCCTATATCATTGCCTTAGCCGATCGTTTTTTGGAAGAAGGAGGACATGTGGTGATTGCCATGGATGCCCATGAGCCAAATGACCCTCACTTTGAACGTTGGCCTGTTCATAATGTGGTAGGAACCAAAGGGCAGGAACTCTATGGCGAATTGAACGATTGGTATGAGAAAAGGAAGGATCGGGATCAGGTTCATTACATCCCAAAATCGAATTACAATGCCTTCTATAAGACAGGTCTGGGAGACCTCCTACGCCGGATGGGCGTGGATACGGTCCATGTCGTAGGCGTAGCCACCGATATCTGCGATTATCTCACGGTGGCAGGGGCTGATGCTGAAGGTTTTAAGACGGTCGTTCATCGAAAAGGAGTAGCCACCTTTACAGATAAAGGGGAAAGCGCGCTGGAACAGATGAAGGCGAACTTTCACACGGAAATCGTGGACTAAAAGATCTACCCAAAAGGATCAAAGGGAACTTTCTCAATGCAAACAGGGGACCAACTTCTCAGCCGGTCCCCTCTTTCTTATCTAAAAAATTTCTACTATTGTTTTTCCATCCTTATGCCTTGCTCTGAACAGGAGGGCTCACCCTTCTCTCCTCCCGAATCAGCTCCCTAAATTTGCGGGTCTCCGTTACAATGACGCCGGAGAGGAGAAGGAGGGCAATCAGGTTAGGAATGGCCATCAATCCGTTAAAAACATCGGCCAATCCCCAAACCAAATCGCTTTTTCCTAACGTACCGATAAATACGACGATGACAAAAACCCAGCGGTAAAGTCCAATGGTCTTGGTCCCGAAGAGGTATTCATAACTTTTCTCTCCATAATAAGACCAGCCTAGGATGGTGGAATAGGCGAACAAGATAAGACCAATCGTTACGATCCAACCTCCCACCCCGGGAAGAAGGGGAAAGAGCTGGTTAAAGGTCTCCGTAGTGAGAGCGGCACCTTTTAAATCACCGGTATAAAGTCCACCGATCACCAATGTAACCCCGGTGATCGTACAGACGACGATGGTATCAAGGAAAGTCCCGGTCATTGAGACCAAAGCCTGCCTTCCTGGATGGTCGGTCTTTGCGGCAGCAGCGGCGATGGGAGCCGATCCTAATCCTGCCTCATTGGAGAAGACGCCACGGGCGACTCCGTATCGAATCACCGTCCCGATCGCCCCTCCCGCCATGGCCTGGCCTGTGAACGCATCGGAAAAGATGAGGGAAAACGCTGGGACGATCTTATCCACATTATAGAGAATGATGATGAAACCTCCCACCACGTAGAAGAGCGCCATAAAGGGAACCAGATAGGCGGTTACCCTTCCGATCGACTTAATTCCTCCCAAAATGACCAACGCGGTAAAGAAGGCCAAAATGATGCCGGAGACCCACATGGGGACTCCAAAGCTTTGTTGGATGGAATCGGCTACCGAGTTGGACTGGACTATATTTCCAATTCCAAAGGAGGCCACGGTTGCAAAGAGGGCAAACAGGACCGCCATCCACTTCCAACCCAGGCCCTTCTCTATGTAGTACATCGGCCCCCCCGCCTTCTCCCCTTTATCATCTGTAATCCGATATTTCACCGCAAGAATGGCCTCACTATATTTTGTAGCCATCCCCACCAAAGCCGTTATCCACATCCAAAACACCGCACCCGGTCCCCCGGAAACGACGGCGGTAGCTACGCCGGCAATATTCCCGGTTCCGATGGTGGCGGAAAGGGCGGTCATTAACGATTGGAAATGGGAGATGTCCCCATCCGACTTATGATCCTGATGTTTCGTAAAAGCCAGTTTTAAAGCATAGGGCAATTGATGAAACTGAAGAAATCCGAGGCGAAGCGTCAAAAATAATCCTGTCCCTACCAATAGGATTAAAAGAGGAGGTCCCCAAAGTACATCATTCACCCTGTTAATGATATCCATCATCTTGACAGCACACCTCCATGATAAAATTATAATTTCTGCAATGATTAAATTATACAATAATTCTCTAAAAATGAAAGAGTTAATCTTTAAAAAATCTAAGAGATCTCCTTCCAAACACAGAAGCAGATGATCCCCTTTCCCTTACGAATTGAGAAAAATAAACGAAGTTTCTGTGGTTATTCGGTGAGGGATTCCGCGAAAATGTATAAAGATTGTAACGCTTTAGGAAGGTAAATTTACGTATGATAGAAATAAGGAAACGTATCGGGGGTGACGTGATGAATCTTGAAGCATTACGAGCTTTCTACACCGTCGGACTTACCGGAAGTATAAGCCGTGCTTCCCGAATCCTTCACTTAAGCCAACCTGCGGTCAGCATGCAGATCCAAAGCATTGAAAAGGAACTTAATATTACGTTATTAGACCGGAGCAGTCAAGGAGTTGTTTTAACCCCACAGGGAAAAGTGTTCCATCAATATGCAAAACAGGTCCTTGATTTAACGAAAAATGTAGAAGCAGAGATCAGGGCGATGGGCAATGGAGCCTCAACGAGTTTTCGCTTAGGCGTTTGCCCGCTCATTGCTGAACATATCCTCCCTTGCAGCCTCTACCACTTAAGAGAGAGACTTCCTAATGTTCGTATCGTGACCTCTGTTATGGATTCTGACGAGATCCTAGACGCGGTAGCCGGTGGGATCGTCCATGCCGGGATGATTCAGGGAAGCCTCCGTCACCCTGATCTGACGGTGGAGGAAATCCTCACCGCCCCCTTTGTACTTGTCACATCTCGTGGACAAAATGATCTCTTCAGTAAAAATCTCCTACCAGAAGACCTCACATTCTTGCCCCTGGTCTTTCCGGAACAGGGTTGCTGTTCAAGAAAGATGTTGGAAGAAGCCCTCATGGCGCAAGGGGTAAATCCCTATGACCTTCATGTACTGATGGAATTAAGCTCTTTTGAGGCGGTAAAATCCCTTGTGATATCCGGACAAGGGATGGCTTTTCTCCCGTATCCGATGGTAAAGAAGGAATTGCAGACCGGTAAGCTCGCAAACATTCCTATAAAGGGAGTTACATTTTCCTGGAAGGTTTCTTTCATCTATCCCCGTAAAGATAGAAAGCCATCTAATTTGGACCAGATTCTGCAATTCTTTCATTCCAATGAACGGCGGTTTTGTTAACCCTCGCCCATCTCTTTCAATTGGTGATGTTCGTTAAAGAGAAGGGAATGGGAGAGTAGACCCATGATGGTGGCCGTTACCGCCGCCGACCCGGAGATGGCATACATAATTAAGATCTGGTACAAGACCGCATCGACGGGGTTTGCCCCTGCGACGATCATGCCCGTCATCATCCCGGGCAGTTGGACCAATCCCACCGTTTTCATCCCATCAATGCTTGGCATCATGGCTGCCTTCACCGAATTCTGCAATGTGCGTTCATAAGCCTTTCGGCTGGTACCTCCCAGGGCGAGGATTACCTTCATCTCTTCTTCCCTCGCCTTCGCTTCTGCACGCATCCGGTTAAGGTAAAGGCCCGATACCACCATGCTGTTCCCAATGATCATCCCGCTGATGGGTATGATATAGCGGGCTTCGGGGGGGATGATATGGAGTCCCAGCATGAGGAGCATCGCCACCCCTTCTGCGGCAGAGATGGCGAGGGCGATCCTCCGTTTTACCCCAGGAATCCCCTTACCCTTTTTTGCTGCATTCAACGTGGCTACCGTAATCATGACGAGGAGCATCCCCCCCATCCCCCACCAGGAGCCTTCTAGGAAGATGAAGTGGAGGAGGTATCCCACGGCGATAAGCTGAACGGCGGTTCGGACCGTTCCAATGAAAATATCCTTTTCCAACCGCAGGTGGTGTCTATATGAGAGGAGCATCGTCACCAGTACAAAAGCAAGGGTTAGGCTTAACGATAGAGGACTCATCGAACCATCTCCTCCTCTTTTCCCCGGGAGAGGAAGTCCTTCGTTCTCTCATCTTTCGGATGAAGGAAAATCTCAGGGTTTTTTCCGGTTTCAATCAGTTCACCCCCGGATAAATGCCAAACCTCCGAAGAGAGCCTCCTCGCTTGTTCGATATTATGGGTAATCATCACGATCGTCTTTCCTTTTTCCCGATGGAGACGAAGGAGGGTAGACTCCACCGCCTGCACGGAATGGGGATCCAGCGCAGAGGTCACTTCATCGAGGAGGAGGAGGATTGGGTTTACCGCCAAAGAGCGGGCTAAGGCAACCCGCTGCATTTCTCCCCCGGATAGCGTTCGGGCATCCCGTTCCGCCATTTTCCCATCCAGTCCCACCTCCTCGAGACATGCCGCGATGCGGGAATCATCCATCTCTTCCCCCCTTAGGGAGAATCCCAGCCTAATATTCTCCGCCACCGTCCCTTCCAGCATCGTTGCTTTTTGAAAGACCATGCCGATCTCCCTACGCAAGACGAGGATATCCCATTCCGGGAGGGGTTTCCCTTTATAGACGATCTCTCCTTCGTCCGGATCCTGCATGCGATTGAGAAGCATGAGGAGCGTGCTTTTCCCCGCCCCGGATGGGCCGATGAGAGCAATGAAACTCCCTTCCTGAATTTCTCCCGTAATCCCTTTGAGGATGGCTTCCTTCTTCCGATTTCTTTTCCAGATGTGATGTAAAGATAAGAATCCCACCATTATTCGCCTCGGTCTCTTGCATTCTTTTTCTAATCATTTTAAGGATAACACATCTTCCGCAACAAGTTCTTTTCATTTTTGACCTATCTCATGATCTTGGTTCACCTTGTTAACACTTTTGCAGCTCTAAATCCTATTGTTTACCCCCATCGAATAAAAGATCAATCCTAAAAAAAATCCCCTCCACAAAAAGGAAGAGGATTCGTTCGCTAAAATAACATATACAGAACGTCTCATTCGAACGTACCGGCGTTAAATCTTTCGCGCCACTGTAGAGGCTTGTTGTACCGGATCCCAAACGGAGTTAAAAGGAGGAGCGTAAGAGAGGTCTAACTCCTGAAGCTGGTCAATGGTCATCCCATGGTATAACGCCGTCGCCAGGACATCGATCCGCTTATCCACCCCGTGCCTGCCTACGACTTGGGCTCCCAGGAGCTTCCGATTCTCCCGATGGTAAAGGAGTTTCAGATGAAGGCGTTCTGCATGCGGGTAATAATGGGCGTGATCCCGGGAACGAATGGAGACGATCTCATAGGGAATGCCCAACCCTTTCGCCTCTTTCTCCGATAACCCGGTACGTCCCATCGCCATGTCCAAAACCTTCATAATGGCTGACCCCACCACCCCGGCGAAACGGGCCTCTCCACCGCCCATGTTGGTTCCCGCAACCCTCCCTTGCTTATTTGCAGTCGTCCCTAGCGGAATATAGTCCTCCTGCTCTTTAATCCGATGGTATTGTGTCGCGCAATCTCCGGCCGCATAGATGCCGGGCATGCTCGTCTCCATCCGCTCATTGACCCGGATCGCCCCTTTGATTCCGAGCTCGATCCCCGCCTCCTTCGCCAATTCGCTATTGGGTAGGATCCCGATGGCCACGAGGACGAGATCGGCCGGATAAAATCCCCTCTTCGTCTCCACCCCGATGACGCGTCCACGTTCCCCCCTGAATGAGGTTACCTCTTCTTCCAGGGCTACTTTGATTCCGTTTCGTTCCAGTTCTTCTTTGGCGAGCAGAGCCATCTCCGGATCGAAGGTGCCTGCCAGCTGGGGTGCCAGGTCCAAGACGGTCACCTCTTTCTTCAGCAGGTGAAAAGCCTCCGCCATCTCCAGACCGATATAACCTCCCCCGATGATCACCACTTTTTCCACCATCTCTGCCTGAAGCCATTTTTTAATCCGATAGGAGTCTTCGATGTCCTTCAGAGGGAAAACCCCATTCAGTTCCCGCCCCTCCCAGTTGGGAAAAATAGCATGCCCCCCTGTGGCGATCAGCAGAGTATCATAGGAGAATTTTTCTTCCGAACCCTCATCAAGGGCCCTTACCGTCACGCGCCGTTCATCAGCATCAATCTTGATCACTTCATGGCGGATAAAAACTTGGATCCCATACTTCTCCCGAAATTGTTCCGGTGTGCGGGCCACCAAGTCTTTCGCCTCCGGCACCACGCCGGCGATATAGTAAGGGAGCCCGCATTGCGCATAGGATAAGGTACTCCCCTTCTCGAATGCGAGAATCTCCGCATCCGGCTTAAGACGGCGGATCTGCGTTGCGGCACTCATGCCCGCCGCATCCCCACCGATGATGATGAAGCGCTTACCCATCTTTCCAACCCCCCTCAATTGTATTCTCCTTATATACTTATATACTACCCGAGGTATATGAAGAATACAAATGGTTTTGCCCATTCCGACGGTCTTGCGTACCGACCGTTCATTTTCCTCTTTTAATCGATTTTTGCCTTCTCTCAGTGATCCAGGATCGGATTCGCCCCACGTTTACTGCGGTTTCTCCAACGGAACGGAGGAGGAACCGTATTCCGGTTCCATTTTCGCAATGAGAGACTTTCTTTCCCAAATCCGACTCCGCCAGCGGAAATACATGATGATTCCCCGAAGCCATTCATCCGCCATGAATGCAATCCAGAATCCCACAAGTCCCAAGCCGAAGTAAATCCCCAAAAGATAGGAGAGAGTGACGCTCACCCCCCACATGGATAAAATGCCCATCATGACCGGAAATTGTGCATCACCCGCCGCCCTAAGTGAACTGATGACCACCAGATTAAAGGTTCGGCCCGGTTCTAGGATGAGGGTGAGGAGAAGGAGAACCCCGCCCATGCCTAGGATCACAGGATCATCGGTGAAAAGATCAAGGAGGGGCAAACGAAAATAGGCGACCAATCCTGCCACGGCGAGGGTTACGAAGAAACTGATCCGTAAGCTCCTGAGAAGTTGTTTATACGCCCGGTTAAACTCTCCCGCTCCCACCAAATGTCCGATCAAAATCTGCGTCCCCTGTCCAATGGAAATCCCAACCAGGAAAATAAAGGACATGATGGTCCATGCGTAGATGCGGGTGGAGAGGGCGGCGGTCCCGAGAAGGGCGATCATCCCTGTAATCACCATCTGGCTCGTATTGTAGGAGATCTGTTCCCCTGCGCTGGGAAGCCCCACGTGGAGGATCTGCTTCAGCAGCCGCCCATCGATGGAGAGGAGATCTTTGATCGTAAACGAATAGGGAAGGCGGCGAAACATGAGATAAAAGATGAGGAGCATCGCCAATGTTCGGCTCATCCCCGTGGAAAGCGCCACCCCAAAGACGCCTAGTTTGGGCATACCAAAAAGACCGTAAATCACGGTGGAGTTGCCGAAAATATGAACGAGATTCATGAAGAGGGAGACCAGCATGGCATCCCGCGTAAATCCGTGAGCTCGTAATATGGAAGAGGCGGTCACAAGAAGGGATTGAGTAAAGAGGGTAGCTCCCACCCAGAGGAGGTATACATCCCCATACGCATGAACGGTTTCGCTTAATTGAAAGAGTCCCAGAAATCCGCCCCGTCCCAGCACCACGGATCCGCTCACCAAAAGCCCGATGAAGAAATTTAGGGTAATGGAGATAGCGGCTACTCTACCCGCCTCTCCCGGTTTTCCTGCCCCCAAGTATTGGGCGATCACCACGGAAGTCCCGGTGGCGATAACGCTAAAAAGAAGCAGCGTAAAGTTGATCAGTTGGTTCGCCACGCCCACCGCCGCCACCGCTTCATCGGAGAGGGAGGAAAGCATGAACGTATCGGTGCTTCCTATCAGCATCCCGAAGAGGGTTTCTATAAATAAAGGCCAAGTAAGAGAAAAGAGGGATAATTTCCCGCTCTTCATTCCACTTTCTTTCACCGGTACACCCCATCCCTTTTCACCAAGAAATCCCCGATCATCCAATCAGGTCTCTGTTCAACTCTACTACTATATCAGAAATACATAATGATGAGTAGATGAAAGAAGGATTCATGCATCTAAATGGTGAATAGGTAAAATCGGTTTCCGCCCCATATCAAGTCCCTTCCTGATCCTTTCCTTGATCCTATTTGCCTGTGATGGCAAGTCCCTGCTCCCGCTCAAATGCATAAGAGAATAGAATGCGTCCGTCTCCGGTGAGGGCACGGATGGAAGGGAATCCTGCCTTGACCGATAAGACCGTCTCCGCCTTCATCGTCTCCAGGTTGATCCGGACAAGATGATAGACCCTCTCATCGGGATAAACGATTCCCTCCTCATGTTCGGCAGCCACGTAAGCCATATACTTGCCATTATAACGGGGAATTCCCTCGGTGTTGAGATTCCAAGGCTGCTGGTTCCATTCATCCTGAAAATCTACTTTCCGCGCCACCGATGTTTCTACGGCGGAAGAAGGATCCTTTGTATTTAAATCCACCATCCGGATGGCAAAAGTACGTCTTCCCTCCGCCTTTTCGCCATCGGGCATCTCTTCGGCATCAATATACTCGATCGAAGGGATGGGGAACATCACATTGGTTTCATCCATGCTTTCAAAACGGCTGATCTTTCGCTCGATGTATCTCTTCGCGGGTTGGTCGAGGGGAAGCACCAATAGACCGTAATCCTCTTCATAACCGGAAAGTTTGGCAATAATCATCTGATCATCCTTGCTAAAATAAGGAGTCCGAATATAGGAGGTGTCCAAAAGTGTACTTTTTACCAGGATGTGGGAAGAAAGCTTTGTCGTCTTCCCGCTCTCCAGATCATGGAGATATAATCCGCTTCGATCCGTATAAACGATCTTTTTTAAATCTTGACTTACATCGTATTCCGATAGATATTCGGGATTTGCCAAGACCTTTCTCACCGAATCGGGAAGCTTCGTGGCCGCTTCGCCCATCCTCGTTAAATTGAGATCGGTGACGAAGAAGGAATCGTTCATCTTGAAGATCAACCGATCGGGTAACTTCCGGATTCCCCGGAACAGACTTCCCGAAGATATCGGAAATTCAAGACGCCGCTCCATCCGATGGCTCTCAGGATGATAGAGCGTGACGGTATCCATACGGTCGGACGAAGCGATGAGGAGCAGGTTCCTGCCGACATCGAATCCATAGATGGATAGTGGGGTGACATTCTCCACCACCTCAGCGCCAAAGTCTTCCGCGCGAAGGGGAGTATATTCTCCCAGGAGCTCCACCACCTTCTCTTCCTTGTACTCCCGTTTTACACTCCCATAATAGAGATCCCTTTTTCCCCTCTCTTTCAGGGTGACTTGGATGGTATAATCGACCCTGCCCGTTTTCAGATTGGCGATATGATCCATCGCCACCCGATACTCCCCTTTTGCCGGGTCATAGAGGATCTTGTCTATGGAGAATCCCCACGGCTTTTCCTCATACCCCACCTCTTCCGTGGGAATCTTCATCATCCGGCCATCATCAGACAAGATATAGCTCTGCTTGATCAGTTTCTCCGGATCTACGGGGACATCAATATTGAAATATTCTTTTATTTTTTGCTCCACTTGCCTACCCGAGGGAATCTCAATTTCTCTCGTGTCCTGTGCATCGGACGGGTTCGATGGAACATCCCCATCCTTCACCAGCCGGACCAGCGCAAAATGAACCAAATAACCTTGATCTTTCATCTCGACGGGGTCGTCGAACTCGCCATTGAGTACCGTGGAGATTCCGTCATATAGGTAATGAGACCAGAGATATTCGATTTCCTCCGGGTCGGTAATCTCTATGGTTCTCGTTGCCGTTTCCTCCGTAACGGGAGAGGGAGGATTCGCCTGCTGAAGCGGGGATTGTCGTCCTCCAAAACAGCCGGGTAACAGAAATGCCAACAAGAGGATCATGATAAGAGAGAGAATAACTTTAGGCTTCATCTCCTCACCCCCAATTAAACCATTGGTAATACCATTGGGTCGGCAGCAAAAAGGTCCACGGCGCGGTGACCATCGCCAGGGTTAGGGATACTTTGCCCCGCAGCGCTTTTTCCTCTATGATCTTTTTAAAGGTGAAATGAAAATTGAAAAGGTAAATAAAAAAGGAGGCCAAACCGATTCCCGCCAAAATGATGAGGAAGCCCAATAAATTCGTAAATGGATTAAAAAAAACCGCTCCAGCAACCGGATTCGGAATGGGGAGAAAAGAGACCGCAATAAGAAGGAGAACTCCGATGAAGTCCGCCAAAAAACCGAAACCCCAGACCTGCAAAATCGATTTCGTATATAACTCTTTTAAAGATAGATGAGTCAACTCCGTAACTTTAAAGATACGAAAGGCGATCAGAATAACCAGGCTGTCTATGATGAAATTGCCTGTAAGGGCGATCAGCACTACCGGCGGCAGAAGCCATATAAACCAAACGGGAAAGATGATATTGTAGGCCTTCATTTTCATCCCCTCTTCCATGTTTAAAAAACCGATTGATCTTACCCTTTCCATGTTACCATCATTTTTACAGCAAAGTCAATCTTTGCATCATTTCCGGGTCCGGAAAAAGGTTTCAGCCCAACCTCCGCATATCCTGTCCACCCCTTTCATATATTTTTGAAGAATGGGGGGATCCTCGTGGAGGTATGGACCGTAGTCGGATATGGATTCTTTCTGGGATGGGTCGGGATGAATATGGGGGGCATCTTGGCTTATTCACTGGGGAGATTTGAACAGGAAATTCTTCACCTCCTCGTCTTTATGACGGTGGGAGCTTTGTATACGATCGTCTTCTCCCAGATCCTCCCTGAGAGTCTCGCTTTAGGAGGATTCGGGATGACAATCATCGGGTTTGCCTTAGGGGCCCTTTTTGCCTTTTGGCTGGAATCCTTCTCCCATCACTTCCATCTCCCTACCCATTCTAAGAAATGGGATGCTTTCATGAAGTCGGGGTTTCTCCTTGCTATCGCCATAGGATTTCACAATTTCCCCAGCGGCATCGCTTTAGGCTCCACCCTTACCCACTCCCCTTCTTTAGCCCACGGTTTATCCATCACCCTGATGTTGCATAACGTTCCGGAAGGAATCGCCCTCGGGATCCCCCTCGTCCTGGCGGAAATCGGCGTATTCGCTTTTTTTCTTATTTCTACCCTCGTCGCCATCCCGATCGGACTGGGTGCCTACGCAGGCTCTCTTTTCGGGCATGCCGTCCCCGGATCAGTCAGTCTCCTCCTCGGCTTCTCCATCGGCACGATCCTTTATGTCACCTACGCCGAAATCTTTCTCCCCTTATGGGAAAGAGAAAAACGAAAAGGGCTGGGGATCATCACCCTTTTGGTCGGGGGAATCCTCGCCTATTTTTTCTTAGCCCTTCTCCATCTCTTTCCCGCTCCCCATCATGGCTCGTGAAGCCGCCCAAACGCGGGTTATGATTTTCTTTTCGACAACGAGTTGATTATAATAAAAATGAAATGGGGTGAGGTGATGTTGGAACAAAAAATAAGCCAATTGCGTACCTTTTCTTCTCTTCATAAAACTTATCTGACTCGGGTCGTAGAAAGTATTGTGAACCATTATAAAGAGAATTTGATCGGTTTAGCCGTCTTCGGATCCTATGCACGAAAGGAAAATCGACTTAATTCTGATTTTGATTTGCTCATCCTTTTGAAAAAGGGACCAGGCAGAAGAGAGCGACTGAATGAATTTATCACCCAAATTGAAATGAAGCATGAATCGGTCGCGCAGGAGCTTTATGAACGGGAAGAAATGATATGCGATTTATCCCCCATCATTTTGACCCAAGAGGAAGCGCTAACCTTCCAAGCGATCTATCCCGACATGGTGGATCATTGTATCATCCTGCATGATCCGGAAGGGCTGATTCAACGCATCCTTACCTCTACAAAGAATCTGCTAGAGAAAATGGGAGCGAAGAAGATCCTCCGCAACAATTCATGGGAATGGCAATTCTCACGGTTCCTAGGTGGTGTCCCCTTATGAAAAAAGAGGTGGTAAATAAAGCTTTATTCACCGATTTTCATGATAAGAGATAGAGGGAAAAGAAAGGATAAAGCGGCTCCCTTTCCCTGGCTTGCTCTTTACCTCGATGCGCCCCTTATGCGCGACAACCAGGGCCTTCACGATAGAAAGACCGATCCCGATTCCTCCTGTGCGCCGATCCCGCGATTTATCTCCCCGATAGAAGCGTTCAAAGATATGGGGAAGATCCTCTTCAGAGATCCCTACGCCGGTATCCTTCACCTCAATTTCCGCTTCATCCTCCTTTTTCCTCAGGATAAGCGTTACTTTTCCCTCCGGAGGGGTATATTTCAACGCATTATTGATGAGATTCATCATGATCTGCATGAGGCGATCCCGGTCCGCCCAGATGGAAACCCCTTTTCCCGGGCTCTCGTAATGAAACGAAACCCCCTTTTCCTGAAACAGGGGACTTATTTGTGCGACAAGTTGAGATAGGAAATGATGGAGATCTATCTTTTCCTTTCTCAGCGGGAGATTGGGATTTTCCGCCATGAGAAGCTGTTCCATCTCGTTCACCAACCGTACCAAGCGCATCAGCTCCCCATGGGTCTCGGCGAGACGCTCCGGTGTCGGCTCCCACACCCCATCCCGAAACGCCTCAATCTGGGAGCGAAGGGTCGATAAGGGGGTCCTTAACTCATGGGCGAGATCATTGGTAAACTCTTTTCTCAACCTCTCTTGCCGATTGAGGGAGTGAACCAATTCATTAAAGGATAAGATAAGGTCCTGCATCTCCTGGGGTGTACCTTTCCCTGTTAGTTCCACCGCATAGTTATGCCCTTTTAGTTCCCGGACCGCCTCTCCCAGACGACGAAGGCCTGATGTAAGCTCTTTGGAAAAGAGCCAACTCAGAAGAAAAGAGACGATAAGCATGACCAGGGCGGAGAGGAAAAGGGATTGGTAAAACGAGTGAAGAAAGATCGTCTGACTCTCAACATTTCCTCCCACCTGATAAACCACCAGTTTTCCGATCGGCTTCCCCTCTACCGCCAGGGGGATCGTAGCGGTAGCCCCGGTCGTTTCCGTTCTCCCCACTCCTCCCATCTTTCCCATCATTCCCATCATCTCCATCATACGGGTGGAATCGGCGAGGAGACGGCCCTTCTCATCATAGATTTGGTAAAAGAGTCCTTCCGTCATTCCTTGCTGGTGAAGAAGACTGCCGATTGCTTCGCCGGTAATCTCCCCTTTTTGCCGATACTCCCCCTCCAAAATCTCTACCATGCGATTCATCTGCTCCTCGCGGCGAACATCCAAATATTGATTGAAACTGTTCCTCACGCCGATCTGGATGATCAGGGTTAGAATCACCACACCGCTTACAGAGACGATGAGAAAGGCGAGGAGAAGCCTACTGTGCAGCGTGCGGAACATCCGGCTTCCCTCCAAACTTATATCCCATTCCAAAAACCGTTATAATGAACCGGGGACGCCTGGGATCCTTCTCCACCTTCTTGCGAAGATTCTTAATATGAACATCGATGTTCCGCTCATACCCTTCATACGGGTCCACCTCGACCAAGGCCAATAGATCCATCCGGCTAAATACCCGCCCAGGATGTCGAGCCATCCCGGTGAGAAGCTTATACTCGATCGGCGTAAGGGAGATTTCCTTCCCCTCTACCTTTACCTCTTTCTTGTGATCATCGATCGTAAGGATTCCTTGTTCAAAGGAAAGGAGATCCCGGGGAACTTCCCCTTTGTGAAACCGGCGCAGGATGGTCTGAACCCGGACCACCACCTCCCGTGGACTGAAAGGTTTGGTTACGTAATCATCCGCACCGAGGAGAAGTCCTTGAATACGTTCCTCTTCCGCCGTTTTGGCGGTCAGCATCAGGATGGGGATCTCCGATTTCTCTCGTACAATGCGGCAGATCTCTTCTCCGGACAAATCCGGCAGCATGAGATCCAGGATGAGGAAATCGGGGATCTCCTTCTCGATCAGAGAGAGTCCCTCCCGTCCATTTAAGGCGGAACACACCTCATACCCTTCCCGTTCTAGATAAGCTTTCAGTACCTCTACAATGAGGGGCTCATCATCAATCACACAAATTTTCATAAGAAGATTCCCTCTCTTTTCACGATCCTAACGGGAACAGCCGATTTCAAATGAAGTTCCCTTCCCTGAATATACCACAAATAGGAGGCGAACGTTTCTCCCCCCGTAATTCTTCATAACTTCTTTATATCTCCTACATAGGATCTTCATTTCTTCCTGATACTCTAAATGTGTAAAACGAAAGGAGAGATGAAACGATGAAAAAAACATTGGCAATCGCACTCATTGTGGTGGGGCTTTTGGGAATTGGCACCGTGGCTTTCGCCCAAGGAAATAATCCCACTGCTCCCTGGAACCTTAACTTCGACCAGATGCTTCCCTTCATGAAGCAGATGCATCCCAATTGGTCAACGGATCAATTAAACGAGATGTATAATGATTGCCACGGGCCTAATGGTTTTATGCAAAAGGGATCTGTAAATTTTGGGAATAGCGGAAATGGAGGTAGCCTCTGATGGGCATGCACGGCTGGTATGGAGGATTCGGCATGGGGTGGGGGTGGATCCTCTGGCTCATCCTCATCGGCGTCGGTATCTATCTCCTCATCACCGCAACACGCCGGAATCCGTATCCACCAGCTCCTAGAAATGAAAATCCTGGCGAAGATCAGGCGCTTTCCATTCTTCGGGAACGTTATGCCCGTGGGGAGATTACCGATGAGGAGTTTGAACGGATGAAAGAGAAGCTGAAGAACAAATAAAGGCACTCGAATAGGAGTGGCTTACAGCGGGGTGGCATAACATGCGCTACCCTGCCTGAACCGGAGAGAATGCAGGCCATAAAAATCCTGTCGCCCAAGACAGGATTTTTTTGTTCTTTTTAACAGATGGTGAATATTCCTCCACGCGGCAATTCCCCGGCGCCATCTTTACGGCGCAAGCCGCAGGAGGCCAAATCAAGTGGGGAGAGGTGATCCCTTTAGCGGGAAGGAAGCTCAGAGTACCAAAAAGAGAATCGCGAAGAAATGGAAGGCGGAACCTGCCAGGACGAAGAGGTGCCAAACGGCATGATGGAAGGGAAATCCTCGCCATACATAGAAGATGGCCCCCAAAGAGTAGAGAACTCCTCCCATCACCAGAAGGACCACTCCGGATGGTGAGAGATTCCGGACCAGGGAGTCCCAGGCGAAAACGATGATCCATCCCATCAACACATAGACAAGGGTGGATGTGTACAAAAAACGTTTCACAAAGAAGGCTTTAAATGCCACACCAAAGATGGCGAATCCCCAGACAATCCCGAAGAGCCACCATCCCACAGCCCCTTTTATCACGGTAAGGACGATCGGGGTGTATGTCCCTGCGATAAAGAGATAAATGGAGGAATGGTCAAAAATCTCAAAGAGGTTTTTTGCCTTCCCATGCGGCAGACTGTGGAGAATGGTGGAGTTCAGGTAGAGCAGGAGCATCGTCGCTCCATAGATGGCAAAGGTGACAATATGCATGGGCGTTCCATTCATACTGGCATAAACGATTAAGAGGACTAAGGCGGCGATGCTTAGCAGTACGCCGATTCCGTGGGTAATGGCGTTTGCAATCTCCTCTTTCAAAGAATAGGTATGGGTGTTGGCCACCTCCAAGCCCCCTTTCTTCAGGCTTTTTTAAAGAATGGTAATCCCTATGTTTTCTAGTATATACTTTTTCCTCACGATCTCCCATGTTTTTTAGAAGAGTAAATTATTCATTCTCATTCGGGGAAAATCCATTCACTCCCCTATGAAGCAACCATATGATTATGATATCGTTCCGGATCCTGCTAATCTCCCGTGTCAATTCTTCATATCTTTTCGATTTCTACCCGGGTATCATTGAAAGCCATGCCGCTCGCCCCGGTTACCGCCCTTCCCATATCACTGGGAATAAAAGGGATCAGTCGATTAATGGGAAGTCTGCTCCCATTGATCAATTGCAGTGTATCCGGAGAAATTTCTATCGATGGATAGGCACGTAACAAGACCTCTCCGTAATCGTTATAAATCCGCACCATCCTGCCCGGTTCGATCCCCTTCTTTTTCGCCAGCGAAGGGTGAATTAGAAAAAAGGGTTCCCCGCTTGCCTTTTTTAACGCCGGGATATTCTGGAATTGGGAGTTTAATCGGTAGGGATCATGGATGATGAGGAGCACATAAGGATACTTCTCCTCCACCTTACTCTCCGATAATTGCATGGAAAGGGGCGGAAGACCCGCTTCTTTCGCCCGGCTTGAGAAGAATTCAAATTTTCCGGACGGGGTTGAGAAACGATGGCCTTCCCAGGCGGTCTCTTCTCCGAGAATCTTCCTGGGGCCATTTAACAGCTCACGCCAATGGGAGATGTGAAGCTTAGCACAAATTTCCTCCGTAAATTCCTCCTCGATAAACTCTTCTGCCGACTTCCACCACGGAAAGGCGCTCATTCCGGGAGATCGTTCATTGAGCCGCTTCGCAATCGCCTTTGCAATCTCCAGATCGCTTTTGCTCTCGCCATAAGGGGCGATGGCCGGTTGGTTGATGCTGATCCAATGATGCCAATAGCTTGCAACCAAATCCCACTCCTCAAAAGGGGTCGCAGCAGGCAGCACGATGTCGGAAATGGAAGCCGTGGGTGTGAGGAAGAGATCGACCGTGATAATCATCTCCATCGAGGAAAGAACCTTTTCCAGAAGGGCCCGGTCCGGATTTTGCGTAAGAAGATTGCGGCAGGAAATCCAGAGAAGTTTCACCGGAGGATCCTCCATGCGAAGCAGCTCCTCTGCGAAATTATTGATATCGACGGGCCGGATGATCTCTTTCTCCTCAAACCCTGCAGGAATATGTTTCGTAATCCGATGGGGAAACTTCCATGCGGGATCGTGGGCAAAATGGACTCCGCTCCCCTTCTTTCCGATATTTCCGGTCATGGCCGCCAACGCATTGATGGAACGGATATTCTGTCCCCCGTTTCGGTGGCGCTGTAATCCAAAGCCGATCCAAATAAACAGATTGCGGTCCTTCCCCATGAAGGAGGCTAATCTTTCCACCGTCTCCCGCCGCTGACCCGCCTGAAGCAAAGCTTTCTCCATGGAAATGTTCTCCAGTTCGAAGCGAAGCTCCTCCCACCCTACCGTATGCTCCGCGATAAAACGGAAATCAATCTCGCCTTTCTCCATCAGCATTTTGGCGACGGCGATGGCGAGAGCTCCATCTCCTCCAGGCTTTACCTGGATGTAAAGATCAGACTTCTTCGCCGTCGCGGTATAGATCGGATCGATGGTGATCAGTGTGGCTCCCCGTTCCTTTGCTCGATAGAGAAAGGGAAGAGCATGAATCGAAGTCCAGACCGGGTTGATCCCCCACAACACAATGGTATCCGCCTGCATCATCTCCTCCAAATCCGAGGTCCTGTGCTCGCCAAAGTCATAATAGAAGGCATCGAGCCCCGAGGACCAGCAGGGGGAACCCACCGCCCGGGTCGTCGGGCCCAAACTGTTAAACATCCCTTCCACCGCCTGATGCAAAATGCCGAAGTTCCCCGAATACTTATTCAGAGCGAGAGAGATGTGAACCATACCTTCGGTACAGTTCGATCATCTTTCCGGTAATCCTCTCGATCGCCTCCTCCCATGAGATCCGTCTCCACTTTCCACTTCCCCTCCTTTCCTGAATCATGGGGGTTTGTATCCGCTCCGGGTGATAAACCAAATTCACATAGTTAAAGCCTTTGGGGCAAAGCTTCCCTTTCGTATAACCGTGCAAGGGGTCTCCGCTCACTTTCTCCAATTTGCCATCCCTGGTAAATCCAAGAAGGCTGCAGTTGCTGTAACAATTGCGTGGGCATACATGCCTGGTGATCCGATAGGCCTCTTCCACGCTCTCCCCTCCCGAAAAGTTGCCGATTCTGTGACACAAAACCGATCCGGAATCCCTTATAATCATTATAGCGAAGAAATAATGGAGAGAAAATGAAGAAAAATGGATAAACAGCTGGGCTTTCTCATCGATACCGAAAAATGCATTGGCTGCAGAACCTGTGAATTTGCCTGCAGGAATGAGCGGGGAAGAAAGGAAACGCACCGAAGAAGAGTAACTTCTCTGGCTCACCAGGATGGGAATATCTTCGCCTACCTCTCCATGGCCTGTAACCATTGCGCCAATCCTGCCTGTATGGCCATCTGTCCGGAACGGTCTATCCGGAAAGACCGGAATGGAATTGTCATTTTAAACTCTTCCCTATGCTCAGGATGCGGAAAATGTGTCACCGTTTGTCCCTTCGGAGCCATCTCCATGTTACCTGAGACAGGAAGAGCGGATAAGTGCGATATGTGTGCCGAAAGGCAGAAGAGGGGAGAACTGCCGATTTGCGTCGCCAACTGTATTATGGGAGCTATTTCCATTATCGATTTAAACAGCGCGGAGGCGTTAAACTACCAAGAGATCCTTCATGATTACGAAATGCGGAGCCTCACCCGCCCCTCCATCCGTTTCGTCGAAAAGAAGGATGAACCCGTTTGCTTTTGGGCAGAGAAAGGAGATTAGAGGAAACCATGGATACCCCCCTTACGTTTCAGGAACTGCTCATGGGATCCCCCTTTCATCATGTGGAGATCCTGGCCGGCTGGAGCGGAAAGGAGAAATCCTTCCTCCTCATCACCGATTCGCTCCCGAACTCCAAACAGGCCGGCAGTCCCTGTTCTTTTCAGAAAACAAATTCCCTCCTTCCTCCGGAAAAAAGAGACCCCCATCGTCTCCCAGAGGAGCCTCCCTCCCTAGCCGGGGAGAACGGGACGCTCCCTCCTCCCCTGAAAAAAGAAGGAAAAGCCTCCCTTCTTCTCCTGGCGGCGGAGAAGGTAAACCGGCAAGAACTGCCTGACTTCTTACAGTTGGAGGAAGTAAAGGGGATTCTTCTGTACCAGCACGAGACAATCTACATTCCCGTTTCCATTCGGGAAAAGATCGATAACCTAGGAAAACCTCTTCTTTTCCTTCGAGAGAGAGACGAGGAAAACCTGAAGCGAAAAATTGAGGAAATGTCCAGAATGAAAGCCCTGGGGCTTTTTCATTACGTTTGGGAAGAATCGCTCCGCTATTGGTTGGAGATGGCGAATCGTAATCCCCTGCATGAGATGCTGCGCCGCCTGGAAACCCTGATCGGCCATCCCCTTCTCCTCCTCACCCCCTCCTTTCAACTTCACCCCTCCATGGAGAATGCGGAAGAATTTACTTCCTTTCATCCTATGAGGCGGGAATATCTCAGGTGGGAAAAACAGGAGAAAAATTACACCTTTGTCTATCTCGAGAATGGGGGAAAGAGCTACTATCTTTTCCCGATCAAAAAGGAGGGGGTAGAATTGGGCTTTCTCCTCATCCGACAGGAACAGGGAAGCATAACGGACCTTACCCTTGAACTCGTCCGGCAGGCGGTTTCGGCCCTTTCATTTCGTCTTTTCCTGGATGCGGAAATCGCCGAGACCCATAAAAAATATAAAAATCATTTCCTTCACGACCTGCTCTTTAACCAATTTGATTCGGAAGAGACGCTCATCACCCAGGGCAGGTACTGGGGTTGGGATTTTACCAAGCCGGTTCTCCTGATGGTCCTGGAAGCAAAGCCTTTCGGAGGAACAAGGAAGAGAGAAATCGAATGGGAAGGCATAAAATCGGAAGCTGAGGTTTTCTGTAGGAGGTCTTCATTAAACACCGTCATTACTCCATTGCAAAACCAACTGGTGATTCTCCTCTTTGACTCCTTGGAACGGGGAAGGAAGGAAGAGAAAGAATGGTTGAAGATGACGGCAAGGGACTTGAGGAGATATCTCACGCCCCTATTTCCGGAAACATCGTTTTCCGTCGGCATCGGTAGAATTTATCCTTCCAACCTTGACCTTTACCGCAGCTACCAGGAAGCAAAAATCGCCTTAGAAATGGGGAAATTTCTCAATAAAACAGAGCCCGTCATCTCCTTTGATGAACTGGGGCTGATCCGTCTCCTCTCCTATATCCATCAAGAAATTCTCAACGATTTCTATCGGGAATACCTGGTGGAACTACTGGAATACGACCGGGAAAACGATGGAATTCTGATGAAAACGCTGGAGGCCTTTTTCCGATCCGATGGAGATATCAACCGGACCGCCGACCTCCTCTATATCCATCCCAATACGTTGCGGAATCGCCTAAAGAAGATCGAACACCTCTTACATCTAAATCTAAACTCCTATGAGGACCTGCTTAATTTATTCGCCGCCTTAAAAATCTTTCAGATGGTCCATAAACCATGAGCATAGCCAGCATCGTTGGCAAGGAAACAACGAATGTTTTGCAGGAACGTAGAAAAAACCCAAGTTAAAAAACTTGTGGTTTTTTTTTGACCAAATTGCGAACAATCGGCTCTTTTCCTGCCGAAAAGGAATTCTCTCCAACCAATCGCCCCTATTTATAGCGATTTCCACAATCGTCTCCATGCTACAATTCTCCCAGAACCGGAGGTGAGTCACATGGACGTAAAACGAATCATTCCCTTATTTCTTCTCCTGGGTCTCCTTTTTCTTGCGGCCTGCTCCGGTGAGAATCCTTCCTCGCCGAGAATCGAAAGTGGTTCCATGAATCAAACGTATCAAGGAAATCCGTTGCCTCACGTGGAGAAAATCTACAAGATTACGGAAGCGCAACAGAGGGTTTTTGAATCTCTCATCCAAAAATATGTTCAGAGTGGAGGCGGTGAAAGTGGAACAAAGCCAAACATTTAATCCACGCGATCCTTTCCCCCTTCTCTTCCTGCTGATGCGCTATTACTCCGGGATCTTGCTGTCGTGGAACGCGGAGGGATGGAGAATAACGGCCTCCTCCCTAAAGGAATACGTTTCCTTATGGAAGGGTGAAGAACCCGTCCCTGCTTCCATTATGAAGGGATTGGAACTTTTGCAACAGGTGACGGATGAGGAGACCGAATCGCTCCCCTTCGAATTTAACCGGCTCTTTGTGGGCCCCGGCAGGCTACTTGCTTCCCCTTATGAATCCAGCTACCGGAATCCGGAGAGAAGCCTGATGCAGAAAGAAACCCTGGCGGTACGCTCCTTTTACTCCCAGGCGGGGCTTCAAGTTGCCCATGAGGGGAGAGATCCCGACGACCACCTGGCCCTGGAGCTGGAATTTCTTTGCTACCTTTTGGCTCATGGGGACCAAGAACACTTCCCCGTCTTGTATAACCGGTTCGTGAAGGAACATCTTCTTCCTTGGTGCCCCGCACATTGTGAATTGATTCACGCATCCACAAAACATCCCATCTGCCAAGCGATGGCCTTCCTCCTGGAAGGATTTTTGGAGGAAGAAACACGGCAAGACCGCTTGAGTGTCTCACAACGAAGCGAAAGGAGGATCAACACATGCTAAATGAAAAATTAACCCGGCGCACATTTTTAAAAGTAGGGGCGGCGGTGGGCGCAACCCTAGGAGCCATGGCCGGTATGGGGGCGGCGAAAGAATTTAAACTGATGGGACTAGCTCCCAATAAGGGAAGGGCGGCAGGCAAGGAAATGACGTTTTTTAACGCTTGCCCCCGCAATTGCTACGATACCTGTTCCATGGTAACCACCGTAAAGGATGGGGTCATCACCTTCGTAACCGGAAACGAAAAGAACACCTACACCAACGGTCGGCTCTGTGTCAAAGGAAATTCCTATCCCCGCATGGTCTATTCTCCGGACCGGATTAAATACCCTATGCGGCAAAAGGGTAGGGGCAGCGGAAATTGGGAGCGGATCAGTTGGGACGAAGCCTTCACCCAGATTGCCACTACAATATTGGATATTAAGAAAAAATACGGCAGCACCCTGCCCATCTGCCTCAACAAATACTCAGGCAACTTTAACATCCTGAATTACGGGATAGAGGGGATGATGTCCAGCATCGGTTACACCACCCGGGCTACCGGAACTCCTTGCTGGCCGGCAGGGATCGATTCCCAGTCTTTCGACATGGGAATGATCTTCAATTCGGATCCGGAACAGATGGTTCATTCCAAATATCTGATCATCTGGGGCGCGAACCCGGCCTGGTGCGCCGTTCACTCCATGGCCATCGTGGAGAGGGCAAAGGAAAAGGGATGCAAAGTGGTGGTGATCGATCCCCTGCTCACCCAGACGGCCGCCAAAGCCGATGAATATATCCAGATCAGGGCAAGTACCGATGGCGCTTTGGCCCTAGGGATGGCCCGCTATATCCTGGACCACGCCCTCTACGATAGCGAATGGCTTAAGCGGAATGCGAAGGGGTACCAGGAATTCTTTGCCTACCTGAAAGAAAACATCACCGTAGAATGGGCTGCGGAAAAGACGGGGGTCCCTGTCCCGGTCATTGAACGTTTAGCCAGGGAATATGCAACGACGAAACCGGCCAACATCTGGATCGGCTATGGCATGCAGCGCCACACCAACGGCGGTGCCAACGTCCGGGCCATCGACGCCCTGGGGGCCATGACCGGCAATATCGGGATTCTCGGAGGGGGAGTAAATTACGCCCAGCTCGTCACCTGGGGATTTAATTATCACGCCATGGGACAAAAACCTCCGGAAGGGAGCCAAGGGGAAAAGGACCGCTTGATCAACATTAACAATTTCGGCGCGGAAGTTTTGGCTGCCGACGATCCTCCCATAAAAATGCTCTGGATCGCCTGCCGCAATCCCCTCTCTCAGGATCCGGAAGCCGAAGTGGTAAAGAAAGCCTTCGAAGCGATGGACCTCGTCGTGACCGCCGATCTCTTCATGAATCGTACCGTCGCCATGTCCGACATCGTCCTTCCGGTGACCACCCCTTTTGAAACGCCGGGTATTAACGTAAGTTACTGGCATTATTGGATCAACCTAAATCAGCAGGCGATTAAGCCCCTCCACGAAACGAAAAGCGATGTGGAGATTGCTATGGGACTTTCCAAGAAACTAAATGAGCTTGAACCGGGCTCCTGCACCTACCCCACCTCCGGCGATCTGGAAGAATGGGTAGGGAAAGAATTTAACGATAACATCTGCAAGATGTTTGGTTTGACAAGCTGGAAGGATCTCTATAAAAACGGGACGGCGAAAGCCATCGGGATGGAAACGGCATGGAAAGATCTGAAATTTACCACCCCATCGGGAAAATATGAATTCTGGTCGGATAAAGCCGTCCAGTTTGGGAACCATCCTCTCCCCGTCTATGTAGAAGAGATGAAAAAACCGAAAGAATACCCTATCCGCCTCATCTCGCCCCATTGGAAATACGGACTGCACAGTCAATTCCAAAACCTGGACTGGATGGAAAACATACATGATACTCCTTTTGTTGAGATGAACCCCGTTCTCGCCCGGGAAAAAGGGATTCGCGAAGGAGATTTCGTGAAGGTGTATAACGACCTGGGTTACTTTATCGCCCCGGCCAAGATCACCCAAACCGTGCCGATGGATACCATTGCCGTTTATGAGGCCTGGTACAAGGGAAAGGATTACAACGTGAATTACACCGTAAAAGCGATACCTGCCGATATGGGAAGATTCCAAACCGGGATGCCCGGCATCGCCTTTCACGACAATTTCGTAACGATTGAAAAGGCGTAAGGAGGAAGAGAAAATGGGTAAACGGTATGCATTTGTCATCCACATGGATCGTTGTATTGGCTGCAGTGCCTGTACCCTCGCCTGTAAGAGCTATTACCGGCTTCAGCCGGGCATGGTACGGAGAAGGGTTAAAGAAATGCCCGAAACCATTACCGGCGCACCTACGCGTGCCTACCTCTCCACCGCCTGCAATCACTGCGATGACCCCGCTTGTAAAAAGGCATGTCCTGTGGGCGCTTACTCCAAAAGAGAAGACGGCATCGTCGTCCACCATCAGGACCGCTGCATCGGCTGCAAGATGTGTATAAAAGCATGTCCCTACGGTGTGCCCCAGTTCGATCCTGTGAAGAAGAAGGCGGATAAGTGCAGTCTCTGCTTCGAGCGACTAGACAAAGGGGAACTGCCCATCTGTGTTTTGAAATGCCCCATGGAAGCCATCGAGATCGTAGATATGGAGAAGGAAAATAGGGGGGATCTGGTGGATCGGGTTCCCGGATATGCCGATCCGTCCATCACCCACCCCAGCACCCGTTTCGTCCTGCCGAAGACCGGGTTGCAATTCCTACAATCCAATTTCCAAGGAGGGTTAAATCATGAATGAAATGCCCCTTGTCCTATTCACCATCCTCTCACAAATCGCCATCGGGGGATTTATCACGCTGTGGATACTCGATTTGAAAGGGAAAAGCCCCTCCCTAAAAACCGGGTTCCTGCTCAACGGCATCTTTGCCGGAATCTCAATGGCGGCTGTGCTCGCCTCCCTCTTCCATCTGGGCCATCCCTTTGAAGCTTATCGGGCATTGGCGAACTTTAGAGAATCCTGGCTCAGCCGGGAAGTCACCTTTTTCGCACTTTTCATCCTGTTTGTTCTCCTTTACACCTTCGCCTGGCGGTGGGAAAGAAGGATCTTGAGGAGATGGTCCGGCATTCTTTCCGCATTTTTCGGCGTGGCGACCCTCATCTCCTCGGCCATGATTTACACCATCCCGGCCGTTCCGGCCTGGAACAACGCCTTTCCGACCCTCTCCTTCTTTCTCACAGCTTTCATGTTGGGACCCTTTACGGCAGGCGTATTTCTGACTTGGCGCCGGGAACCAAAGGTTTCCTTCTCATCCCTGGTGCTCAGAGGGATGACCCTTGCCTTTCTCCTCTTCGTCCTTTATGTAACCGCCCTTCTTGCCGGACTCCCGGAAGCAAACCTAGCCGCCCATCTGATGCTGAATGACCCCTTCTTCTGGATTCGGGGACTTACCTTTATCCTTGCCTATCTCCTGCTCATCCGGGTGAACGTAATGAAGAGAGGCTCCCTGGTCGCAATGGGCCTTCCCTTTACCCTTCTCCTGATCAGTGAGGTTATGGGGCGAATCCTTTTCTATGAAACGGCAATTCACTTGTAAGATTTTACCAAATTCACCGGAAAACAGGCTAGAAGACCGGGAATGCCGACAACAATCGTATCGAAGCGAACTTATATGGGCGTCGAGGATGGAAAATGGTCAGAGCTGAATGCCGACACAATTCGTGTCGAAGCGAACCCCCGAGCGGTGAGATCTGCTCGTCTTTAATCCTTCCCGGTGAAGAAAGGAGGAAGAAAGATGTTTGGGCTAGGGTGGTTGAGTCTTTTGGAACAAAAATTGTCGCCTCTTTCCATTGATCCGAAGCGCTGCGCCCGGGTGCGTTCCGACAACAGTTCATGCCACGCCTGTCAGGAGGTTTGTCCCACCCAGGGAATCTCAATATCCGATGGGGAGATTCATATAACCGACTGCTTGGTCTGCAGTTTATGCGCCGCCGTCTGTCCCACCGAAGCTCTGACATGGAAACACCCCTCCCTTCGGGAAATCATCGACTTGGCTAAGGAGGCCGTACAGGAAGAGGGAGGATTTATACTGGCCTGCTCCCGCTCGCCGGTCCTCCCTCATTCCCTCCCGGTTATCCGGCTCCCCTGCCTCGCCCTCCTCTCCTGGGAGATATGGGTCGGACTCATGAAGAGCTTCCCGTCCCTCTCCATCTATCTGCCTCCAGGTACTTGCACAACATGCCCAACGCCTGAGGGTGAACAAATCTGGAAAGAAAGGATGAATAGAGCAGAAGAGATTATGGGGAGAGAGGTCCCCATTCTCCTCTCCCCTCCCATAAAAGAGAGGAATAAAAAGGAAGAGAAAAAAGCACTGGACCTCGGCCGGCGCCAATTCCTCACCTCCTTCTTCCACGAAATCAAAGAGACTCCGAAGGAAGCAATAAAAGAATGGATGAAATCTCCTAATCTATTGCCGATGATAAAAGAAGAAACCGGACTCCACCAAACCCTTTTCAGCAAAGATGACCGGCCATATGGAGAACGAAGAGCTTTCCTCCTCCAAATCCTTCACGAGGATGAGGAGGTGGCCCAAAAGATTTCCGTCCAGCTCCCCATGATCCGCGAAACGTGCGAACCTTGCCACGCTTGTTCTCTTCTCTGCCCCACTCAGGCTTTGGAACAGGTAGAGACGGAAGAGGAAACCCTGGTCTACCTAACCCCTTTCCGTTGCCTCGCCTGCAAACTTTGTGAAGAGGTATGTTGGGATCGATGCATTTCATTGGAGGATGCGCCCGGCACAAGGTTCCTAGAAGGGAGAGGGATTCTGCACTCTTATTCTCATCGCTAAGCCGGATACATCCTATCCGCTTTTAAGCGGCTCGCCTCAAAAAGAACCATTATCCACAAAATCCACAACTCGTTATGCACATTCTGTGGATAAGTGCTTAACTGCCGCCGATGCTTTCTTTCGCTTGAGTACCCCTTATTCCAAACGGAACAGTTTTCTCATTTCCTCCGGAACGATGATCACATCCTCGACCTCCACTCTTCCTGCGTTATTTTTCGGCGTGAGGCGAACCAAAGCCATCTCCCCGCTAGCAAGGGTGACGAGCTCATAATGGGAAAATTCCGCACCGCCACCATACATCCCTCTCAACCGGTCAAACGTTTCGCGGGAGGCGTACTCCTTGCGCCTTTCACTAAAAAGGGACCGGTATGACATGAAGTCATTGGTCCTCACCGCTTGCATCACAAGCAAAGAGGTGTTCGTCGGCGAATCAGGTTGAAGCAATGGGTTCCCTCCACAGCCGGGCAACAGCCATACCAACCCTATCACGACGATGGAAATCAGTTTTTTCATCGTACACTCTCTCCCTTTTGTATTAAAACTGAGCTGAATCATCCCTCTCGTGTTGAAAGTGAAGGAATATATTCATTATTAAGGATGATCTTTCCATCGTCAATAAAAGATGAACTGCTTTATTGGACAATTCATACACCGTCCCAGATGAAACGCCCATCCGCTCTGATTAAACCGGAGACGGAAGGGAGAAGAAAATCGGCCTCTTTCTCTAAAACTTCTTTGTTCCCAACCCCGGATAAGACGCCGATCACCAGCCCGGCTCCGCCATTCCTGGCAAACAACAGATCCGTCACGGTATCCCCTACCACAGCTACTTCGGAAGCAGCTAATCCTAATTTTTCACAGAAAGCGGAAAACATTTCCGGATCCGGCTTGCCTTTATACCGATCAGAGGTGCCGATAAAGTCAAAGAAGGAATAAATCCCTAATTGCTTTAAACTTAAGATCGTCGCCACGTAATCGTCCGCGGTGGAAAGGCCGACGCGCATTTTTTCCCCTTTAAGACGTTGAAACAGGTTAGAAAAAGATGCGGTTGGTCTGATTCGGTGCAGATTTTGACGTGTCAACCTTCTCAATTGCTCAGAGAGCCAATCTTCTAAAGTTAAATGACTCTGGAAAACAGATCGGTTGCCGAGGACATTCTGGAAGGCTACGGCCAAGTCTTTTGTTGTGCCGGAGGCTAAAATTCCATACTCCTCTATCTGGTGGTTCACATATCCGATCCTTTTCAACAATTCTTCCTTAAGTCCTTCATTCTTTTGAGCCCCGATTCGTTCCAAAAGCCTGTCGATTACCTCTAGCACAATCGGCGGCCAAAAGGTGTGAAAGTTTAATAGCGTGCCGTCCTTATCGAATAAGATTCCTCTGATCTCTCTCAAGTGATTACCTAGCCCTTTCTAGCAATTCTCCCCATGTAAAAATCTGCGGTTTCCTTTCTCCGTGATAGATCGGATTGGTAAAGGCGAGAAGTCTTCCCTCCTCATCCCGTACCTCCACCCTCATCCAATCGTACCCGCGCTCCCCCCATTCAAAACTCTGCCGGTAGAGTCCATCGCCGGTAACCGCCTGGTGAAACACCTCTTCCCCATTTACAACCCACCGGAGTATAACGGGATAACTAGAATAAGAAAGTTGAACCCCATAGGTAAATCGGCCCTGTTCCGAACGGTTTAGCCCCTCCGTTATATCACTGCCAAGGGGAAAGATCTTCTCGCCAATCTGTACAAAAACGTCCATGAGCGGGCCTCTCGACACGTAGACTCTTCCCTTCCTCACGGCATCCAGGATTTTAGAAGCCGATAACCCATCCGCAAAGACGTAGGTTCCCGGATCCCCGATCAGGGAAGGTTCTCCCCCTTCCGTATAGCTTTCATCGGGCCTTAGATGGGAATCAGACCCGCCAATCCCCCAGATCCGATAGCCCTCGTTCCATAAAAGATTCCATAGCTTTAGCGCTTCTTCCGTTGCTTGCGGGTTGAAGGGGTAGGTGGGATCGTTCCAGATCTCGATGGTGTCGATCAGTTCCAATGGGGTATCCCGAAATTGCCAATGCCATGGTTCCAACCGGGGATGGTTAATCGATGTGAGTCCTCCATTTTCCCTCGTCTCCCGCAGAAGCCTCATCATTCCTTCTTCCTTTTCCATCCCTCCATCAGGGGAAGTAATACGGTAATCCAACCACTTGCGAATGCCCAAGGCATTAAAATGCCCCTTCGTCGAAGTGACTTCGATTCCTGGAATAACCAGCACCTTATCTTCAATCCAGCCTGTCGGGACTACATGGTGATCCGTCGCGACAAAGAAGTCTAAACCCATTTTAAGCGCCTGATCCATCCCCTCTCTGGGACTCATTTTCCCATCGGAAAACCGGGTATGGGTGTGAAAATCTCCTTTATACCATCGTTCATCGCTATCGATCTCCCGCTCCCATGGATAATCAAAAAGTTCAAATCCATTCTTCTGTTTCTCCTTTGTCGCCCATACCTGTGACCCCTGGGGAAGGATGGAGAGCCCCCCTTCAGGCTCTCCCCTGCCACCCTTCATTTCGATTCGATACTCAATGGGATGATGAGAACCTTCGCTTAACGGGGTATCTACACCGGTCACTTCGATTTTCCATTCCCCCAAGGGAAGGTCACCGGATAACGTTAAACCGCTTGATTTCTCCGGTTCTCTGTGAAGGAGAAGGATGGGGGGAGCTTGCCCATACAGGTATTGCACGCGCAAAACTCTGTCAGGATCCCACACATAAAACCCAAACCAACATTTCCGGAAGAGAGAGACTTGGAAAGAGAGCCAATCTACCTTCTCGTCCAACCGAAACGAATGGGTATACACGGGCGGTAGCTGACTACCGCCAATTTGCTGATGAAAAATCTCATGAACCATGAAGAATCTCCGCCTCACTTCACTTGATCCAATGCTTTTTGCGCTTCTTCTTTTGCGGCCCGTAAGGCATCGGCGGCAGGCACACCTTCAATTTCCACCCGATCCGCCGCTTTGGAGAGAGCATCCGTAATCTTTCCACCGGTGGGATCAGTAAAGAGTGGGCTTGCGGTTTCCGCCTGTTTGAGAGGAACGAGGATCTGGGGATGCTCTTCTGCAAATTTCTTATAAGCTTCTACTTCACGAGCCGATTTGCGAACGGCGATGTATCCGGTATTCATGGACCACTCCGCCGTCTTCTCCGGACTGGTAAAGAATTTGATCCATTGAAATGCGGCTGCCTGCTCTTCAGGAGAAGCAAGAGCCGGGATGCTTACCATTAAAGCTCCTGCAATGGGTTTGGCCGGCTTCCCCTCCCAACCGGGCTGCGTATGGGCGGCAATGATGGAGAAATCAAGATCTCCCTGATCCCCGCTGGAACCGGTATATCCTGCGGCCCTTCCCTGCATCACATCATCAATGGTCTTGTACCAGTACTCCCAGCCTTGTCCACCGTAATGAATCCGCATGATTTTATCCTCATGAATCGCTTTGCGGAAAAATTCCCATGCCTCCACCCACTCGGGGGAATCGATGAGCACCTTCTTTCCGTCGTCGCTTACGAATTTTGCGCCGTTGCTTAAGGCGGCATCAATTAAGTTTCCACTGCCCCACATCGGCTCCCAGCCATAACGTTGAACTTCATTCCCATTCTTCTTGGTTAATTGGGCCGCCGCCTTGCTCAGGGACTCCCAGGTATTTAACACATCGGGAGAAATCCCTTCCTTCTCGAAGAAATCTTTCCGGTAATAGAGAACCTGTGTCGTTCCGTAAATCGGTAACGCATATTGCGACCCATTGATCGTTCCTAAACTGTAGAATGCGTGAACAAAATCTTCCGGATGAAAGTTTTGATCCGCGTTGATCAATGAATCCATGGATGCGAGCACCTGTTTATTGGCCAGGGCATGTATTGTGCTCGCATCTAAAAGAACCGCCGCCGGAACCTTTCTCGAGGCAATGCCGGCTTGCAGTTTTTGGTAGGTCTCGGTGTAATTCCCTTGGGCAACTCCCTTTACTTTCACTTCATTCTGCATGGCGTTAAATTCCTGAATAAATTTCTCCACATTCTCTCCCAATTTCCCTCCCAAACCGTACCAAAACTCAATTTCTACAGGTTTTTCGGATACGGTGGCATTGGTTGAGGTGTTGGATTGGGCGGGTGCGTTACGATTCGATGAGTCTCCTTGGATGTTTTGAGAACTACTCGTCTGAACATTGGAACCACATCCAACCAAAATAGAGAGAACCAACGCAAGGGTCAGCATAGACAAAATCATTTTCTTCATCTCGTTAAAACCTCCTTAATATCCTCACTTCTTAATCCCCATCAAATACCACTCGGAATTCGTTTGCCCATTGAACATGTGACCAACCCTCATTTTTAGCCTTTCACACCCCGATCCCCTATCCCCTTGATGAACCACTTTTCCGCGACGAAGAATAGTACCAATAAAGGAAAAATGGCAAATGTGCTTGCGGCCATCACGAGGGGCCATTTAATCCCATAGGCGCCATCCTCAATAAAAAATTGCCGTAGTCCGATCGTAATTAAAAATTTCTCCTGGCTGCTCAGAATCAGGGATGGCCATAAGTAGTTGTTATACATCTGAACAAAACTGATGAATGCAAACGTGATTATGGTTGATTTTCCTAATGGGAACATAATTCTCCATAAAAGCGTCCAGTGCCCGGCCCCGTCCAGTTTGGCCGCTTCGATCACCTCCTTCGAGATTTGCATGAATGCCTGCCTGATGAGAAAGATGCCAAAGACGCTAACGGCATTTGATACAATAATTCCTTGATAGGAATCCAACATGCCCAGATGGGCAAGAAGGATATAGCTGGGTACATAGGTGGCGGCTACCGGCAACATATAGGTGACGAGAATGCTAAAGAAGAGAACCTCTTTCCCCTTAAATTTCAATTGCGTCAAGGCATAAGCCATCATGGAGGAATTGACTACCTGTAAACATACAATTATGAGCGCGGTAAAAGTACTGTTAAAGATGTATAATCCAAAAGGAGCGGAATTCCATGCTTCGATGAAATTATGCCATTGAGGAACCTTCGGCCACCATGTGGGAGGAAAATGCCATATCTCCTCCTTCGTTTTGATCGCACTACTTACCATCCACAAAAATGGAAAGGCAATGAAGAAGGATAAAAGAAAGAGCAGGATGTGTCGCAATACATTTTTTGACAATGTGCTTACCATCAGGTGGAGACCTCCTTCCCATCGTTTACTCATCATGAAGGGTTCCATGGGTCATGCCCGTTGGTTTTTCTTCGAACCCTCTTCTTCCTGTTACTCATAATGAACCCAACGCTTCGCCATGATAAATTGAACGAGGGATAACATGGCCGTCAGCAGTACCAAGATGGTTGCAACCGCTGTTGCTTCTCCCATGTTAAATTGCTCAAAGGCGGACTGGTAATAGAGATATAGAAGGGTACGGGTGCTCCCGGCCGGTCCCCCCTGCGTTAAAATCTGAATCTGGTCAAAGGCTTGCAATGCATCGACCATGAGAATAACCGCCAGGAAAAAAGAGGTGGGTGAAATGAGGGGGATGGTAATGTGGATTAATTTACTCCACCAGGATGCCCCATCCGTCTCAGCAGACTCATAGAGTTCCTTCGGCACTTTTTTTAACGCATCCAGGTAAAAGATCATGGCCCATCCCACCCCCTTCCAGACCGTAACGATGAGGATCATGGGCATGGCCCAAGTTGAACTGCCGGCCCATTCCAACTTAGGAAGATGAAAAAGGGAGAGCAGCCAATTGGCCAAACCAACTTCCGGTTGAAAAATCCAGGACCATACAATGGAAACGGCAACGGTAGGCGTAACCCACGGGGAGAAGAGGATCGCCTGGTACAGGTGGTTTCCTCTAAATTCCTTGTTTAATAAGACCGCGAAGAATAATCCTCCCACCATAGTCGGGAACACCGTTCCCGCGGTGAAATAAAACGTGTTCCCCAGCACACGGTAAAATTCCGGATCTCCGAATAGATTGAGGTAGTTCCGAAATCCGACGATATCATACGTGGGACTCATATAATCCCAATTCGTAAAGCTTATATAGAGGGAATAGAGCATGGGCCAAAACCAAAAGAGACTTAACGGCACCAAGGCAGGTGAGATATATATGAGCACCGTAAAGAATGAGTGATTTTGTTTTTCGGAAATCAATGTCCACCCTCCTTTCTGTGTATATCCACATAAATCCAACTCGCGAAGTTCTACTTTTCGCCAAGACCCCCTCGTTGACCTCCCCTCCATTTTACTTTTTCTGTATTGAAAATGAGTGAATTTATGGTTAATAAATTGTAAATGCATATTTTTACAAACAAAAACACGCTTTACATCATGTATTTATGATGTAAAGCGTGTTTTTAATTGTTTTTTAGTATAGGAGGAGGAGATGGCTACTTATAAATGATCTCAATCCCTCTGTTTATGTATTTCTCAACAATCTTTTCATTCACTTTAGAATCTGTAATAATTTGGTCGATCTGCTCAAAATCACATACCTTTAATAAGGAAATCACATCAAATTTGCTGCTATCCGCCAACACGATTTTTCTCTGAGAAATTTCCATCATTTTCTTTTTAATCTGTACCTCTCCAATTCCATAATCGGTTAATCCCTCGGAAAGAGAGATGCCGCTCATGCTCATAAAAAAAGTATCGATCCTGAATTGAGATAGAAACTGAGCAGCCATATCCCCAACCGTACATAATTCCTCATTCCGCAACACGCCTCCAATGAGTATAACGGTAAAATGGGGTTTTTCGGCCAACTCAAGGGTGATCGGAAGGGAATTGGTGAGGATCGTCAATCGATTAAAGTGATTCTTTAATGCTTTTGCAAATTCGGTATTGGTGGTACTCACGTCTAATGCAATCGATTGTCCCTCGGTGACAAACCGGATCGCCCGTTCTGCGATCTCCCTTTTTTCGTCGATATTTTTGGTCTCGCGATCAAGATAGCTTAACTCTCTACTGTTCACCTCATCTAAGACCGCTCCCCCATGAACTCTTTTTAACAATCCTTCTTTTTCAAGATACTCCAAATCCCTGCGAATGGTCTCAATCGATACATTAAATCGCTCCACCAGCTGGGATACTTTCACCGATTTATTTTTTCGCAGCTCCTCCAGGATTTCTCTATGCCTTTCCGATGCCAGCACTCCAAATCTCCTCTCTCTCCTACTCTCCATTCCACATAAATACAAATAAATCCTATTTTGTTTATCATATCATACAAAAAAAAGATGGGGAAGTGCATACAAGTATAAAGCCTTCCCCAGTTATCATCATCCTTCTTGATACATCCTCTTCTTTTGTTACCGTTCCGCAGGCTTTATTGATGCGACGGCCGTTTCGATCTTCATGAGGGCTTCTTCCAGGATGGAGCGGGGAGCGGCTATGTTCATCCGCATAAATCCCTTTCCTTCCTCTCCGAAAGTACTGCCCGCGTTTAAAGCGACCTTCGCTTTCTTCACCAGAAATTCTTGTAACTCACCCGGTGCAAGTCCCAGGGGTCGGAAATCGATCCAGACCAAATACGTCCCTTCAGGGAGGATCACCTTCAATGGGGGGATTCGTTTTTCCACAAAATCGACCAGAAACTCCAGATTGCCCCGGAGATAGTCCAACACTTGATCCAACCATTCGTCGCCATGCCGATATGCCGCATCAGCGGCAACCACGGCAAAAGGGTTGATGACAGCCAGATGCTCCTTCTCCATATAGGCATTGAAACTTTCCCGAAGGTTCGGGTTCGGGATGATGATGAAGGAGGCTTGAAGACCCGCCATGTTGAAGGTTTTGCTGGGAGCCGTACAGACGATGGTTCTCTCTTCCAATTCCGCAGAAAGAGAAAGAAACGGGATATGCCGGTTCGGTTTATAGACCAGATCGGCATGGATTTCATCGGATACGACCATCAGATCATGCTCGAGACAGATTTGGGCCAACTCCTCCAATTCCTCTCTCTCCCAAACCCGTCCCACCGGGTTATGGGGACTGCATAGAATAAGCATTTTCGCCCCGCTCACCTTCACCTTTTCCCGCAAATCATCAAAGTCCATTCGATATTTCCCGTCAACCCATCTCAGCGGATTTAAGACCAATTGCCGCCGGTTCTCCTCTACCACCTTAAAGAACGGGGGATATACGGGAGGCTGAATGACGACAGGATCCCCCACGGAGGTAAAGAGCCGGACACTCGCGCTTAGCGCCGTTACAACCCCCGGCGAGTAGCTCAGCCACTCGGTCGACACAAACCAACCATGCCGGTTCTCCATCCAACGGGAGACGGACTCGAAGAGATACTCCGGGGGTTTGGTATAGCCATAGATGCCAAGCTCCGCTCTCCGCTTCACGGCCTCGATCACAGGCTCCGGACCTTTAAAATCCATATCGGCCACCCACATGGGGGTCAAATCCTCGGCACCAAAAATTTTATGGAGATGCTCCCACTTGATGGAACCGGTTTGTCTCATCTCCACTTTTTCATCGAAGGAATAGGGCATGCGCACTCCCCCACATGAAAAGATTTTAAAATGAGGAAAAAAAGTCGTGACATTTCATGACCGGATGGCCAGATCCAATTTGCAGTACCATCATTTTACCATATTCCCTTCATTCGTGGTATTAAAATATGCATATCCGCTCTCGGGGCATATGCGAATGAACGGATCGAGCGATCAAAGCTCACGTTAAAATATAAGCATGTTGACCAGGTTGTTAAATATTAGGATAATGAAGGCAGAAGAAAATGATTTTGGGAAGCATCTCTCGTAAAAGAGGGTATGGTACATCTGAAACCTATTCTTTCCGGGACAAGCTACCATTTGGAAAAGGAGAAGTGATCCCCATGAACCAAGTCATTGAACTAATCCAAAGTCACAGATCGATCAGAAAATATAAAGATACCCCTTTGACAAATGAGCAGGTGGAAACGATCATCCAATCGGCTCAGATGGCCTCTTCCTCCAACCATATGCAAGCGTACAGTGTCATTGGCGTAACTGACCCAAATGTAAAAAAACGACTGGCCATCCTGGCGGGTAACCAAGTATACGTCGAACGGTGCCCGTTATTCCTCGTTTGGTGTGCCGACTTACATCGTCTCAAGGTGGCTTGTTCCCTGCAAGATACGGAGATGGTGGCCGGTACGACGGAGAACTTTATCGTGGCCACCGTTGACACGGCGCTGGCGGCTCAAAACGCCGCAATCGCTGCCGAATCGATGGGATTAGGGATTGTCTACATCGGCGGGATCCGCAATAACCCCAAAGAGGTGGCAAAGCTCCTTCATCTGCCGGAGTTGGTCTATCCCGTCTTCGGCATGTGCGTTGGCATGCCCGACCATGACCCGGGACAACGTCCACGATTGCCCCTGGAGTTGATTTACCACGAAAACCGCTATGATCCTGAAAAAGCGAAAAAGGGGATTGAAGAATATGACCAAATGATGAGGCGCTATTATTTGAATCGGACCCATCATAGCCGGGATACCACATGGTCGAAGGAAATGGCCGCCATCATGCGCCAACCGAACCGCAAGCACCTGCGCTCCTTCCTGGAAGGGCAAGGGTTTCGATTGGAGTGACATGGTGGGATCTGATTGAAGAGCTCTCTCGTGTCATCATAGGTTTCGGCTTGCTAGATTTTCTTCATGTTTTGCTCAATACCTCCCTGATTCTTTTTCGTGGCTATATATAGGGTGGTTCTGTGCTGCTTTCTTTTCCGCAGATGACATAAGTAGGTTCTCCTCTCTTTGGGATGTCGACAGTTCCGAGGAAAACCTATTTTTTTCGGTCAACTCAGGGTGATGGAAAAGGAATTGGTGAGGATCGTCAATCGATGAAAGTGATCCTTTAACGCCTTTTCAAATTTGAAAATAAAAAAGGAATTATGTGATACGCATCACAGCATTTATAGTCCGATCCAGGTAAACTTATCACAGACGTATTCAACTCTTTGAAATCGCATTTCAGGAGGTTGAGGACCAAACATGGAGTATCCATTTACCGGATCCGAAACGATTGGCGACATTGTTTCCTCTTTTCCCGGCGCAAGCAATTTGTTTAAGGAATATCGGATCGATTTTTGCTGTGGCGGAAACCGCATCTTATCCACAGCGCTGCGTGAACAACAGATTGATGAAGGGCTTTTTTTGGAACGATTGAATCGGTTGTTTCACAACGCCAAACAAAAACCGGAGAAGGATAAAGATTGGCGGGAAGCGCCTTTGAGCGATTTGATCGACCACATTGTGCAAACCCATCATGCCTATTTGCTCAAAGAATTGCCCTTGCTCAGTGAGGTTGTCACCAAAATTCTCCAGGTTCACGGCTCTGCACATCGTGAATTGGCCCAACTCCATCATCTTTTCCACTTAATGAAAATGGAACTGGAGCAGCATCTGATCACCGAAGAAGAAACCGTATTTCCCCTCATCAAAGAAGCCGAACTGACGGGGAACCGAATCGCCCGATCCCAGGCAGCCGAAGCGATTGTGAAGTTGGAAGCCGAACATAGCACTGTCGGCAATGTATTAAAAGAAATGCGGCAGATCACCGACAACTACAGGCTGCCGGAGGGCGCATGCCGGACGTACACTTTGTCGTTTCAGAAGCTTGTCGAATTGGAATCGGATATGTTCCAGCACATTCATCTGGAAAATAATGTACTTTTCCAACGGTTGGGGCATCCTAGTTTGCGCCGAATTTGAACTGTGGCAACGTCACATCATCTCAAACGACCTGGTGACCCGCGAATCCATAGGAATGGAACGATTACCCAAAGGAGTGAATCGTATGAGTCAAATCCCTCATCATGGCGGCGGCACGATGCCGGGAAGCCAAGGACAGAGAACAGAAATGACACTTTGCGAACCGCTGGCGCAACTTAAGCGCGAACATGGACCGCTCAGGGAACAGATGAATTCCTTTGCCCGGGAGGCAGCGGAGATTGGGATGTCTTACGAAATAGCCGATTGGAGCCGTGCGCTCTCCGGATTGAAAGAAAAGGTGGATGCCTTTGTCCGGGGGCTTGACCCTCACTCAGAACGGGAGGAAGAATACCTCTTTCCGCTCATGGCCAAATACATCGGGAGTGAAACGGGGCCGATTGCCGTGATGGAATTTGAACATGAACAGGCCAAGCTAAACCTGAAGATGTTTCGTGAATCGGTGGAACAAGTGAAGGAGCCGGTAAATACCGCCCGCGCGAAAGAGATCGCTTCCTATGCGCTTCAGGCTCATGCCGTCTTAACGGATCATTTCATGAAAGAAGAAACCGTGCTCTTTCCGATGGCGGAAAACATCTTGAACTCGGAGGAGAAGGAAGAGCTCAGCCGCGCGTTCGGTCTTTCCTGATTCATTATCGTTTGGGGAGATGACGATTTCCTGACCCAAAAAGGGGGATAAGCGCAGGCCTTCGCTTTTCCCCCTTTTTAAAATTGAATCATCATCACCAAGATCGTTCATCCCACACAACAGCAACTTGTACAACTTTTGGTAACTTCTTTTGATCCCCCTTCTCCCCTCATCGATCTAGAAGAGTCCTGTCCATCGACCTTCACTTTATCCGAGGGATATCCCTCTGTTACGGGCAGGATCTTCACGTTACAACAGGAGTCCTTTGAAGAAGCAAGCTCTTTTTTAAATAATTTAAACATGGTCATATCCTCCTTTATATTCGATTATTTTAATCCCTGTAGCTGCGGGACTAAAACCTAGAGTAAAGAAAAACACGATGAGAAATGCCTTCCTATTCCAGTTTCTTGAGAGGTAAAACCTATAGCAAATAGAAGAGCAGTCCGGAGAGGGTCGCCATCGAAAAGACGGAGAGGAGAAAGGCAGCGACCAATCTTTTATGGAAGATGGAGTGTAGCATGGCCACTTCCGGCAGGCTTGCGCCGGTGGAACTGATGATAAGGGCCATGACAGGAGCCAAGGCCATCCCTTTCGCAATCAAGATTTGAGAGATAGGAATCATGGTAGATAGTCGAATATAGAGGGGAATCCCGATCAGTGCCGCTAAGGTGACAAGCCACCATTGCCCTCCCCCCAGATACATGGAGATCCACTCGGCAGGAACGGCGCCGTGGATCACGGCTCCTAAGAAAACCCCAATGATTAAGTAAGGATAGACAGATTTCAGCAGATGAATTGTCTCCATAAATGTCCCCTTGGCATCCAACTTGTTCGCGACCATGGGTAGATCGGCAACCATCACTTTTTTCACCTGCTTTTCAAATCTCAACCTTTCAAGCATGAAACCGATCAGAACGGAGAAGAGGGAGGTTGTGATCAGATAAACCACGGATACTTTTATGCCCAAAGTCGCAGCCATTAATGTGAAAATGGTCGGATCCAGGAGCGGGGAAGCAAACAGAAAGATCATCACATAGCCAAATCTTATTTTCTGATTCAGCAAACTGACAACGATCGGGATGGTGGAACAGGAGCAAAATGGGGTTACAAAGGCCAGAAGGAGAGAAACGGCGGCACCTAAAAATACATTCTCGCTAAACATGTACGTTTTCAACTTCTCTATGGGAATGAGTCCTTGTAACAATTGGATGAGAAATGTGATGCCAATAAAGAATGCGGTTAATTCCAATCCAATCCAAAAGAAGTTTTGCACGATCTCCCAAATCATGGGTACCCCTCTTTCTATTTACTTGATTATTGCAAATATCTCCGAAAAAACCGTTTTATCTTAGCGGAATACAACAAGAACCAGCCTTCTCCATCGTCTGGATCAGCAACTGAAGGGAGCGGAGGACCGTCTCTCTCTCAAAGGGGGTCATTCGGGAAAAAAGAGCATTCAATTGGGTATTCACATAATCATGAATACGGTTCTCCATACTAACCCCTTCGGGAGTGAGGGATAAATTCTGAACCCGTTGGTCGTCTGGGTTCGGCGTCTTCTTCACAATCCCTTTCTCCACCAAGGTTTTGATCTGACGGCTAAAGGTGCTGATATCCATCCCCAATGCACCGGCCACCTCCTGCATGGAGGGATGATGGCGCCGGTGAATCTCATAAAGAATATGGCTTTGGATGACTGAGATTTCTTGCCCGCAGCAGGTGTCGCAGCATTCTGCGTTTAAAAAGCCTAATTTCCGTTCGAGAAGTTGAAAGATGGGTCTTAAATCCTCCACAATGTTCACCTCGGAGAGGATTATACTCCTTTTATTTGCAATTTGCAAGTATTAAACAAAAAAAGAACAGGATACGGCATGACGTCCATCGCCACGCTAAACCATCCATGTTCCCGCAAATCTCTTTGACGAACCCCTTTTCTTTAGAAGGATGTTCCTATTACCTATTATAGGTATGGTCTATAAAACTGTCGATGCGCATCCGTAATAAAACTTTCTCCGCTTCGGCTTTTACAACCTTAATTTACAACCTTAAGAATCTCTGAAACATTTTATCCGCCATGTTGGGCAGGTATTCGTGCCCATACTCGTGATAGAGAAGAATCTCTTTTTCAGACTTTATCTTATTATAGGCTGCAAACTGGGTTGAAGGCGGGCATATGATATCGGCCAATCCGGTAACCCATAATACCTTGGCCTGAATACGGTCGGCAAGATTCTGAATATCGATATACCCCAACTTACGAAAAATCTCCTCTTCCCTCTCGTGATTCGGATCAAACTGCCTAAAATAATAAGCAATCTCCTCATAGGCGGAATGGTTCATGTCAAGCTCCATCATCCTTTTGTAATCAGAGAGGAAGGGGTACCCTGCCACCGCCATTTTTATTCTTGGTTCTAAGGCGGCGCATGCTACCGTAAGGGCTCCTCCCTGTGAAAATCCGAAAACACCGATACGTTCCGGGTCAACTTGTTCCATCGACATAAGGATCCAGGTCGTTTGCACCGTATCCAAGAACACATTCCTATAATACAGGTTGTCCGGATTCGGGTCATCTAATCCCCGAATGATTTGACCTCTAAGGGTGGTCCCTTTCACCGTCAAATTGTCCTCGGATAATCCCCCCTGACCGCGGCAGTCCATCGCGATCACAGTAAACCCATGTGCCGCGTAAGCGATCTTATCAAGCCAATCTCCGCTATTCACCGAATACCCATGAAAATAGACAATACCCGGTCCTTTTTTTTGCCAACGTTTCGGTCTCACCAGCTTACAATGGATTCTTGCTCCACCCACTCCGGTAAAATACAAATGAAAGCTCTCTACCAGATCGGTTTGTATTTCCGCCGGGATTAATTCATAATCCAACGGCTGCTTTTTCAGTTCATCAAGTCCCCTTTGCCAATATTCATCAAAATCGGCCGGTTTTGGGCTACTCCCTTGATAGGTGAACAACTGATCCAAAGGCATATCATTAATCAATGCGCCAACCCCCCTATTTGGTCTCCTCTCAGCATACTCTATTACGATCTTATCAACTTGATAAAAATCTAGTCAATCGCATAGCGTCAAGTTGACAATCACATTCTTCCCAATTCACGGTCGTCAGCCACTTCCTCACCGGTATTTATCACGTACTTCACTATTTCATCCACGGTCGTATACGCAATCCCCACGTAGGTATCCGCCGCCCCATAATAAATGGCGATTCTTCCGGACTCCGCATCCGTTAAGGTTGCGCATGGGAAGACGACGTTATCGACAAATCCTTTTTCTTCATACCATTCTTCCGGGGTAAGAACAAAGTTCTCTGAACGGTATTTCACCCTGGACGGCTCGTCCGGATCCAAAATGGCCGCACCCATGCTGTAAACCAATCCATTGCATGTGCCCGTAACCCCGTGGTAAAAGAGTAGCCACCCTTCTGTCGTTTCAATAGGCGCCGGGCCTCCTCCAATCTTCACATTGGACCACCAGCCTTTGCCGCCTTTACTCATCACATGACGATGTTTCCCCCAATATTTCAGGTCGGGACTCTCACTCAGAAAAATATCACCAAACGGCGTATGGCCACTGTCGCTCGGGCGAGATAACATAACGTAATTTCCATTGATCCGCTTCGGGAATAAAACGCCGTTACGATTAAAGGGAAGGAAGGGATTTTCCAGGCGTATAAAGGTTTTAAAATCATCGGTTTTTGCCAATCCAATGGAGGCGCCATAAAAATCGGTACACCAGATAATATAATAGGAACCCTCTATTTTTACGAGACGCGGGTCATAAGCATAACGGGGTTGATAAGGCTTTCCTTCTTCATCCACAAATAGAATGCGCTCTTCATCAATCTTCCAGTGTAAGCCATCCTCGCTCCATCCCAAATGCAAATGAGGGCGGCCATTGACGGTTTCCGCTCTAAATACGCCGACGAATTTCCCGTCAAACGGTGCCACCGCACTGTTAAATATGCGGGAAACTCCTTTTACAGGATTTCTACGGATGATAGGATTTTCAGAATGACGCCATACCGGCCCATCATATCCTTCCGGTTTTTCTTGCCACGGAATATTGGACAATTTTTCGCCGATGATTTTTACCTCTTTCATGGTAGATTGCTCCTTTCATAGGATGATCGTTTCTTGATTATGGTTATCTTATTTTACAGACCCTTGGGTAAATCCGTTGTAAATATACTTTTGCAAGGAGAGGAAGGCGATCAGGGTCGGAATGATGGCGATCATGATACCGGCACTAATAACCTCCCATTGAGATCCATACGGCCCTTTAAACTTGAACAGGGCGGTAGAAATGGTTTGTAGTTCGGTCTTTGGCATATAGAGGAACGGTGTATAAAAGTCGTTATAAATAGCGACCCCTTTCACGATGAGCACTGTGACGATGGCCGGTTTCAGCAAGGGGAAAATGATTTTTCGAAAGATCGTAATATAAGAGGCTCCGTCCAACATGGCCGCTTCATCCAGGGAAACGGGAATGTTTTCCAAGAATTGAAGAAAGATATAGACGGAGATAATATCCGTTCCCATATAGAGAAGAATGGCAGCCCAATGGGTGTTGAACAGACCTAAAGCATTAATGATTTGAAAGGTGGCGACCTGGGTCGTTACTCCTGGTATAAGAGCCGCCAGCAGAAATGCGCCGGTGAGCAGTGTTTTCCCTCTGAAATTAAAGCGATGTAAAACGTAGGCAATCATCGCCCCCATTAAGGTTGCCCCCGCTATGGAGACCGCCAGAATGAAGGCCGTGTTTAGAAAACCTGTTAACATGTTTCCTTCAAGGAAGGCCCTGAGGTAGTTCCTGAAATTGAACCAATTTCCGGGCGGATCGAGAGGGCTCGTATTTGCCATCTCTTCCCCTGTTTTCAGTGAGGAGAAAAAAACCACAACGAGAGGAAGAAGGGCAAAGACAACGCCAAGAAGCAATGACAAGTATTTCAGCGTGCTTAGAATCACCTGTTTGAAGTTCATCCCTATGCCTCCTCCCGAACCAATTTTTTCTGGATAAGGGTTACCACCACAACGATAATGAGCAAGATGACCGCCATGGCTGAGGCCAATCCAAACTTTCCGTATTTAAACGCGAGGTCAACCGTCTGAATGACGAAAGTATTGCTCCCATTGGAACCACCCGTCATGATGTACGGGATTTCAAAAACGCTGATGGAGCCGCTAACGGACAGAATTAAATTGAGTTGGATAATCTGCTTAATGCTTGGAAGAATGATGTGAGTAAATTGTTGCCACCTGTTCGCACCATCCAGTTCGGCCGCTTCATATAAATCCCGTGGGATGGAAGAAATCGCTCCTAAAAAAATGATAAAATTAAATCCCATGTATCTCCAGATCGATGTCCCCGACAGTGAGATATTAATGATATCCGGATTCCCCAACCAAAGCTGGATGTAGTCGCCCAATCCGAGCCATCGCAGTAGGGTGTCCAGTGTACCGTCAGGTCTGAAGAAGAGCAGGAAGATAAAACCGATCGCCACGCCATTAATCAAATAGGGGAAAAACAAAACTCCCTTGAAAAAGTTCTTAAATTTCACATTAAAACTTAATAGAGTTGCAAAATAGAGAGCGAGCCCTAATTGCACAAAGGAGGCAACGAAATAATACAAGCTCACTTTAAAGACCGAATAATACTTGGGATTCGTAAAAAAGACTTTATAATTCTCTAAGCCGACAAAATCTTTTTGCTTGCTGATCCCGTTCCAATCGGTAAGACTGTAGCCAAACATATTTAACACCGGCAAATAGGAGAAGGTGATCAGCAGCGCAACCGGAATGATGGAAAAGGCGATGATAATGAGCTTCCTCTGAGTTTTGTAACTCAGATTTGAAAATCGTAGCATATTTCACACATCCCTGGCTTTATTTGGATAATGATAGAGAAAGGGGAAGGGAAACTGCAAAGATGCAACTTCCCTTATCCCGAATGATTGTTTTTTCATTCTTCTATTTCATGATCTCCGCTCTCGCTTTTACCCATCGATCATTCAAATCTTTCATAATCTCATCATAGGTTTCGTTGGTGTTGCCGATGGCCGCCTCAATAATCCTCTTTTTGAAATCCGGTTGCCATAAACCGATTTCGGCAGCTTTATCTATCTTATCCACCAATCCTTCTTGGCCGGGTTTTGCTGGAGTATTAAATACAAATTCGATGTTTGTCCCTTCAAATTGTTTAAGGGCTTCCGGAAGCGGGGCATCCTTGACGGGGCTTAATCCGTATGCCTGCTCCGTAGCGTAATTCGACTCATGGATGAACCAATCCAACCAGGCTTTTGCGGCAGGCTTGTTTTTGCTGTTCACATTAATAGCTAAGTTATAATCTGCCCCCAATGGGAAAATAATCCGTTTCGCATTGGTTGGGAACGGCATGTACCCGATATCATCGGGATTCTCGGCAAAACCCTGAATCTGCCCAATCGCCCAGGATCCTAACACCATAGTGGCAATTTTCCCCTGTGCCATCATCCTCTTGGAATTCTCCCAGTCCGTGGTGGTCGGATCTTTTTCGATTAATCCTTTCTTTGCCACATCATACATCAACTTATAAAGCTCATAATGAGGTTTGCCAGGCACGAAATTATCTTGTTCATTAACTTGTGTAATATTTACATAATCAGGGTCACCCGCCACCGTAGGCAAATCCGCTTCCCATTGGGTTAAAGGCCACCCCGCCGCATAGTTGGTGTAAAGCGGAATCGCATCCGTATTTTCCTTCACTTTCTCCAAAGCGGCAATAAATTCATCGGGCGTCGTCGGAACTTTGGTTACGCCTGCTTTCTCAAATACCTTCTTGTTGTATACAATCCCTGAATAGTTGATTGCGATCGGAATTCCGTAAACCTTTCCATTTACGGCCCTTTCTTCAATGCCCAAATAGTTCTGTTGCATATCCGTCAAATCCCCAAGCGGTTCAAAGAAATCCGGAATATCCGCGATAGGGATACTGGTGGGGATTAGGAGGACATCTCCGTAATCTTTCGTATTCATGCGGATGGAAATTTGACCTTCATAGTCGGCTATCGCTTCAAACTTTACGGTTACATTAGGATACTTCTCGTTAAATTTCTTGGCGTACTCTTTAAAAACCGTATCCACGATGTCGGTCCTTTGAGTAATAACGGTAATTTCTCCCTTAATGTCATTGCCTCCGGCGTTCTGGGAAACTCCCTGTTCACCTCCGTTCGTGTTCGTGCCAGTGCCGCTACCGTTTTGTGTACTGCCGCAACCCGCGATTAGGCTGAGGACGAATACAGCTACTAAGGTAATAGAAAGTAGCTTTCCCCTCATTTGAACACCCCCAATTAGTTTATCGTTTAGCTTACATGTTAATCTTATCATGTGAGCGCTTACCCGTCAACTGCAACAAAGAAATAATTTGAGGGAACCTGCATCCTATCAGCCTTCTTGTGACTAACCGGAACCGAGATCGACTCTAATAAAAAAAGGTAGATCACTCTACCTCGCTCGGAGATTCTTTACGGAATCCCTGTAAATTACTTTCCCTTTCACCATTAGCCTGCCAAATTTCCGTTCTTTATTTTTTATCTTATGAATGATGGTTCTGACAGCTATCCTGCTCATTTCCGCTACATTCACTTCAATGGTTGTAATTTTCGGATCGGATATTGTCGAATAAATGTCGTTATCGAACCCTACCACTGAAAAATCATCCGGGACGTGATAGCCCGCTTTTTTTAACTTGTTGATCAGGTTATAGGCTACTTCGTCACAATTGCATACAAAGGCGGTGGGCAAGTCGGCCGGAAGCCGGATATCGATATACTCTCCACGATCATCGCGGTCCGGGATAATATAATCCTTATTAAGTTCTATCTTATGCTCCAATAAAGATTTATAATAACCCAAGAACCGATCTTGGATGCTGCTTGTTGAGTAAATGTTACCCACAAAGGCGATCTTTCTGTGGCCTTGATCAATTAGATAATTGGTCAATTCGTATACACCGTAAAAGCTGTCGGAGATAATCGAATCGATTTCCGCCTGGTCGGTGTAAAAATCCAAAAAAACAAAAGGAACTTCCGTTTTTTTCAATAACTCAGCGTAGCTATTGCTGATTTGACCTAAAATGATGAATCCATCCACTTTTTTCTCGTAGTATATCCTGGGAAGGGTTAAATTCTCTTCATCTTCAGAGCTTAACATGTGCAATATGCCATAATAATGATATTCTTCCAGCATTGCGGTTATCTGTTGGTAAAAATGAAGATAGAAGGATTGGTTGCGCCCGATAAACCGCTCAGGAATAATCACGCCGATATTGTAGGTGTACCCTTCTTTCATCGATTTCGCCGTTGTGTTAATGCGATAACCCATCTCCGAGGCGACCCGTTTAATCCGATCCCTAAGTTCTTCACTTACCCCTTCTTTATCGTTTAACGCTTTTGAAACCGTTACGCTGCTTACCCCGATTTTTTCCGCGATGTCCTTCATCGTCACATTGGTTTTCATGAGGATACCTCCGACTTTCCGCCTCCACATTTTTTTAAACGGGTTTCTTGCTGCTTTAAATTATATGAAATGTGGATGAAGTGGTAAAGCCTTCGCCGCAGATCTCTCTGAGAATTCATTCATTTCGCCGGTTCATGTCCGTTAACAAGCGCAGATTTTTCTCTATCAATGCGAACCGCTGTTTCGCGCAATCTAAAGAACGGAGAGGATCTTCAGGGGTATTAAAGGTATAATCCACGAGTTGATCGATGGTCGTGGTGGCTACATGCACCCGCGTATCGCTGGAAGCATAATAGATGAAGACTTCATTCTTTTCGTTTACGACCGCCCCATTGCTAAATACCACATTGCTCACATCGCCAACTCGCTCTTCATCATAGGGGGCGATGAGATACCCTCCCGGTTTTGCGATTACCTTCGCAGGATCATCCAAAGCGGTTGCGAAGGTATACAAAACATATCGCAAACCGGCTGCGGTATTCCGGACTCCGTGAGCGATATGGATCCACCCTTTTTCGGTTTTAATGGGGGCCGGGCCCTCTCCATTTTTTACTTCATTGATGGTGTGATATTTTCGTTCATCAATGACCTTTTCCTCCTCAATGACAGGATGTAAGATATCCCGGCATAACCCAAAGGCAATTCCCCCTCCTGTTCCCGTGGAGATAAAATCATCTTGTGGACGTGTATAGAAAGCATAATGCCCCCGAACAAATTCGGGATGTAAAACCACGTTGCGCTGTTGCGGCGAAGGAGTTTTAATATCAGGCAATCGTTCCCAATGTTTCAGGTCTTTGGTCCTGACCAGTCCGGCTTGGGCGACAGCACTTGAGGTATCGTGGGGTGAGGCCTTTGGGTCTTTTCGTTCGGAGCAATAGATTCCGTAGATCCAGCCGTCTTCATGTTGTACAAGACGCATGTCGTACATGTTGGTCTCATCCTTTATTTTATCTTCCCAAAGGATCGGATAATCCCAAAAACGGAAATTGTCAATGCCCGTGTCACTCTCCGCAATGGCAAAAAAGGATTTACGGTCAACCCCTTCGACACGGACCACCAGATAATATTTCCCATTCAGGTAGATGGCCCCCGGATTAAACGTGGCATTTACACCCAAACGCTCCATAAAATAAGGATTCGTCTCCTTGTTGAGATCATACCGCCAATGGAGGGGGACATGATGGCGTGTTAGAACCGGATACTCATAGCGGTCATAGATTCCATTGTAGAAATCGGTTTTTTTCCTGTTTTTTCGATTTAATAGTTCGTTTTGTTTTTCCAGAAGCTCATAATATTTTTCGTGGATCATCCTTCTCCCACCCTTTCCATCACTTGAAGGCAAAATCTCGAATTATGGTATGGGCATTTCCAGGGATCTACCACAGGTCTTTGTTCAGGCTTACCATCGGCTTCGACGGACCAGAACCATTCCCCGTTTTGCCTTTGATCAATCAAATGATTTTTGATGTACTCCCACAAGTTCTTAGTCAAAACAAGAAATTTCTCATCCTTGGTTCGCTCGTAGGCGTTTAAAAATCCAACGGCCGCTTCCGCCTGAACCCACCAGACCCTCGTAACATCCGTACGGTCTCCTTCTTTTTCATTGGCCAGCGATCCATCTTGTAAAACGGCGTGATCCGAGATGTTATAGGCGATATCGATCACCATTTGTTTATACTCTTCTTTTTCCAAATGAAGAACTTTTAATGCATCATCCATTAACCAGCTCGCTTCAATATCATGCCCGTAGGATTTTAGATCCGTCAGGGAATTCCAATCTTTATCAAAAAAAACTTTCAGGAATTTGGTCTCCTTTTGGAAAATCCGATGATAAAAAATGCCGAGTAAGTTGATGAGCCGATCTTTTACTTCTTCTTCCGGCCAAACCCGATACAGGTTCGTGTATGCTTCCAGAATATGCAGATGGGTGTTTGTGGTAATTTCCGCCAGGAGGCCGTTTTCACTTAATTTTTCATTGGGTACTACTTTCCAGTGACGGCTAAATTCCTCCTTATATGCGTTGCGTTCATGGTGGAATCCTTTTGTCTCGATGAGCCGATACAACCGTACGGCATAATCTAATGCTTCCTGAGCTCCTGTTACAATGTAATATTCACTTAGGGCATAGATTCCGAAAGACTGGGAATACACATGTTTCCGGTCATCGACCGGTCTTCCCCGATAATCTACCATCCAATAAAGGCCACCATACTCATGATCATATATTTTATCGATCAAAAAACGGTAGGCATGATGAGCATAATCGAGGTATTCCGAGTTTCCAGTGACGCGGTACGCTGCCGAGAAACTCCACAACAGGCGGGCTGCGAGAATCGCCCCTTTGTCCGCTAGTTTGTCAACGCTCAGATCATAATGAACCAAACCGTAGAAGCCCCCGTTTTCCTCATCTTTTAGCTTCATCCAAAAAGGCAGGATATGGCCAACCAGTTCCTCCCTGATTTCCTCTTTCATTTTTTGTAGTTTAACCAATGGATAGTCCCCCGCATGTATTAGTTTATCGTTAACTTAATTAAATCGTACTTTACCTTTCCCCTTTTGTCAATATGCCGTATGGGGTTAGATCAAATGGTTGATCCATTTTTGGGTGAGCGTTCTTTTAATGCCGAAAAAAGCTCGTACCAATTCATGGAAGTTCGCCAACGCAAAGACCAGATCTATCGGTGCATGCAGATATGCGGACAGAGCCGCAAGGGGAATGCCCACCAACCACACCCCTAATACATCAAGATAAAGAACGAATTTGGTATCTCCTCCCGCCCTCAAGACGCCGATGTTATTCACCATGTTAAGCATCTTGGCCGTTAGGATCAAAGAGTACACCATGAGGAGGTTGTTTGCCACGCTGGCTACTTCGGCAGAAATGTTGTATAAAGAGATAAATCGTGGTGATATCAACAGAATCCCCACACCCGCGAGCAACGACAGTAGCAAGGTGAGAGCGAGGAATCGCTTTGCATAAAGGTAGGCCATCTCTTTCTTCTGGGCACCGATACTATTCCCCACCATCACCGCGGATGCATCACCAACGCCGATAAAAAGAGCCATAAACACAAAGGTTAATGGATCAATAAGCGTAACGGCAGCGATCTCTTCCGTTCCCATTTGAGCATAAATCCAAAAAAAAGCGGTCTCTCCCAAGGTCCAGAGAATATGATTTAACACCGAAGGCGCCGTGATCGCAAAAAAGCGATGAAACAGGCTATGGTTAAACAGTTCCTTCCACTTAAGGTTTAACGACATTGATATCAATTCATTTTTCCAGAGCAGGAGAAATAACATGAGGCTTTGGGTCAGTCGGGCGACCACCGTTGCAATCGCCGCACCATCGATTCCCAGGGCCTGCATGCCGAAATGGCCGAAAATAAGGACATAATTTAGTGCTGTATTGAGCAAAATCGCAAAAACGCTAATATACATGGGAATTTGAACGATTCCCATCGATTTCAGGATGGCAGAAAAAAGGACGGTAAATGCCGTCAATAAATAGCTGAAGGATAAAATGCGAATAAAACCGGCGGCTAATTGAATCACTTGCCGTTCGTCTGTAAAAAGGCGGATCAGTTGGTGGGGAAAGAGAAAGATGATCGCCGTAAACAGTAAAGAAAATAGAGTAACGATCAGGAAAGTGATCACAAAGACCTTGGAAATCCCAACCTTATCTTTTTGCCCCCAATATTGCGATGAGAAAATCAACGCCCCACTGGCGAAGCCTTGCAAAACAAGGTTCAAGATGGAGGTGATCTTATTGGAGACACCCACCGCTGCAATGCTATCCACACCCAATTGACCTACCATTAATGTATCAATCATGTTGAGACTGGATATGATGAGGGTTTGAACCGTAATGGGGACGGCATATGAAAGCATGGTATGGAAAAAAGCTTTCCGTTCCCTGCTTTTTTCTTCCGCATTCTCTTCCATGGATCGTTTCTCCCCGTGATCTTTTTTCTCTACACATCTACTAACCTTAATCCTGTGTTTCTAATCGGTACAGCATCTCTAATTATATCTTAATCGATAACTTAAAATAAAGAGGGTAAAATGAAAAAAGAAGGGGCATCCCCACGAAAGCCCATAGGGATCGTGACGAGGGGATGCCTAAACGACATCATCTGATTTGAGATCCAACTTTATGCATCGGAGAGTGACACGTCATCCACATACACATTGACCGTACCGGACCCCTCCGTCGGTTCGATTTTAACCCCGATCGACTTCACGTTATCCAACCCCCATGCCGGATCAAGCTGAATCGTTAACGTTTTAAATTCACCGGCATCAACGATGACGAAACCACTGTCGTGCCACTCCCAATTTGGGCCCGTCTTAATATACAGGCGTGCATTTGCCTTTCCGGCCGAGAGCTTTACTTTAGCACTGATCGATTTAACAGCGGATAGATCGATGGCCTCCACCTTTGTAAGCTCAAATCCTGCCGTCTTGGTTACATTAAAACTGGACGTCAGCGAGTAGCTTCCTTTTGCGGCCGCATCGGAAGTGACGGTTGGTGATGTGGCATCGGCTTGATTCACCTCTACGATCCATCCTTCCACACCCGTTTCAAAATCGTACAGCGTTCCCGGCTTTGCGGGCGTACTCCCTGGGCCGGTGCCACCATTAGGTACCCCCCCTGTCCCGTCATTCAATGCTTTAATATCATCAAAGTAAAGGGTGTTACTCTTGGTGGTACCGTCGACCGAATTAATGTAGATGGAAAACTCCTGTACGTTTTTTAGACTTTCCTTATCGATCTGTTTTCCTTGATTTGCCGTATCCCAAGGCGCAACGGAAAATTGGTTAAAGTGAATCTCCACCCACCCCGGTGTAGTGGAAGCGAGCGATGGATAGGCTTCGAAATAGATACCATTGATCTTAAGCTGGATCACCAGTTTCTGTTTGCTTCCATCCGGCACCAGCCAGAATTTCAGTTTGTTATACCCGGACCAGTCTACCCCGCCCAGCGATTTCGTAACCCCTGCATACCCCGAACCCGCCAGTCTGTAATCCACCCTCATGGCATACATCCCGCCACTTTGATGGGATCCATCCAAGGAAACCGATATATCATCTCCTCCCGCCTTCACGAATTTGGTGCGCAACGACGTATCGCTTCCCTGATAAGACTCAAAATCATCCACCAGGGCCGGGTCGGCAGGCGCTTCCACATAAGTGTTCAGCAATTGGATATTGTCAACGTATATCACTCCCTCTCCTTCAAACCCTAAACCATTTCCGACGACAGAGAGGGCCAACCCAGTTGCAGTCTTTAACTTATCCGGATCGTTTAAATCGATGGAAACGGGATATTTGGCATATTCTATCCCATCGATGGTCACTTTCTCCAATTCAGACATTTTTTTCTCCGTTGTCGTCATTCCGTATTTTGTATCCCAATCGGGAGGAAGCATAACGATTCCCCGTAGGCTGGCGTTGGAGTTCTGTGCACCGGCGGAGACAGGAACAAGCACTTCAAATTTCACCCGTTTCACATCGGTCAGCGGAACTAAATCCTGAATTCCTGCAAGTTCCAATTTCAGTTCCTGCCATGTGTCGGAATATACCATGCCGGTTACTGTGATTTTCAACTTGCCGTCGCCGCTAAGCATGGCATACGCCAGGTTCATTTTCATGGAACTTGGATAGGTGCCGTTGTTCAGAATACCGTTAATATCACCGTCAAATGGATATTCCTTCATTAAGATCTCTGGAACTTTGATAAACACCGTCACCGTCTGTTCAAAGAGAATCTTATCTCCGGAATAGGTTTTAACCGTAATTTTTGCCGTCTTACCATTCAACTGAGCAGCCGGAGACCAATCTGCTGTATAATAACCATCTTCATCCAGTCTCATCGTCACTTCGCCATCGGTTCCATCCGCTTCGTAAACAACCTTCGATGGAGTGAAATTCAGCACACGCGCCCGTATTTTAGTCGTAGTCGTTTTAACCGTCGCATCATCCGTTGGCGAAGCGATATGCATGAATGGCTTTTTCTCCACGGTATCTACTTTTTTGGTATAAACTCCACTCACCTCATGAAGGAATCCGGTGTAAGGATCTTTGTAGTACTCAATGAAGTCAGGCAGCAGTTCATGATCACCCCATTCAGGAGCCCCTTTATACGGGACAAAAAGGTTCCCATTTAGATTGAAATTGGCCCACGTTAACATATAGGCAATGCGCTTCGCATCCGGGTCTCCCTTTATGGCATTTAGGAGACGAGTGAACCAATGAAGATCCCCATTACCTGTCGTCTTCATTCCCTGAGGGCTGTAACCAAATTCAGATAGGGTTGCAATCTTACCTTTGGCGTCGGCCAATTTGGAGATCATCGCCAAATCGCTCACCAGATTGTTAAGGAACTGTTCCGTTCCAGGATTTGACTGATTATCGTATTGATCCATCCCGAGAATGTCTACATAATCGTCGCCCGGATATGTGGCCAAGTAATTGGTTTCATCACCTCCAAAAGGACCATTCGGTGAGTAAACGTACAGGAAATTGTGAACGCCTTTCCTATCCCTGAGATACTCAACCGTGTATCGGTAAAGTTCGATGTATTGGCTAGGCGTCGTGGTTTTGGCTCCCCACCAGAACCATCCGCCATTCTGTTCGTGAAAAGGACGGAATAGTACAGGAATCGGACGGCCTTCATCATCTTGTAACTCTTTAGCAAAAAGGGCGATGTTGTCCAAGAAAGCGTTAAACTCATCGTTATATTCTCCGCCGGGAAGGATATTCTCCACCACCGCGCCTGTCGTATCGTTGAAACTTCCCCCTGTTACGAAATTAGGCATGTGAGCGCTGAACGTAAAGATTCCCCCAAGTTTATGAATCGCCTTCACCGAGGCGACCAGATTGGCCCGACTCTGCTCAATATCGCCCGGTACACCAGGTTTTTCTTTTCCTTCGAGGCTTAAGGTATCCCAACCAAATACGGCCGGGAAATCACCCACCGCATTTTTCACATCGGATTCTGGTTGAACCGACCCGGTAAGCGTCATCCCAACATCCGTGGAGTGCTGGTGTCCAAACAATACCTGTTCGCCCCGAATATCTTTTAGATATGCAAACAACGATCTTGTTTCATCGGTCGCTTGCGGGTCAACCAAATCTTCCACCCGTCTCTTACCAATACTTCCTCCGCCGCTAATGTCGTCTCCATTCGGTATGTTTGAGTAGTTTCCGCTTGTCGGTATCGCTTCGCCCTCACGGATAGCGAAACTGCCCTTTTCCATGCCAATACCGTTTAGTGTAACATGGTCGGCTTGAATGACCGCCAACCGGATCGTCCCTTTTCCGCTGACCGTGGATCCTTGAGCAGAACGGTTGGCCGTAAACCTTAAGACTTCCACCCCCTCAGCGATCGTAAGCGCCACCGGTTTGTTTGCTGCAATAGAGGTCACACGGGTTTGGTCATTTAGTTCCAGGCGTGAATCACTGTTCATCACAATATCGCCGATTTGAGTATTCCCTCCTGTGACAACCCGGACTCTGCCGTCAGGACGATTAATGATTATCGATTTAACGTTAGAGTTTTTGAGGATAATCGAATGTTCCCCTCCTCCCGATACAAAGAGTCTGCCGTTAACGTTTACATTTTCCAGTGTAATTTCCCCGTCACCGATGCCTGGCGCGAGATACAAATTTCCGGCAATCGCCGTATCCCTCATTGCCACCCCATCGGAGTTTACCAATACATTACCGCTAAATGTGCTCCCCGAATGTTCTCCTGCCTGAGAATAATATCCGGATAATAATCGGTCAAGGAGAGCAGCAAATTCTCCTCGGGTCATGGGCTCTTTTGGTCGCAATGTCCCATCACCGTAACCGTTTATCATCCCCGACAAGGCATTGATCGCATCCTTGGCGTACCCTGAAATCTGATCGGCATCTTTAAACCGATCTGCGAAAGTGGAACCCTCCGTCGGCTCTAAATGAAAAATCCGTGCCGCCAAAGTTACCGCATCCTCCCGCGTGATCTCCGATTCTGCTTTCGCCCTATTGTTTGGAAATCCTATATAGTAACCGGCTTCTCTGGCAATCGAAAGCTGATCCGCATACCAGGCGTTTGGAGAAACATCGGAGAACTGCCGATCCGATTTTGCGGTAAGCCCAAAAATCATATTGATCACTTTTACAAATTCCCCACGAGTAATGGCCTTGTCCGGCTGAAACGATCCATCCGGATATCCGGTCATTACACCATACCCCCGCCATGTTTCGATACTGTTTTGAGCCCAGTGATCGTCCACATCGATCAACGGAGAAGATATTCCGAGAGATGGAACGGTTCCTTCCATATAAGCATGAGGAATCGTGAAAAATACCAATAACAAAGCAAATACTGTGGATATCCATTTCCTACCACTTCTCATCTTCATCCCCTCCCACAAGTGGTAAGTATCTCTTAAATTGAGACCAATTCTGGAAAAAATAACGTCCCGATCATTGAAACCGCTTTCTAGATTTCGCACAAAAATGCCCCACCGCAACTTCAATACATACCTCCCTTCTTCCATTGTTTATGTCTCCTCACGCCGCCTGAGTCCCCCTTTCTGTTTTAGGTAAAATATTAGCTAAGATAATAAATTAATATAAGCTTATCGTTACGCTTAATTATACGTTGCTTTCTTTTCCTTTGTCAATCTCTTCGAAGACGACACGATCTTCATTCGGCGGCGCCGATTTTTGATAGGTTCCTCCTTCTGCTTTTTTTTTTCAAAAAGGTTTTAGGGTTTTAAGTTTATATAAAGTTATCGATTTATTTTTTTATTGATGGTATAAAGTAAGTTTAATATAATAGCGACATGAAAGTACCGTAGGGGAACGCATGAAGTAAGCGGCCGATTTGGAGATGGCGCTTTGATCTCGCAATCTTATAAGAGTCATTAAAACAGCTGTAACCGTTTCCTCTACAAGGTGAGGAGGATAAAAATGGAATACATTAAAGGATTTACATTCGGTTGGATGAGCAAAAAAGGTGATTTTCTCAAACCGGAGGCAAGGGATTCCCTTCGTCTGTTGAAGGAAAGAACCGCGATAAACACCGTTATTTTTGCATTGGCCGCCCTCCAAGATACCCCCCAATCGACCGAAATCGATTTTTCCGGGGATCATATGGTAAGCGACGAGGAATTAATCGGCATGATTCAATATGCCCGATCCTTGGGTTTACGAACCATCTTAAAGCCCACAGTAAACGTTAGAAACGGGACTTGGCGGGCCCATATCAACTTTTTTGATTTGGATGTTCCGAACGAACCAACATGGGGTGAATGGTTTGAAAGTTATACCAGGTACCAATGCCATTATGCCCTCATTGCAGAAGGGACCCATTGTGAGATGTTGATTGTGGGCTGCGAGATGGTGCAAGCCGAACGCCGGGAACAAGAGTGGAGAAGGTTGATCGAGGAGGTTAGAAAAAATTATCGTGGACTGATCTCATACAACACGGATAAATATCAAGAGGATCACGTGAAGTGGTGGGATGCCGTTGATGTGATCTCTTCAAGCGGATATTATCCTATGGAGGACTGGGATAACCAGTTAGAGCGAATCGAGAAGGTTATCCTGACCTATAACAAACCTTTCTTTTTCGCGGAAGCCGGATGCATGAGCCGAACCGGTTCATCCTCCATTCCCAATGACTGGAGTATAAAAGGAAAAGTAAATTTAGAGGAACAAGCCCAGTATTATAAAGTGATGTTTGAAAAAACGAGATCAAAAGAGTGGGTAAAGGGATTCGCCTTGTGGGATTGGAGCGCGTTATTATATGACGAGGAAGAAGCTGCTTGTGATGGCGGGTATGGTGTTTATGGCAAACCGGCGGAAAAAGTGATTAAAGATTTTTATTCTTCATATTCCCTGCCCCTCAAATCAACTCCGTCCACGGATGTTTAGAGGAAAAACCTAAGGATAACATATACTTGATGAGTGCTACCTACTCCTCTTTCGTAAAACCGGTGGTCTCATTCACCCAAAACTCGTGTCCAATGCCTTGCACGTGGGTCTCCTGGAGCGCTTTGGAAGCTCGGTTCGCAACAATCACTTGGTCCTTAGCTTCGGAGAAGATCTTTTTCAGGAGAGCACGCACTTCACAATCTGCAATATCTTCTTCTTTGATCAATTGATTTTTTCAGGACGAGGCAAGGCTGCCAAAATCGCACCTAACACCACACACACCGCACCAATCATCTGCGCCAAGGTTAAATATTCACCGAGGAACACGTAAGCTAAACCTACAGTCATCACCGGCTCTAAAGTACTTACAATTGAGGCTGTAGTCGGTCCGACTTTCTGAAGTCCCCAAAAAAAGGTTATGATCGCTATTATGGTCGAAAAAACGGCAATCCCCAAAATGCCCAGCCATGTTGAGGCCGAGATGTTCCAAGTGAAACCCTGGATTAAACCCGATAACCCATAAGTTAGAGAAGCTGCAGTGGAGATGACTGCCGAACTTAGCAACGGGCTAACGGAATTTAACACGTGATTGCTTACCAAAATATACACCGCATATACCGCAGCCGAACCAAGTGCCAACAAGATACCAAGTAGGTTAAGCCCCTCCATGGTCAATCCTAATACAAGAATCAATCCCAGAGTTGAAAAGAATAAACCGATGATTTTAATAATGGATCGTTTTTCTTGCTTACTTGCTAATGCCAACAGCGTGACCAGAATCGGATATACATATAAAAGAAGAGCGGCCATCGAAGTCGGAATAAGTTTAACCGCTGAAAGATATAGCCCTGCCTGACCGGCATAGCCTATTCCCCCGAGCAACCAAAGGGCGAATAGATTGCGTTTTGTTAAATGCGTGAAGCCTTCCCGCCAGATCAATAAAGCCCAAAAGGCTAACGCCCCAATCGCAAAACGAAAAAACAATACGGTTGCCAGACTTGCTCCGCCCGCAAAAACGATCTTTCCGAAAATGGGATAAAGTGCAAATCCCAAGGTGGAAATGAGAATGGCAATTACTCCTTCACCATATCTACTGTCCCTCATATTTCTCATTTTGCTATCCCCTATTTTATTTGCCCAAAAGTTTACCGCAAAAGGATCGAACGCGTCAATTTGGTATAAATTTGTAGACATATCCTCTATGCCCTCTGGTATAATTTATAAAAGACTATCTTGATAGAATTGAGGGGCAGGACATGAGGACAGAGCTTGCAACATTTGCCGGAGGATGTTTTTGGTGTATGGTAACTCCATTTGATCAATTGCCGGGAATCATAAAAGTGGTTTCCGGATATACCGGTGGTCATGTGGAGAATCCGACCTATGAACAGGTCAAATCCCAAACTACGGGTCATTTCGAGGCGGTCCAGATTACCTTTGATCCTGAGCAATTCCCTTATAAAAAACTATTAGAAATCTTCTGGTCCCAAATCGACCCAACAGATGACGGGGGACAATTTCACGATCGCGGTTCCTCTTACCGTACCGCTATCTTTTATCATACGGAAGAACAACGTCGGTTAGCGGAAGAGAGCAAAAAAGAGATTGAACAGAGCGGTAGGTTTGATAAACCGATTGTTACTTCCATACTTCCGGCTTCAACCTTTTATCCCGCAGAAGAGTACCACCAGGATTATTATAAAAAGAATCCCGAGCATTATAAGGAAGACCGCAAGAAATCAGGCCGGGATGAATTTATTGAAAAATACTGGAAGAAAAGGAGGGATTAAACATCTATCCCTCGATTGCTTCATTTATTTTGTTTAAAGTTGGAAAATAAATTCTCGAGCCAAATGAGACGGCGATCACACCTTAATCCGGTCGGTTTTCAGCCAAATTTAGACCCTTAACGAGCCACGGAACCCCCTGGAAGCATAGTAGGATTCTGCTCCATTGTGGTACACAAAAACGGTGTCGTAACGGCGATCACCAAAAATAGCCCCGCCTAGTCTTCTAATATTCTCGGGTGTTTTCACCCAGCTCGATGTTTTCGTATCGAAATTTCCGAGTTTCTGCAGCTCCCGGTATTGTTCTTCCGTTAAAAGTTCAATGCCCATGGCGTAAGCCATGTCAACTGCGTTATTTTCCGGTTTATGTTCTTTCCTTGACTCCAGCGCTTCGCGGTCATAACAAACGCTTCTGCGGCCTTTAGGACTTTCCGCCGAACAATCAAAAAAAATATATTCGTCCGTCTCTTTATCATAACCGACCACATCCGGTTCACCGCCTGTTCTCTCCATTTCATTGAGCGACCACAGTTTTTCAGGATTCGCTTCGAGCTTTGCCTGTACTTTAGCCCATTCTAGGCCCTCATGGCGGTTCATGTTCTTCTCAAAACGGGCTTTCAATGTTTCAAGTAGTTTTTCGCGTTGTTCGGGGGACAACTCTTTTTTATTCCTGATCTCATTATTCCTTGTCATGTGATGTTCTCCTTTATTGTTTTTCTTATTAAATAATGATAAAAAGTTTTCACTTACCTATGGATTCTATATGTTCAACCTTCCTTCAGATGTAATAAATGTTGATCATCCTTTCTTTCATTTGAATTACTCTTCATTCATTATACAATTTATGGATTGTGGATTAAACCGTTCAATCAAGATTCGTTACAACGGGGGTGGATTAAAAAAAGTGGAAACTCCGGCATTCTAACCGCCGGAGTTTATCAGGTCGTCAAGGACTTTTTTCCTACTTATCTTCCCTTAACAAATACTCATTCCCATCTTGGTCTTTAAATGTAAACATTGTGCCAAATGGCATCTTCATCATTTCCCCTACTTCTACTCCATTACGTTTCATTTTCTCATACGCCGATTCAATGTCCGTCGTGCTGAAAAGAATGGACGGATGTGCAACTTTAGATGGATTCTGTTGTTGCATCACTGACTTAGAGTAAAGAACCAGGGTGGTAAATTCGTCTTCACTTGGTCCGACTTCGATCCAAGAAAAGTTCGGTCCCATAGGTTGCTCCATTTTCAAAACAAAGCCGATTTTATTGATCCAAAAGTCTTTCGCTTGTTGTTGGTCATTTACATATACGGTTACTTTCCCGATTTTGTTAATCATCATTAAGTCCCTTTCCTTTTGCATTGTTCGATGATTATATCAAAGCAAAATGACGAAAACAAATTGGACTTACCCACGGTCTGATATACATAAGCCTTTTTTCGATGGAATGATCCTACCGGCTACTGCAATAAGCGTAACCACACGGTTCCATCATGATTGATTACATCATAATCCGCCCATAACAAGCATAAAGAAATTAAAATCAAGGGGCTTCATCACTTACCCCCTTCAATTTTAACAACACACAGCACTCCACATGCGTTGAGTTTACAGTGTTGAACAAATACGATGTGTCGCCCTCCGCCTTTTAGGACTTAACAATAATAAAAGTTGACTAAATATATACGTAAGCGTCAAATAAGACCCACCTACAATCTTCACCGCCTTCATGAGATAATCCTCCACGACGACCCTAACCATCGAACAACTTCAAAACCAAATAGAGGCACAGAAGCAGCAAATTGCACTTCAAAATCAACAAATCGCTGAACTAACGTTAAAGCTGAAATGGTATGAGGAGAGACTTCTCCTAAACCAGAAAAAGCGGTTTGGCTCATCCAGCGAGAAAATGAATGAGGGATCGCTTACACTTCCCCTCTTTTACGAAGCGGAAGAGACCGCCGATCCCGCTGCCGAAGAGCCGACGATTGAAACGATTACCTACAGCCGTCATAAACAAAGTGGAAAGCACGAGAAAGAGCTGAAAGACCTGCCGGTAGAAGTGATCGATTACCTCTTACCTGAGAACGAACAAACCTGTTCTTCCTGTGTGAATCCCCTGCATGAAATGAGCGTAGAGGTCCGGCAAGAGTTAAAGGTCATTCCTGCTCAAGTGAAGGTTGTAAAGCATGTCCGGCACGTTTATACCTGCCGCCACTCAAGATCACCATGAAGCGCACACCCCCATCGTCACGGCACCCATGCCTACGCCAGTATTTCCAGGGAGCTTAGCTTCTCCCTCTGCGCTTAGCTACGTGATGACCCAAAAATATGTGTATGCCCAGCCGCTTTACCAGTCCCACTTTTGGATTTGTCCTGCTTTCCTCGCTGTCCCGCCGGTAGATGTAATACAGTCTGTTTATTTAAACTGTTTTTCGATATTTCGCCCGCCGTACATGATACGGATTATTGCAACTGTTTCCTTATCTTCAACGGGCAAATAAAACACCAGGTAGTTATCAACCGGCAAAACCCGAAGCCCCTTGCCGCGCCACGGTTCTTTTTCATACAAGCGGCAGCGGAAAAGCATTTCATTTAGTTTTGCCGCAGCTTCCATAATCCGTTTCGTCTGCCTCTTTGCAATTTCAGGCTCAAGCAGCGAGAAAGCGATGTATTCGTAAATCCCGCGCAGGTCGTTTTCCGCCTGTTCGGTATAAATCACTTTCCAAGCGCTCATAGCCTGTAATCCTTGCTCATCCTGTCAAAAACTTTTTCCGCCGGGACAACCTTTCCGCCATTTAAATCAGCCAAGCCTTTCTCAATTTCCGCGTTAAACTGTTCCTCGCTGAGCTCTTCAACCGACAGCGGCTTGTTTTGAGGAAGCTTCATTTCAAACGGGATTCCTTGCTGAAGCACAACCTGGCGCAGAAAAAGCCCGATTGCGTTGGACATCGGAATGCCAAGCTGCTCAAGCACCTTTTCGGCCTGCTCCTTAATTTCAGGCTCAACGCGGGCAAATATATTAGCGGTTCTTGCCATTTCAAAACGCCTCCTTCTGCATATATATTATACCTAATTGTATTTCAATGTGCGAGCGTTTCGCAAATTTATATAAACAACAGCCCTCTTTCATCATAAACCGAGTCGCCATTTTCTCCGCTATGATGCAGTGCGGTAAGCGTCAAATAAAACCCACCTACAATCTTCACCGCCTTCGTGAGATAATCCTCCAAAAAGAATAGAATGGAGGCTTTTTCATGACGAAACTCACTTTACGTGAAGAATGGGAAGCTCGGGTGGCTGACTTTAGGGCAAGTGGGAAGACAGCGAAAGCATGGTGTGACGAACATCAATTAAAGCTACATCAGTTATGGTACTGGGTTCGAAAGATTGAATCCACCAGACTGTCTAAATCAAGTGGGAAAGCCTTGTCTCCTCAATGGGTTCGCCTCCCAATGGAAGGTCCATCATCCCATGATGCCTTGACTTTAAAAGTGGGAAATGTCGCCCTCGAGGTAAGGCCCGGAATTGATCTTGCCTTCCTCGCCGATGTAATCAAGGTGCTGAAGGCGTTATGATCCCAGACGTGAGTGCGGCACAGGTTTATCTTGCCTTGGGCAGTACCGATATGCGTAAATCGATCGATGGACTCGCTGTACTTGTGAAAGAGAGTTTTCGGCTTGATCCTTTCTCCAATGCCCTCTTTGTTTTCTGTAATCGGAAACGGGACAAACTAAAGATCCTCTATTGGGAAAACAATGGTTTTTGGCTCTATTACCGGCGCCTTGAACGGGGGAGGTTTCAATGGCCGGATCACGTGACAGACCAAACGATGCATGTGACGAAGCGTCAGTTGCGCTGGCTGCTCGATGGGCTTTCCCTTGACCAAAAACAGGCGCATCCCCCGGTTACGGCGCGTACCATCCTTTAAATCCCGGGAGAATTTTTTCTTTTCTTTCGCTATTAAAAGGGTTTAAGGGGGGAATGTCGAATAAAGAAAGTATGGACAAAACGACGACCCTAACCATCGAACAACTTCAAAATCAAATAGAAGAACAGAATCAGCAAATTGCACTTCAAAATCAGCAAATTGCTGAACTAACGTTAAAGCTGAAATGGTATGAGGAGAGACTTCTCCTAAACCAGAAAAAGCGGTTTGGCTCATCCAGCGAGAAAACGGATGAGGCTCAACTAACACTTCCCCTCTTTAACGAAGCGGAAGAAACCGCCGATCCTGCTGCCG
>NZ_KI783301.1:17210-29710 GCF_000510645.1 Thermicanus aegyptius DSM 12793 | reverse complement strand
GTTTCTTCGAAACAAAATCTACTGCAGCAAATTCAACTCCTTCTAGACCGCTTATTTCTTTTTCCATTTTAGCTGCACAATTCGCGCAGCCAAGTCCTTCAAGCATTACTATGCTTTTGTTCACCTTTTTCTTCTCTGCATCAACTATTTTAACATCCGGCTCAAGTTTATTTACAATGGATGTTACTTCTCCAAGAATTTTACCAAATTCCTTTTTATCGACCGCTTCAATTGTCAGCTTCTTAGATACAAAATCAACGGTCGCACTATTTACTCCTTCAAGGCTTTGTGTTTGAGCTTCAATCTTTGCAGCACAATTCGCACAGTCAAGTCCTTCAAGTATTAATACTTTTTTATTGCTCTTGTTAACGGATTTTTCTTTCACTACCACATCCGGTTCGTGCTTGTGCACTATGGTTTTAACTTGCTGTAATGTATTCTTATACTCTTGCTCTGATTCAGTTTCTAAAGTCAATGTCTTGTTCATGAAGTTCATATAGGCTTTGACTCCATTTAATTTATTAACCTCATCTTCAATTTTAGCTGCACAATTTGCGCAATCTAAACCTTCTAAAATTACTTCCTTCTTTAACATTACTGACCCTCCTTTACTTACTTTCTTCTGAAATATGAATTAATCCCTGGTCAAATATTTGCTTTACATGTTCATCTTCAAGAGAGTAGAATACAATCTTTCCTTCTCTTCTGCTCTTTACTAGTTCAGCCTGCTTTAAGACTCTTAGCTGATGTGAAATTGCTGATTGGGTCATATTTAATAAGAATGCAATATCGCAAACGCACATCTCTGATTCATCTAATGCCCAGAGTATCTTAATTCTTGTTGAATCTCCAAAAACTTTAAATAGTTCTGCTAGATCATATAGAGTTTCTTCTTGAGGCATTTTTTCTCGCACTTTATTTACAATTTCCTCATGTATTACATCACAGTCGCATCTTTCAATTGGTTGAATTTTTTTTGCCATATTTATATCACCTCTTTATCATTCAATTGAACACTTGAATAAGCTTTCATATATATTATAAACCTCAATTCTCCGTTTGTCAATAAAAACATATGAGTAATTGTTCAAGTGTGTTTATCTTTTAGCTTTACGGTCAAGACCGCCACCTCTAAGCGCAGCGTAGGTGGGTTTTAATCAGGTGGAGTAGACTCTCCATCTGATTCCCCGATGTTTCAGCTTGCTGAAACGAGTTCACTTATTAGATTATCCCCAAGTATAAATAGAAAAGAACCGCCCATCAAGAAGTATTTCTCCTCAATCGGCGGTCAAATTCGTTTTATTTTTCTATATCAATTTCTACACCAGATTTAAATTCAATAGTTAGTTTATCATCATAGACCGTTATTTTCTCTATAAGTCTTGTTTTTGTCAACAATAAATTGAGCCAGGTCGATCACTTAAAAATTGAGCCATTTTCGAATCGCTTACTTCCATAAATGGATGAATATAGGTGGCAAAAAGGGGCTTTCCCCGACGGGAAAAGCCCCCCTTTTCACTCGCGCGGCCTACCCCCTTCCCTTTCCTCGATTCTTTTCATGCTTTGCCGGAATCGATAAGATTCTCCATTTAGTAAAAAGATGTGTGATCGGTGCGTCAGTCGGTCTAGTAAGGCAATGGTCATCTTGTCGTTACCAAACACGCTTGTCCACTCTGTAAAGTCGAGGTTGGTTGTTATGATGACACTCGCTCGTTCGTAGCGATTGGAGAAGAATTGAAATAAGAGTTCTGCACCAGTTTTTGAAAAGGGGACGTATCCTAATTCGTCGATGATGATGACATCATATTTGAGCCATTTATGCTCAAATGCGGTAAGCTTTAACTCTACATTGGCCGTAAGGAGTTCTTCGACAAGGTCCTGAGCGGTAATAAATTTTACTTTGTATCCGTTTTGTATGAGGGAGGTCCCTAATCCAGTGGCAAGATGCGTTTTGCCGGTACCGCTGTTTCCTAAAAATATGACGTTTTCTTTCTTCTCTACAAATTCCCCTTTTGCCAAGGTCATAAAGCGGTTTCGGTTGAGGCTGGGAGTTAAGGTGAAATCGAAGGTGTCAAGTGTCTTATGAATGGGGAAGGTCGCCTGTTTTAATCTTCGTTGTTTCTGGTTTTCTTCTCGCGATAGGGATTCGACTTCAAGTAGGGCACATAGGTATTCTTCATATCGGAGGTTCTTTTCTTCCGCTTCTCTCGCTAATGCCCGATATTGTTTGGCGATGGCCGGTATTTTAAGCTGCTTTGTCATATGGTCCAGTAGGATTTCGGTGTTCAATGGACTCCACCTCTCATTAATTGCCCATATTTCTCTGTACTCCCGGTTTGTACTTTGAGTTCGAAGAGACCCTCGGGTGTTTTCTCTTTTGGTAGCGTTTGAATGTTTTGGGCTGGGTTTTTCTTCTTTTGAATGATTTCGTAGACCTGTTCGTATCGATAGATCTGGGCTTGTTCCGCTTCTTCAAAGGCCTTTGTGAGGATCTCCATTCCGATTTCGCGGTGAAGGAGGAGAAGGCGAATCATTTTTCGATCGCCTGCGGCCCCTTCTTGCTCTCTCATCTTTTGGTGGAACCGCCTGAACACCTCCGGAATGTTCGGTTCGTGAAAAGCATGGGCATCACGAAGGGCCCGGGGTTTTTTTAGCAAGGCTTCTAAGTAGTGATCCAATTTGGTAATGAGCCCGTTCCGTTCATAGGATCGTGGGTGCTCTGCGATCACTTGGTTTTGAGCCACGACGATCACTCGGTCTACATAAAGCTTCACCCATACCGATTGGCCTACAAAGCTACAAGGCACAGAGTATTGGTTGGTTTCAACAGTGATGAGTGAGGTTTTATTCACCTCACATGAGATGAGTTTACAGGCTTCGAACCGCCGCACCGGAAGGGGATGAAGATACTCTTTTTCTTTTTCCCATAGGTCCAACACAGTTTCTTTGGAGCGGGGGACGGTTCTTTGTTTTGATTCTCTTAAGCACCACTCTCTAAGCATTACATTGAGCTCATCCAAGGAGGTGACTTCCGGGATGGGTACGAGGGCATTTCTCCGGACATAGCCCACGGTTCCTTCGATTCTCCCTTTTTCATTTCCGGATCGTACGTTGCAAAATTCAGCTTTAAATAGATAGTGGGCTTGCAAAGAGAGAAAGGAGTCCTGTTCAAGACGATCTCTTCCTTGCAGAATCTTTTGTACGGCCGTTTTGAGATTGTCAAAGAGGCCCTCGGTAGGAACGCCTCCGAAAAATTCAAAGGCGTGAACGAAACCGTCCAGGAATGCTTCTTGTCTCTCGTGAAGGTAGGCTCGTACAAAGCGGGCTCGACTCGCAGAAAGCTCAATACAAAAGAGATAGATTCGCGTCCTCTTTCCTTGAAGGAAAATATCGGCTTCCCCCCAGTCAAATTGAAATTGTTGCCCTAACCTAAATTCTAAAGGGATATAAACTTCCTCAATCTTCTTTTTTTGCTTGGCTACGAGCTTTCGAATGTTCGATTCGGAACCTTTAAAATCATATTCTTCAACCAGCCGCCGGTAGATTCTCGCTGCGGTGTGGCGCTGTTTTCCCCATCTCCCTTGGTCTTCTTCGAGCCACTTGTCGATGATCGGGAGTACTCGTTTTGTTTCAGCGGAATATTCCTTGGTCCGATATACATTCTGTCGTTGAATGACCGTTGGAGCTGTCTGATTCGATAGGTACTTGCGGACGGTATTTCGTGAAATCCCAAGTTGTTTCGCAATTTGTCTTTGCGATAATCCTTCAACCTCCTTTAAAAATTTGATATGATGGTATTGAGCCATGGTGATCATCCTTTTCTTCTTCCCCTCTTATGTAGTTTGACTTCCGCTTTCTATCATAAGAGAGAGGATTTGATTTGGAAATGCCGTGGCTCATTTTTATTGTGATCGAACCTCGCTTTAGTGGCTCAATTTTAGATTATCAAATACAAGTCTCCTTACTAGTTGCTCATCATACTCCTCAAGGAGGGTGGATTGTTCATTTAGGAACTTTTCCATATCTTCTAGTCTTTGCTTGGAGCCTTTTTTGCCAGCTTCTTCTGCTAAAGCCTTATGTCTTTCCTCTCTGAGCCTGTAAATCTCATCGGCTATATCGTTATAATCCTCTTTGGAATTGGCCAGTCTCAAAAGGTCTTTTTGTAATTCCTCTAGCTTTTTATCTATCTCGGAAACAACATTATTGCCCGTTTCACTTATCACTGTTTCTATATTTTCCTTTAAGATAGTTAAAAAGCCATCCTTTTGCCCTATTAGTTTATTAATTGCCTCTACCGTAGCAATACCTATCATATCCTCCAGCACGGTTCGGGAATGACAAGTTAACCCTGTATTCTCAAGTCTACTGACGCATCTCCAAACAATCGATTTTTTACCTCGGTTATTCCAATGAACTCTACGGTATATTTCGCCACACTCTCCACAGAAGATAATTTGCGAAAATACATGATTTGAACTAAAGTTTCTTTTCTTTCCACTAGTACTTATATGTCCTCTACTTCTACGAACTAACTCTTCTTGTACCTGCATGAAAATTTCACGCGGGATAATGGCTTCATGGTTATTCTCTACATAATACTGAGGTACGATTCCGTTATTCACAACCCTCTTTTTTGTAAGAAAATCTACCGTATAAGTTTTTTGGAGTAATGCATCACCAATGTATTTTTCATTGCTTAATATTTTCCGTATAGTACTGGTATGCCACCTTTTTTTCCCCGCTCCCGTAAGTATGCCATCAGCTTCAAGTCCTTTTTTGATTTTATCCATACTGGAGCCTTCAAGATACTCTCGGTAAATCCTTTTAACAATTTCAGCTTCCTCCGGCACAATTACTAATCGCTTATTTTCATCTTTGGTATATCCTAAAAACCTAGAACAATTGACCATTACCTCTCCCTGTTGGTATCGGTATTGATAGCCAAGCTTTACATTCTGGCTTAATGACTGGCTCTCTTGTTGTGCTAAGGATGCCATAATGGTAAGCATAATTTCACCTTTGGCATCCAGTGTATTGATATTTTCTTTCTCAAAATATACCGCAACGTTCTTATCTTTAAGTTTTCTGATGTATTGTAGACAGTCCAAGGTATTTCTAGCAAATCGGCTTATTGATTTGGTAATAATCATATCAATTTTCCCAGCCATGCACTCATCAATCATTCGATTAAATTCGTCGCGATTTTTTGTATTTGTGCCACTGATGCCATCATCAGCAAAGATCCCTGCAAATTCCCACTCTGAATTCTTTTTAATAAACTCTGTATAGTGTTCAATCTGCACTTCGTAACTACTAGCCTGCTCATCACTATCTGTAGAAACTCGGCAATAAGCAGCGACCCGAAGTTTTGGTGTTTCATCTTCTTTTCGATTGTTGCCTACACGTTTTATTGCAGGTATAATCATTACATTTTTGTTAACTGCCATCTTGCTGCACCTCACTTTCTATTAAGCTGTATACATATTCCGCTTGTGTAAAAGGATTTGTATACTTCTGAATTACTTGTCCTATGGAAAACTTCTTAGAAATAGTAGGTTTATCTTCTGTCTTGGGTTCAAAGATTCTGCCTAGCTTTTTTGCTCTCTTTACCCTCTCTGCTTCTGCTCTTTCGTAGGTCTCTTTATCAATGATGGCAGGGTAATAATCATCACCAAGATAACGTTCATTTCTTAGCATCCTTCCAGCAGTTCCATGATAAGCATCTATTCCAGCAGACTTTGCCGCGACCGATAAGGAAAGGCCTGATAAGTAACCCTTATATAAATTCCTAACCTTTTCAGCTTTTTCTTCATCGATAACTGCTATTCCATTCTCTATCCTATAGCCATAAGGCGTATGCGCCACTTTTCTCACATCCTTTCCCTTAGTGTGATTCCACATTTCAGAACAAAACCTATCTCTACCCTTGAGAAAACGATAATTTTTTCAATATGATCATTGAAAATTTGCTCGTTAAAAGTGTTTATCATTTCAGCCTTATTTGTAAACTTTATTAAGTTACTGACTTCCTGCACCTTTGATAATTCTCCATTTAAAGCATGAATTAAAGCTTCTTTTTGCCCCATATAATTATCTGCTTCCATTTGCAGTTCATTGTTTTCTCTGTTAAAAAGGGCAGGTTCTAGATAACCCTTTGCCATAAGCTTTACAAGCAGTTCTCTCTGTTCTGCATTTTTTTCAATTTGCTTCTCTAATTCCTGAATTCTTGAAAGGTTATCTGAGTTGCTCATTCCACGCAAAGCATCTAATAGTGGTTGTAGAATAAGTTTTCTGCCGAAAATCAGCTTGTTCATCATAGTAACAAAGGCCGTCTTTATATCCTCATCTCGAATAAACTGCATGGAACATTCTGTTATCTGCTTTAAGTGTTTACTACAACACCAGGCTACATATTTTCTTGTGCCGGATGAATGAATTCGTCTTTTAAAGGTGCTACCACATTCCGAGCAAATAATTTTTCCGGAGAAAGAATACCGGTTTTGGTACTTATCATTACGCTTTTCTATTCCCTTTTCTTTTGCCCTTTGATTTAAGGCAGCCTCTACTGCTTCAAACACTTCATGGCTGATAATTGCCTCATGGTGATTTTCTATTAAATATCTGTTTTTCTCACCATAATTGGTGCGCTTATTAAAACGGGAATCTGTATAGGTTTTTTGCAGTATAACATCCCCGGTATATTTCTCATTTTTTAGAATTCCTCGAATTGTTGTAGCAGTCCAACGACCGCCTCTTTTGGAGGGGATACCCTTCTGATTAAGATCATCTGCTATTTTCTGTGTACCCTTGCCTAATAATACTTCTGCAAAAATATACTTCACAATTTCTACTTGCTCAGGATTTACCACCATTTGACCGTCAATGTTGTCATAACCATATGGTGGGTAAGAAATCTTAAAAGTTCCGTTCTGAAATCTCCTTTGAATTGCCCACTTGTTATTTTCCGAGTAAGCGTCAAATAAAACCCACCTACAATCTTCACCGCCTTCATGAGATAATCCTCCAAAAAGAATAGAATGGAGGCTTTTTCATGACGAAACTCACTTTACGTGAAGAATGGGAAGCTCGGGTGGCTGACTTTAGGGCAAGTGGAAAGACAGCGAAAGCCTGGTGTGACGAACATCAATTAAAGCTGCATCAGCTTTGGTACTGGGTACGAAAAATTGAATCCTCCAGATCGCCTAAGCCAAAAGCCTTGTCACCTCAATGGGTTCGCCTCCCAATGGAAGGTCCATCATCCCATGATGTCTTAACCTTGAAAGTTGGGAATGTCGCCCTCGAGGTAAGGCCCGGCTTTGATCCCGCACTCCTCGCCGATGTAATCAAGGTGCTGAAGGCGTTATGATCCCAGATGTGAGTGCGGCACAAGTTTATCTGGCCTGTGGCAGTACCGATATGCGCAAATCGATTGATGGACTCGCGGTGCTTGTCAAAGAAAGTTTTCATCTTGATCCCTTCTCCAATGCCCTCTTTGTTTTCTGCAACCGTAATCGGGACAAACTAAAGATCCTTTATTGGGAAAACAATGGGTTTTGGCTCTATTACCGGCGCCTTGAACGGGGAAAGTTTCAATGGCCGGATCACGTGACAGATCAAACGATGCATGTGACGAAGCGTCAATTGCGCTGGCTGCTCGATGGGCTTTCCCTTGACCAAAAACAGGCGCATCCCCCGGTTACAGCACGTACGATCCTTTAATGGGATGAAAAAAAGTTTTTAGCCTTTGCCGCCATGGGAAGGATTTGAACGAGTCAATGTCGAATAAGAAACCCATGGACAAAACGACGACCCTTACCATCGAACAACTTCAAAACCAAATAGAGGCACAGCAGCAGCAAATTGCGCTTCAAAATCAACAAATCGCTGAACTAACGTTAAAGCTGAAATGGTATGAGGAACAGTTTCGCCTGAGCCAGAAGAAGCGGTTTGGCTCATCCAGCGAGAAAACGGATGAGGGATAGCTTCACTTCCCCTCTTTAACGAAGCGGAAGAAACCGCCGATTCCGCTGCCGAAGAGCCGACGCTTGAAACGATCACCTACGATCGCCGCAAAAAAAGTGGAAAGCGGGAAGAGCAGCTTAAAGACCTGCCGGTGGAAATCGTCGAGTACCGCTTACCCGAGGATGAACAAACCTGTTCTTCCTGTGGGAATCCTCTGCATGAAATGAGTGTAGAGGTCCGGCAAGAGTTAAAGATCGTTCCTGCTCACGTGAAGGTTGTAAAGCATGTCCGGCACGTTTATGCCTGCCGCCACTGCGAGCAACATGAAGCGCACACCCCCATCGTGACGGCACCCATGCCTACGCCAGTATTTCCAGGGAGCTTAGCTTCTCCCTCTGCGCTTAGCTACGTGATGACCCAAAAATATGTGTATGCCCAGCCGCTCTACCGGCAAGAGAAGCATTTAGAACGCTTGGGAGTGCCCTTATCCCGGCAAACCTTGGCCAATTGGATGCTCCATGGCGCTCACCAATGGCTTCATCCGCTCTATGAACGGATGAAGGAGCACCTCATTCGCCAAGAGATCCTGCATGCGGACGAAACGACGGTACAAGTACTCCGGGAAGAGAATCGGGCTGCGGAAACCACCTCCTACATGTGGCTATACCGTACCGGAAGAGATGGACCGCCCATTATCCTCTATGATTACCAAAAGACAAGAGCGGGAGAACATCCCAAAGCCTTCTTGGCCGGGTTCCGCGGATACCTCCACGTGGATGGATATGCCGGATACAACCAATTAAAACCGGAGGTTACGCTAGTAGGATGTTTCGCCCATGCCAGAAGGAAATTTGATGAGGCACTAAATGCCCTTCCTCCATCGGATCGAAATAAAAACGTAGCAGCCAAAATCGGGCTTGGGTTTTGCAACCAGCTTTATGCCGTCGAACGGGATTTAAAAGAGGCTTCCCCGGAAGAACGGTATGAAGAACGCTTAAAACGAAGTAAGCCCATTTTGGAGGCTTTTTCCGTATGGCTTCACCAAATGAAGGATCAAGTCCTACCCAAAAGCACCTTTGGGCAGGCGGTTCAGTATTGCCTTAATCAGTGGGAGAGCCTCACAAACTATCTCAAAGATGGGAGACTTGAAATCGATAATAACAGAAGCGAACGCTCTATTAAGCCATTTGTCATTGGGAGGAAGAACTGGCTCTTTAGCAACACGCCAAGGGGAGCGAAGGCTAGTGCAATTATCTACAGCATCATAGAGACCGCAAAAGAGAACAACCTTAATCCGTACAAGTACCTCACCTATCTCTTTGAGCGGCTACCGAATATCGATTTGAAGGATAAAGACATGATCGATCAGCTCCTTCCTTGGTCGGCCGCCTTGCCTTCAAATTGCCGGGTAAACCAAAAGTAAATTTAGCATTAAAAGCTCCGTCACCAAGAAGGAGACGAAGCTTCGTTTCGTTTGTGAGGTTCTCCCACTGATTAAGGCAATACTGAACCGCCTGCCCAAAGGTGTTACAAGGAACCGACCAGTTGAGTAGAAAAAGTTGTATTGTCATTTAGCTAGGAACTGTTTAATTGTGAGAGAAGCAAGTTCTTTAAATTATTAAAGGCTAATTCTGATAAATCATTAACTCCTATTTTTCGACCAATTTCGTTATACACCTGAGATAAGTCATTTGGTGATATGGGACGTCCTTTAAAATTGCTGAAAGGTCCATCTGTTTCGATTAAAATTCTATTCAGCGGAATTGACTTTATTATCTCCGTACCTTTTTTTGTTCTTAACATTGAGTAATTGATTGAAAAGTAATACCCTGCATCTAGGATATCCTTGATGAAAGAAATACTACCTGAATACCAGTGAAACACCGCAAATTTTACATTATTATCAATTAAAATTTTTAGTACATCTTCTTCAGCTTTATGAGAATGAACGGACAGAATTTTATTCGTTTCACCCGCTTTTTTGCAAATATATTTAAATATCCTTTGTTGTTCTTCCTTATAATCTAAAAATTCATCGCTGTAATCTAATCCTACTTCACCTATATATTTAGTCATCGATATGCACTTGTTAAACAACTCTTTATTAAAAGGTTCTTCTTTTATAAATCTGGGATGGTACCCTAACGCTATCTTTACATATTTTAAATTTGAAAATAATCTCATACTTTCGTTAAATATCTGGGGTAAGTTTGTCACAAACAACGCATAGATTCTATTCTGTTCGTAATGTTCTATTTTGCTCCTATAATCCTTGTAATAATCAATATGAACATGAAAATCAATTAAGTTTTTCATTCTATTTATTCCCTGTCCAGCCCAAATATTCTAATAGCCCATCTTTATGTTGCTTTTCTTCATACTTTATCATCTCAATAAGTTCGTGCATCGATTGTTTATAAACTCTTTCATATAATTTTATTTCATTCAATGTTAATGAACCGTGACTCAATAATATGTTAGGAACAAATAAATCAATATGGACATTATCAATATATTTACGTACAGCATACAATAATGCCCTTAGATCACTTGATTTACCGACCAACGAGTCATACTCCTCTATAAAACTCTTACCTAATTTATAGTTAAAATTGTATACATCTTCTATAAATCCATTTGAAACTAACGATGCTTTCCTTATAAGGCATGGATAACAATATCCACAGTTAGTCGGTGGGGTGATTTTATCATATCTTGATTGACTTGGATGAGCACAAGATATTGTTTCCTTATAATAGTTTCTAAACACTTCGTTATTTTTATGTTCAGCGACAATTTCACCTTTTGATTTTTGGGAATAGAAATTCACAATCTTGTGTTTAATCCCTACTGCTTCAAGCAACCTATTTAATGAAGAAATAAAACGGGGATGGGTTGTTCTAGTACTGCAACTTCCGCTTCGACTCTGTGTTAATGGCACATTAATACCAATAAACCCGTTTTCAGGTATATAGACAGGTGCATTATCACCTATTGAGGAAGCTACAGCAACTGCACCTACTATAAACAAAAACGACCTACTTCTACTTGTATTTTCGTGGTATATATCTCTATCATCAGCATTTAACGGTTTTCTAGGAGAAACATTAAAAGGTATAAAATTTATTTTCTGTTTATTATAAGATTTTTTAATAGCATTTATTAAATCAGCTTGTCTTCTAGTTAATGAAGAATACTCCCTAAAACCAACAAAAATCGGGTTTTGATGTTTTTCCAATAATGTTAGTGCTCCTGCAAAGTAAGCGTCAAATACGGACCACATGCCGCCAAAATTAAAAGCTCCGTCACCAAGAAGGAGACGAAGCTTCGTTTCGTTAAATTTACTTTTGGTTTACCCGGCAATTTGAAGGCAAGGCGGCCGACCAAGGAAGGAGCTGATCGATCATGTCTTTATCCTTCAAATCGATATTCGGTAGCCGCTCAAAGAGATAGGTGAGGTAGTTGTACGGATTAAGGTTATTCTCTTTCGCAGTCTCTATGATACTGTAGATGATCGCGCTCGCCTTCGCTCCCCTTGGTGTGTTGCTAAAGAGCCAGTTCTTCCTCCCAATGACAAATGGCTTAATAGAGCGTTCGCTTCTGTTATTATCGATTTCAAGTCTCCCATCTTTGAGATAGTTTGTGAGGCTCTCCCACTGATTAAGGCAATACTGAACCGCCTGCCCAAAGGTGCTTTTGGGTAGGACTTGATCCTTCATTTGGTGAAGCCATACGGAAAAAGCCTCCAAAATGGGCTTACTTCGTTTTAAGCGTTCTTCATACCGTTCTTCCGGGGAAGCCTCTTTTAAATCCCGTTCGACGGCATAAAGCTGGTTGCAAAACCCAAGCCCGATTTTGGCTGCTACGTTTTTATTTCGATCCGATGGAGGAAGGGCATTTAGTGCCTCATCAAATTTCCTTCTGGCATGGGCGAAACATCCTACTAGCGTAACCTCCGGTTTTAATTGGTTGTATCCGGCATATCCATCCACATGGAGGAATCCGCGGAACCCAGCTAAGAAGGCTTTGGGATGTTCTCCCGCTCTTGTCTTTTGGTAATCAAAGAGGATAATGGGCGGTCCATCTCTTCCGGTACGGTATAGCCACATGTAGGAGGTGGTTTCCGCAGCCCGATTCTCTTCCCGGAGTACTTGTACCGTCGTTTCGTCCGCATGCAGGATCTCTTGACGAATGAGGTGCTCCTTCATCCGTTCATAGAGCGGATGAAGCCATTGGTGAGCACCATAGAGCATCCAATTGGCCAAGGTTTGCCGGGATAAGGGCACTCCCAAGCGTTCTAAATGCTTCTCTTGCCGGTAGAGCGGCTGGGCATACACATATTTTTGCGACATAATGTAGGCCATTGCGGACGGAGAAGCTAAGCTCCCTGGAAATACTGGCGTAGGCATGGGTGCCGTGACGATGGGGGTGTGCGCTTCATGGTGCTCGCAGTGGCGGCAGGCATAAACGTGCCGGACATGCTTTACAACCTTCACTTGAGCAGGAATGACCTTTAACTCTTGCCGGACCTCTACGCT
>NZ_KI783301.1:16113-17110 GCF_000510645.1 Thermicanus aegyptius DSM 12793 | reverse complement strand
GGCACCCATGCCTACGCCAGTATTTCCAGGGAGCTTAGCTTCTCCCTCTGCGCTTAGCTACGTGATGACCCAAAAATATGTGTATGCCCAGCCGCTCTACCGGCAAGAGAAGCATTTAGAACGCTTGGGAGTGCCCTTATCCCGGCAAACCTTGGCCAATTGGATGCTCCATGGCGCTCACCAATGGCTTCATCCGCTCTATGAACGGATGAAGGAGCACCTCATTCGCCAAGAGATCCTGCATGCGGACGAAACGACGGTACAAGTACTCCGGGAAGAGAATCGGGCTGCGGAAACCACCTCCTACATGTGGCTATACCGTACCGGAAGAGATGGACCGCCCATTATCCTCTATGATTACCAAAAGACAAGAGCGGGAGAACATCCCAAAGCCTTCTTGGCCGGGTTCCGCGGATACCTCCACGTGGATGGATATGCCGGATACAACCAATTAAAACCGGAGGTTACACTGGTTGGGTGCTTCGCCCATGTCCGAAGGAAATTGGATGAGGCGCTTAGTGCCCTACCTCCATCGGATCGAAATAAAAACGTAGCAGCCAAAATGGGGCTTAGATACTGCAACCAGCTTTATGCCGCCCTTCGGGACTTAAAAGAGGCTTCCCCGGAAGAACGGTATGAAGAACGCTTAAAACGAAGTAAGCCCATATTGGAGGCTTTTTCCGCATGGCTTCACCAAATGAGTGATCATATCCTACCCAAAAGCTATCTCAAAGATGGGAGACTCGAAATCGATAATAACCGAAGTGAGCGCTCTATTAAGCCATTTGTCATTGGAAGGAAGAACTGGCTCTTTAGCAACACGCCAAGGGGAGCGAAGGCTAGTGCAATTATCTACAGCATCATAGAGACCGCAAAAGAGAACAACCTTAATCCGTACAAGTACCTCACCTATCTCTTTGAGCGGCTACCGAATATCGATTTGAAGGATAAAGACATGATCGATCAGCTCCTTCCTTGGTCGGCCGCCTTGCCTTCA
>NZ_KI783301.1:0-16013 GCF_000510645.1 Thermicanus aegyptius DSM 12793 | reverse complement strand
CCTTACCTCGAGGGCGACATTTCCCACTTTTAAAGTCAAGGCATCATGGGATGATGGACCTTCCATTGGGAGGCGAACCCATTGAGGAGACAAGGCTTTCCCACTTGATTTAGACAGTCTGGTGGATTCAATCTTTCGAACCCAGTACCATAACTGATGTAGCTTTAATTGATGTTCGTCACACCATGCTTTCGCTGTCTTCCCACTTGCCCTAAAGTCAGCCACCCGAGCTTCCCATTCTTCACGTAAAGTGAGTTTCGTCATGAAAAAGCCTCCATTCTATTCTTTTTGGAGGATTATCTCACGAAGGCGGTGAAGATTGTAGGTGGGTTTTATTTGACGCTTACCCTGCAAAAGAATCTAATCCACCAGAAAACAGTGAAACACAATCAAATTGAGAACCATCTATTAACTCATATCTGTTATTGAGTTTATTTCCTCTTAATTTTTCTTTAGACTTACGAAAATGAAACGTCCAGTGATCCCCACTTAAAAAAGACAACAGTTCTTCTAATTCTGCTTTTACAGACAGCCATTTCTCCAACTCAATTACTGGAACATGGACATTGATACTTCTGCTCCAGTTGTCTTCAGATATTCTTCTTGATAAACGTTTATCAACACTAAAAACAGAAATACCAATAATCAAAAGATCTTCAATAATATCTGAGACATATAATTTCCCAAATCTTCTCCAAAGCATCTCAACATCTGTTTTTACATTTGATTTTTGATTTTTCGAAAGTATATTAAATATTAACTTGTCATTCGGAACCGAATGAACTACTTCCTTGTTAACCCAAATATCATACATCCGAATCCCTCCAACTCTCAAAGATTTCCCAAACCTCTTCACATTTTTTATCAACAAAATCCTTTCCCGATTTTCCTTTCCAGTCTATATCTTTCAGATCTTCAATTGTATAATTATTGCTAATTTGAATTCTAATAAATTCTTTTATTTGTTCTTGAGCTTTGATGGTCTCTTCAATCCCTTTACACAATGAATTAATCTTCTCTGCAAAGTTTGTAAAGAAAGCTACTTCTACAAACTTTATCAGAAAGTCTCTTAAAAAAATATTCCCATCTAGTGACGAAAGTATCTGTTCAAAGGCTTCAACCTCACTAACTCCTACCATTATTTCTGCCAATAGTTCCTGCATTGCCTGGTTGGCAATAACTTGATTTAATGTGTTTGCCTCTTCTGAAAAGTAATCTAATAATCCAAAATAAATTTCTTGAAGGCTTTTCCCGACTAAATGTGAAAGACCAACCTCATGTAATGCATTTTCTAGACCTATAGTTCTTACTAAGCCAATAAAACCAACTGCTTTAGAACCAACAGTTCCTACAGAAGATTTTTTCCCTCTAGCAAAACCGTTGTTTTTCGTCGCTTTAGCAAAATTGGATACTGCCCTACCAATAGAATTTCCACTAAAATTATTCTTGGCCATATTAGTTACAGCTCTTTTCGTCTCTGGCCACATATATCCTGTTGGTGGCAAATATCCCTTCGAAGTTCCCATGATTAAATCATCCCTTCTTGCTTTTATTAAAACTCGATTCGATTTTCTCCCACAATTCGTTTGATAATTTCTTTTCCTCCAAAAAGTGCTTTTTAATTGCCTGATATCCTTCTGCGTTCACATTTTTTAAGGTGATAATCCTCGTAATTTCTGGTAGTGTTACCTCGTTGATTTTCATTTTTTTAATTTCCTCTTCCAAAGTTTTCCTTAAATCTGGAAAGTGTTTATAAAGAAATATAAGTACTCTTAATTTTTTTCGCCTGTCATGTTGATATTTTGCTATGATCCCTTTAACAACCTTGGGATGGTCAATTTCATTATTGACCTTAAATTCTTCTACTTTCTTTTCTAAGAATGTATCGTTTAACTCTTCGGAACATAGCTCATTAACCCACTTTCTCTCATCTGCGGTTAAGTTAAGACTCGATATGTTTTTTTCTTTTATCGATTCTTTGGCTAGGTAAAAATACTGTCTCAAATCATAATTATATAAATTGGTTGGTTCGACTTTTATCCACTGTTTCATGATAGGTTTTAACCAAGGACTATTTTGGTCTATTTCGTTGTCATGCTGGTTATCGCCACTTTCTTCTTTTAATACTTCTTCTTCAATTTCTTGTAAGGCCAGGGCATAACCGTCATTTTCTAATTGCCATTTATAAAGTTCCCTAAATAGATCAATGTTTATGTACTCTATCACCATGAGTTTAGCTAAGAGTGACAGATCCAAATTAAGTTTTTGTATTTCCGATAGTTTTTTTCTTACATAAAAAGTATTTAAAAATCTCTTTGCTTGACGTGGATTGCCTTTTAGTGTAGCAGCGATTATATCAGATATTCTACTAAAAACATCCAATTGAAGTTCAAAGTCTTCTCTTTTCATGTTATTTTTAAAGCAATCCCACTCGCTTTGCTCTAAATCCAAAATCGACAAAATATCATTTTGATTAATGATTTCCCCTTTAACAAAGATGTTTTTTTCTTTTAATATAGTTAGTAATTCGTCTAATTTTGATTCCTTCAAAAACATTTCACAGATTAATAACAACATGTAGTTTTTGACTTCTAAATCTGAAAGCTCGGGTATTCTAATTGGTAGTTGAATTATTTTTTCTAAATAATCCTTCGATATATCAATGTCATCTTTCTCAATGTGGGGATACTTCCGTTTGATAGAATATCTAATTACATCCTCATCCATTGCTATAATAAAGGTCGTTTTCTTAACCGACAAAAAAAGTTTGATAGCCTCAAGTGTCTCAACTATACGATCAGGATTACATCTGTCTAAATCATCAATAATAATTATTAGATTGTCGATTTTAGAATCATTGATTAATTGTTCAAATTCTTCTCTAAATTTTCTTATATTTTCGACTACATTATCTTGGCCACTTTCTTTTATTAAGTCTTTCATTTTTAAAATTGCATTTTGTAATTTCTCTAGTTCCTTTTGATCCTTCCAATCAATCTCTTTAATACTTTCCAATAACAAAGGCAAAGGATTGCCCATAGATAAACTGAGCATCATTGGAATCCCTTTCAAAACTAAACCGCCTAATCGAATCCAATCTACCCGATCCCGAAGTTTTTTAAATTTGTCCCCAAGATTTTGTGAAATTGATTTGTTTTCTTCTATGGCACGCAATATAACTTCCATTAGAGCCGTTTTAGCATCATCGTAACCTTCAAACATCCAAGCATTTATAAATATAGAGACTATATTACCTTTATCAGAGCAACTATTAATTTTGTTTTCAATTAAATTAAGTATCGTTGATTTTCCGCTTCCCCAGTTTCCTAACAAACCAATCGTTACAGGATTCATTCTCTCACTAATTGCTAATTCAAAGATCAACTCCGCATATGGCTCATACGAAAGCATATCAATTTTTGAAGCGTTATCTGCCCACATGTTTATCGCCTCCAAACATCGATTTCCACTATCCTCCATACCTCATTGTAATACTTTGTATACAAATTTTCTCAATAAAGCTACTTGATCTCGAAGTAAAGTTGAAAATAACCAAACTCTTCCTAAAAGGTATCTTTTCGGAAGAATACCATAATCCTCAATCATAGGATTACGAGGCGTTGTTCATGATAATCCATTATCAATCCAGTCTTCTCAAAACAATAATCTCCAACGCTTCATTTGCCTTCGAAATACTTCTGGCTCTTGAGCAGGGCTAAGAACTTTCGCTAATATATTGCCTTTCTTACCTTAGTAGCTTTAAATTATTTCTTACTGTTTCATACGAATACTTCGTTTTCTAAGGTTAAAGATATCGCCATGTACCATTTAGCACAAAAAAAACTTATAAGTTTGATGATTAGAAACAAACATACCTTATACATAATTATAACCAATAAATGGACAATTGCAATATGTACCGTATCAAGTCGGATATTTCTCGCAGTATGGTGTAAATTATACTTGATTTCTAGCTCGTGACATATTTATTCTTTGATAAAAACTATCGCCCTAAGGGATTTCACTTCAGTTAGGGCTCGAAACTTCGTTTACGCACTCAAGCAGTAATGCCTCTGATGCCAACAAAGTTCTATATATTCTTAACCCTATTTCATGCCAAACATTTTGTTCCTTTTATCCTATTTGAAAAATATTACTAATTCTCCAGTTTAATTTTTCAATAAAAAAAATTATTTCCACCAGTTCTGGCCGAGATAACTATTATGTCCTCTAAAATCATTCTTTAAATCTTCCCAGAACCTGTCCCGCAGTATCTCAGGAAATACTGCTATATGTAAATTCTCTATATCGTGTCTTGAAAGAAATCTGACATCAATGATATACTGCTCTTTAAGTTCAGGGTCTGAACCTCTTTCAATCTGATAATCCTTCACTGTTGCAGTAAAAAACAGTTCAACATGGTGGATGTTGTTTTTACAGTCTAAAAACTCCCTTACATATACCAGTCTTTGTGGAATACATGAAATTTCACATTCTTCTTTAACTTCTCGGATAATCGCGTCTGTTGCACTTTCTACTCCTTCCAGTCCTCCACCTGGAAGTGTCCACCATTCTTCTCCTGTTTGGGGGTGTCTATGGTGTACTAAAAGAAGTTCATTGTTTTTATTTAAAATTATGGCTGCCGCCCTTACTCGAAAGTACATATATGCATACCCCTTTTCTACCTTCTCCCTATCACAACATAAAAATACTCATTCATAATATCTACCACTACAATTCTTCCGCCTTCAGCCATTATCCGCATAACCTCATTGTCGTGTTTTTACTCCGATCTTGGTACGCAAAATAGGATCGCTTTCGATTTAGCAACTATTTCTTCTTTATCGTTTAGAATCGAACATTCAGCCATGGATTATATTTCTGCCCTGTTTTACAATTTGGGCATCTGCCATCAAGAATGCGCCGGTAGCGGGCTTTAAAAAGGAAACATTCGTACAATGCCCCTTCGTTTAAGAGATTTAGGGAAAAGTGGTCAGGAAGATGAAGGAGGGGGCATATTAGGGCACCCCCTTATCATCGGAAAAGCCGAGCATGGAATCGGGTAAAACCCGAACCATGCTCGATCTCTTGGGATTGATCTTTGTTCCATCGCCTTCGTTTTTTTATTCCACCGTTACGCTCTTGGCCAGGTTCCGCGGTTTATCTACGTCGTTGCCCAGGGCAACGGAGGTAAAATAGGCGATAAGCTGTAACGGAATGACGGTTAGTATCGGTGTGAGAAGCGGGTGAACCCGGGGGATATAGAGGGCTTCATCGACCGATTTCACGAGATCGTTATTACCCTCCAAACCCATGCCGATCACGTAGGCGCCCCGGGCTTTTACTTCGATGATGTTGCTCGCCATCTTTTCATAAATATCCTCTTGTGTCGCGAGCGCGATGACCGGCGTGTTCTCCACAATGAGCGCCAGGGTCCCGTGCTTTAGCTCTCCGGCAGGATACGCCTCCGAATGGATGTAGGAGATTTCTTTCAGTTTGAGGGACCCTTCCATCGCCACCGCCTGATCGATCCCCCGTCCCAGGAAGAAGATGGAATGGTGGTCCTTTATCTTTGCTGCGATCTCCTTCATCTTTTCTTCGTGGTCGAGGACCCGGTCGGCCAGCGTCGGGATGAGCTGGAGGCTGGAGACGATTTGGCGGAGAGCTTCCTCCTCTTGGGTGCCCAGCTCCTGGGCCATATAAATGCCGAGCAGGTAGATGGCCATGAGCTGGGAGGTGTAGGCCTTCGTGGAGGCGACGGAGACTTCCGGTCCGGCATAGATGTAGAGGACATCATCCGCTTCCCTGGCGATGGAGCTGCCTACCACATTGGTGATGGCGATGACGTGGGCGCCCCGCTTCCGGCTTTCCCGGAGGGCGGCCAACGTATCCGCCGTCTCCCCCGATTGGCTGATGACGATGACCAGGGTCCTATCGTCAACCAAGGGATCCCGGTAACGATACTCCGATGCGATATCTACCTCGACGGGAATGCGAAGCATTTTTTCAAAAAACTGCTTGCCAACAAGTCCCGCATGGTAGGAGGTACCCGCCGCCACGAAGAAGATCCGTTCGATCCTCTTGAGCGCATCTCTCCCGAGATGGATCTCCTCTAACCAAACCTTCCCGCTCTCCAAATCAATTCGTCCGTCCAAGGTATCCCGCAGCGCCCTCGGCTGTTCATGAATCTCCTTGATGAGATAGTGGTCATAGCCGCCTTTTTCCGCTTGCTCTACGTCCCAGCTTACATGGAAAATGTCCCTCGCGATCGGTTCACCGGTTACCTTCATCAATTCTACCCGGTTCCGGGTGAGGACCGCCATCTCTCCATCTTCGAGGATCAGGATGTCCCGGGTATATTCTAAAAGGGCCGGAATGTCGGAAGCGATGAAATTTTCATTCTCCCCCAGTCCGATGATGAGGGGGCTGGCTAGACGCACGGCGATCAATTTATCCGGCTCCATTTGGGAGAGGACCCCCAATGCATAGGCGCCCCTCATGTTGGCCACCGCTTTCTGGACGGTGGAAACCAGATTCCCATCATATAATTCTTCCAGGAGGTGTGCGATCACTTCCGTGTCGGTCTCCGACTGGAATCGATGTCCCTTGGAGAGGAGTTCTTCCTTTAATTGGAGATAATTCTCGATAATCCCGTTATGGACGACGATGAAACGTCCCTGTTCGTCCGTCTGGGGATGGGCATTCACCTTGGACGGTTTCCCGTGGGTTGCCCAACGGGTGTGGCCGATGCCCACCGTCCCCCGGAGGGGAGATTCCTTCAGCTCTTCCTCCAGGATGGAGAGGCGCCCTTTGTCCTTTCTGACCACTACCCCCTTCTCTCCATAGACGGCGATCCCCGCGGAATCATATCCCCGGTATTCCAATTTCTTTAAGCCTTCCAGCAAAATGCCTTGAGCGTCTTCTTTGCCAATATATCCAACAATACCGCACATATTCTCACTACCCCCAATTTGTGGACGGGGGCATGGACCGAACCCTTCTTCATTCGGGGGACGTGCCCCCGTCATTCTCGTTTGTCGCTTTCTCTTTTATCTTATCGTCCAGTATCCATGAACGGTTTGATCTGACAATTTCCCGGGAAATTCGATGCCCATGTTTTGGTGTCGAATTCCCTCCTGTGCCTTCCTTTTGTCCATCCGGTCGCCCGGATGTTTTGTGGAAAGGCGTAACAGTGGCAGGTTCCACCGGGAGGCATCCGCCGAATGCTTCGATACTCCTCCACCTCGTCAACTGCTTTTCACAGTTCCGGCGCTTTGATTCCCATGATGGCGATTGTCGAACGGTTCCGATCTTCGTACACTTCAGCCGTTTTTCCCATTCCCCCCTTCATTCAAACGCTTTTTCCAGCGCTCCTCTTCTTCCATTTCCCACCCCCTTTCAGGTGTTGGCAGATGGCATGGGAAGTTGGGGATCCTGATGCCGTATCAAGGGGTGTAATCAGGCTAGGCTCCCTTCATCCCTTTGCCATATTTATCAATTTACCACATGGATGACCCGTTCGGCTACAGTTATTTTCTCATTTTAAATCCGAGACTCCAAGGCGATCTCTTACGCTTTCCCCGATTCTTCCTCGATTACTTTTCCGATTCGTTCAGCCAGGTTCCGTATCACGCCCTCTTCGGGCCCCTCCACCATAACCCGGACAATGGGTTCGGTACCGGATGGGCGGACCAAGATCCTGCCCCTTCCCCCCAGCTCTTCCTCTCCCTTGGTGAGTGCCTCTTGAACCTTGGGATTCTCCCTCCAAGCGTTTTTATCAGCGACCCGCACGTTGACGAGGACCTGCGGATATTTCACCACTTTGGAGGCCAATTGGGAGAGGGGCATGGCCGATTCTTTGACGGCTTGCATCAGCTGAAGCGCCGTGAGAAGTCCATCTCCGGTGGTGGAATAATTGAGGAAGATCACATGGCCCGACTGCTCTCCTCCTAGCGTGTAGCCGCCTTTTCTCATCTCTTCCATGACGTAGCGGTCCCCTACCGCCGTCTCCACCATCCTGATGCCTTCCTGGCTAAGGGCCTCTTTTAATCCGAAATTGGCCATCACCGTTGTGACGATGGTCCGGTGGTTTAACTTCCCTTGGGCGTTCATGGCGGTGCCGCAGATATAAAGGATGTGGTCACCGTCCACCACTTTACCTTTTTCATCGACGGCGATTAAACGGTCCGCATCCCCGTCGAAGGCAAGTCCCATATGGGCTTGTTGGAGGGTAACCTCCTGTTGCAATTTTTCAGGATGGGTGGAACCGCACTGCACGTTTATATTTACGCCGTTCGGGTTGCACGCCATCGCATGCACTTCAACGCCCAAATCGACGAGAAGCCGGGCAGCGAGTTGAGAGGAGGCCCCGTTGGCGCAGTCTACGACAACCTTTAGCCCGCTTAGATCGGTAGACACCGTAGACTTCAGGTAGGAAAGATATTTCTGTGCTCCTTCGAAGTAATCGGTAATCCTCCCGATATCCCCGCCGATCGGCCGGGGAAGGTGATCCTCCGGTTCATCCAGGAGGGCTTCGATCTCCCCTTCCATCTCGTCAAGGAGCTTAAACCCATCCCCGCCGAAGAATTTAATTCCATTATCCTCCACAGGATTGTGGGAGGCGGAAATCATGACTCCGGCCGTCGCATCCAGTGCTTTTGTCATGTAGGCAACCCCGGGCGTGGTAATCACTCCGAGACGAACTACTTCTGCACCGATGGAGAGAAGTCCTGCCACCAGGGCTGACTCCAGCATTTCCCCGGATATGCGCGGGTCTCTGCCGACCACCACCTTGGCATGTTTCGCATGTTTGGTTAAGACGTAACCGCCTGTTCGCCCCACCCTGTAAGCGAGTTCCGGGGTAAGATCCTGGTTGGCGATGCCTCTGATGCCGTCCGTTCCAAAGTATTTTCCCAAAATGTTTAACCTCCTCATTCCTTCTTAAAATTGAGATTAACGATTATATATGCGCAAACGGTTTATCCTGTTCCTTCCTGATTCCCTTTTTGATTCGATGGATTTTTATCCCCGGTAGGGGGGTGGGAGTCCCCCGACGGGGGAGGGGAGTCCGGATTCCCTGATGTGCTTTTTGCGTCCACAATCTCTACCTTTACCGTGGGGGTGCTTATTCCCGCCGTCTTGACGAAGCTTGGCAGGATCAGTTCGATGGGTACGGTTTGCGTTCCCGGCGGAAGTCCGGAAAGAAGGATGTTTGCTTTAAGATCCGCCGGGGTGATCTGGTTTATGATTTCAGGGGCTCCTTCCAAGGTGATGGTAATCTTCCCATCGGTGGGATCCAAGATGTTCCCTTGATATTCTTTGGGCAATCCCGTGATTTCGATGGGGATGTTGGCAAACTCCTTTTTCACCGAGGGGACGATTTCCACCGTTACTTTTATTTTTTGCGGCGAGATCTCGAAACCATCCGGATTTGGGATCGGAAGTTCCAAGGTCGTCGTCTTGGTTAATGTGCTTACATCGATGGCCGGTCCCGTATAGTAATCGATGCCGGACAGTTTCTCCTTACTCCCGAAGAGGGAGACCATATTTTCACTGGGGGTGATTTTCGCCACCGCAAAGCCGGCAGGGGGTTCCCCCTTTACTTGAAGCTGCAGGGGAACGGTGACAAAGGGATGAGAGATGGGGACCGTAATTTCCACCACATTCGGTTCAATCTCTACAGGAACGGTATTGCCGTTCACATCGATCACCTTTAATGCCACCTTTTTCCTCACATCGCCTGACGCCCCATCGATGTTGATGAACCCTTTTACAAAGGCGATCTGATCTAATTGGCTCTTCGCCGCTTTCACATGGACATTGACCGGATTGATGATGGGGGTTCCCGTCGTATATCCTTCCTTTGGTTTTCCGATCACCTCGGCGGTCACAGGCATCACTTTCCGTTGTTTCAACTCTAACGTTACATCGATAAAAGCCGGGTTTACCGTCACTTCCACCCCGGGTGGAAATCCTGTCACTTGGACAGGGACCCGCTCAGTCCCCGAGGGGAGACCTTTTAGATCGACAAAAACCTGAAAGCGATCCGGCGAAATCGCTCCTTCCAGCACAGAACGCTCCCCCCGCAAGGTTAAATCGGCATATTTCTGCATCTTCACGATGACCATCTCTTGATCATCCAAACGTGGGGTGATCGGCATATTTTGGATTTCCCGGACGATGGGGGCGCTTGTAGGCGGATTTAATGGCGTGACAGGCTGGACTCCCCTCGTGGTCATATTCACGACCATCCAAAGCATGACGGCGAGAACGAGGGAGAGGATCTTCAAGTTTAGATTGTTCCGTAGCCATCTAACCACGGTCATCCCCCTTCCGCTTCCAGAAGAGCTTCTGTTCTTTCTCAGGCTTTAGGGTATTTTGAATCATCGTCTGAAGATCGGAAGGAGAGATCCCCCGGATGAGATTCCCCCCCAAAGAGAGGGAGATTTGTCCCGTCTCTTCCGATACGATGACAACCAGGGCATCCGAAACCTCGCTCAGCCCGATTCCGGCCCGGTGCCGCGTGCCCAGTTCTTTACTGATGTCCGGGTTTTCCGATAAGGGAAGGTAGCAGGCTGCGGCTAGAACCCGGTTCCCGCTTAAAATCACCGCCCCATCATGGAGAGGGGTATTGGGAATGAAGATATTAATTAATAATTCCGCACTTAACTTGGCATCAAGGCGAGTCCCCGTCTCCACATATTCGTTTAACCCGGTGGTCCGCTCGATGGCCATCAAGGCGCCGATACGCCGCTTGGCCAGGTAGTCGCTCGCCTTCACGATTGACTCAATGGTTTGGATGGTAATCCCTTCATCATCGGGTTGAAAAAGGGTCTGTGTAAAGAGCTTCCCGCTTCCTAAGTGTTCCAACGCTCGTCGTAATTCCGGCTGAAAAATAATAAGAATGGCAAACACGCCCAAATTAAAGGCTTGGGACATGAGCCATTGCAACGTATCCAGCTTGAAGAGTGAACTTAACAGCCAGACCGCCACGATCACCATAATCCCCTTGAGAAGCTGGACGGCCCGGGTTCCCCGTACTAACAAGATTAGATTATAGATCACGATGGAGACAAGTGCAATGTCTACCACATCGTTCAGGTATTTCCCGATATTCTCCCAGAGAGACATTCCCCTCCCCCTATCCTGTTAAAACGTAGACTGATTCATGGATGTACCAGGGTACGAAGACGATAAAGGATCACATCAATGAGGCGATGAATCTCTTCCGTATTGCCGCTGATGCGTGCGGTGGAGGAGAGAAGCACTTTCCCGTCAATCACCACCACATTTCCTTTCACCTGGCCGTCTACCTTCAGATCTCCATGTTCCACGACAAGATCCCCTTCGACCACTTCACCCGCAGGAACATAAACCGCCCCATTTTCTATGCGAAGCTGGTTCTTGTCACTGGACAAGACACGCAGTTTTGATCCCTCCTCAAACCATGAGAGAATCATCCCGGCCATCGTTAAGATGAGAAAGAAGGAGACAGCCACTCGTAAAGGTCTTCTCTTCATGCGGTTGAGCCAGACTCTCCCCACATGAATTTTCGGAAGACGTGCCAGCACATCGGAGGTAAAAGAAAATGGGGCTTCCTCCCGGGGGAGGCTTCTTACCAAGTGGATCGTTTTTTCTAATTCCAACAAATGGTCACGGCATGCGGTACATTGAGAGAGATGTTCTTTTAGTTGAAGTTGTTCGTTTAAGTCCAGGTCACCATCAAGATATTGGTGAAGCTTTAACTGGACGGACTTGCAGGACATCTCATTTCCTCCTCTCTCAAATGTGACGTAATTTCTTGCGCAATGCTTCCCTTCCCCGGTGAAGCCGCGTCTTTACGGTCGCTTCAGGAAGGTTAACGATTTCGCTAATTTCTTGGATCGATAAGTCCTCCATATATTTTAAAATCATGATATTCCGATACTTAGGAGAGAGGGAGCGGATGGCCTCTTTGATCTGTTCTTCCACCTCGTTCTGCAGCAGGCTCTGCTCAGGTGTAGGCGAGTCATCGCGAACCGCATCATATAAGGCCAACCCTTCCGTCCCTTGAAGTTCGGCATCGAGGGAGAGTCCCTTCAAATTCCGTTTAGATCGTCGCAACCGATCGATGGAGAGATTATTGGCGATGCGAAAAAGCCAAGTCGACAACCGGTACGTCTCATCATAACGGTGAAGATGGGTGAAAAGACGGATAAAGGTTTCCTGAGCCACGTCTTCCGCCTCTTCCCGGTCCCCCAACATGCGGAAAGCTAAAGAGAAAATACGGTCTTTATAGAGAGCCACCAATTCCCCGAATGCATTTCGATCTCCCGTTTGAGACCTTACGATGAGGTCTCTTTCTATATTTTCCATTCTCTTTCCTCCGCTTACTTTCCATTACGACTCTTCGGCCATAAAGGTTTCAAACTGAGTTCCGCAAAGACTTCAACATTCTTATTTTATCATAAAAGTATCGAAATGGATTAAAATGAGCTGTAATTTTTATTCCATCGGAGTGATGTCTCCGTGAAAAAGCCCCCTTTTTTTTAAGGGGGCCTAATGGGGTGTCACCAAGTCTCACAACAGTTTTTCGCCAAAAAGGGATCCTGCCAAAGCGACGGCTACCTTAGCGGTTTTGTTTTCCACATCAAGGATGGGATTCACCTCGACAAATTCCACAGAGGTAACCAGTCCCGATTCAGCCAGCATCTCCATGGCCAGATGGCTTTCCCTATAGGTAATGCCTCCGACTACAGGCGTCCCCACCCCAGGGGCATAAAGGGGATCGATACCGTCCAAATCGAGGCTTAAATGAACCCCATCCGTATCTTTTCCCACGATCTTTAAGGCTTCCTCCATGCAGTAGGTCATGCCCATCCGGTCGATTTCATGCATGGTAAAGACGCGAATCTTTAGTCGGTGAATCAATTCCTTTTCCCCAGGATCCAAATCCCGCGCTCCAATAATAACCACATTCTCGGGGGAAACTTTCGGGGAATACCCCCCTACGTTGGTTAGCCTTTCATCCCCGATCCCTAAGGCAAGGGCAAGGGGCATCCCGTGAATATTGCCGGATGGAGTGGTTTCCGCCGTGTTCAGGTCTCCATGGGCGTCAAACCAGATCACTCCAAGTCGTTTCTTATGCAGGGCGATCCCAGCCAAACTGCCTATGGAGATACTATGGTCTCCGCCAATGATGAGGGGGAAATAGCCATCCCTTATTTTTCCGTCCACTCGACTTGCCAGATCCTCCGCCGCGCTTAAGATCTCGTCCTTATATTTTAATTTTTCCTCGGGAGAGGGGATTTTCGGTTCGTGGTGGACCGGCAGATCTCCGAAGTCTTCCACCTGATACCCCAAGGCTTCAAGGCGTCTTGTAAGGCCTGCGTAACGAATGGCGGCCGGTCCCATGTCAACCCCTCTCCTGTCTGCCCCCAGATCCATGGGAACCCCGATCAGTGCGATCCGCTTAGACATCAGGTCCCTTCCTTTCTCTTTTTTCTCCCCTTAGTCTATTCTTTCTGATGCCATTGACTCAACCCCACAAAAAGTTGAATTGTTATACAATTCAAAGATCATTCGGCTAATGATAGGATTTTGCAGTTTTTGTCGTACCGGAAAGCCCTTTGACGGCTATGAGCGAGAGAAAACCAAGAAGGGTCATACCTATGAAAAAGATGTAAATATGAAGGGGAGAGAAGCGATCTAGAATCCATCCCGATACAAGGTTCGTGGCCATCGTTCCCAATCCGTTTCCAAACGCCGCATAAAGGGTGAGTGCCGTAACCTGTAGGTTGGCGAGTGAATTGCGGCGAACATATTGGGGAGCTGCCGCTAAGTAAAGGCCAATGGAAAATCCCTGAAGAAAAAAGAGAAATAAAATAGCCGTGGGATCTCTAAGAAAGAGAAAAAGAACCCAGCGAAGGAGGGAGATGAGGGAGGCAAGAAGGAGGGTGTTTTCCAAACCGAACCTCGCGATCAACCATCCCCCCATCCGCAAAAAGGGAACCTCGCTTCCGGCGGAAAGGAGAAATACCAAACCGATGCCTGCTACCGTTCCACCGATGTCCAGATAATAGAGGCCGAAGTAAAAATTGTTCGCATTCATGGGGCCAAAGACGAAGAAAGCAGATAGAAGAAAGAGGAGGAAGTGGGGCATCCTGAGGAGTTGCCCAATCCCCGAAAATAAACGGATCTGACGGTTCTCCTTTTTCGCGGGGATGGGAAGCAGGGTAAACCATAACGCAGCCATCGAAGCCGCAAATAAGTAAAAAATTACAACCGGGGGAGTATACTCCATCATCCTCCCCGATAAGTAAACCGCAACGGCAAAGCCGATGGAGCCCCATAAGCGAAGGTTTCCATAGGCGATCTTCTTCCCTTCAATGTATTGTAGCGTTAAAGAGTCGGTAAAAGGAACGATGGGCGCCTGAAAAAGATTTAAAAAGAACATCATCATGGTGATGAGAAGGAAAGACTGGGCTTGAGGGAAAAGAAAGGCAACAAGAATCTCCATCCCCACTGCCAGATAGAGAAGCGGCTTTTGGATTTGGTAGCGGTCAGCCAGCATCCCCCATACGGGCTGCAGGAGGAGAATCACCACAGGACCAAGTGCCGTAAGAATCCCAATTTCTGCTCCGGACAACCCTCTCCATTGAAGATATACGGTTAATAGGGGCATAAAAGCGCCGAAGGCAAAAAAGGTAAAGAAGTACATCGCCCGGAAAGGAAGAAGGAAGGAGGAGGTGTTATTCATCCCATCTGCCCCTACTCGTCCCCATGAAATCCATGCCAAGAATTTGGAATCTTACGCAAAAGGACGATTTGTCCCAAATTTCTTTCATGCAGACATCAAGTGGGTGTAACAACAAATGAAGCCGTTTTGTCAAGGGCTTTCTCCCCTTTTTTCGGATAATAAAAAAGCAGTCTTAATCGACTGTCTGGTAAAAAACAATGGAGCGGGCGATGGGAATCGAACCCACGCTACCAGCTTGGAAGGCTGGAGTTCTACCATTGAACTACGCCCGCATGTTTTATGTTTCATCCCTTATGAAAAACGGGATGGTCGGGATTACAGGATTTGAACCTGTGGCCTCTTGGTCCCAAGCCAAGCGCTCTACCAAGCTGAGCTAAATCCCGTTTTATTTGGCTTCCGGCATCGACCTCTTCATCCGACTTCCGGCATATAATGAATTCTGTAAATGGCGTGCCCGGAGGGATTCGAACCCCCGACCTTCTGATTCGTAGTCAGACACTCTATCCAGCTGAGCTACGGGCACAAAAGATACGATGAAAAAAATGGTGAGCCATACAGGATTCGAACCTGTGACACCCTGATTAAAAGTCAGGTGCTCTGCCTACTGAGCTAATGGCTCATGGCTGGGGTGGCTGGATTCGAACCAACGAAATGACGGAGTCAGAGTCCGTTGCCTTACCGCTTGGCTACACCCCAATACAAAACCTCTTGAATGGTGGAGGGGGACGGATTCGAACCGCCGAACCCAGAGGGAACAGATTTACAGTCTGCCGCGTTTAGCCACTTCGCTACCCCTCCATCATGGTTTCATACCTTTACACTTGAGAAACGGTATGGTGGACGGTGACGGGATCGAACCGCCGACCCCCTGCTTGTAAGGCAGGTGCTCTCCCGGCTGAGCTAACCGTCCATTGTGCAAGTAGTCTTGCTTCGTCCTTGGAATCTCGAATGGTGCTCCCGACAGGAATCGAACCTGCGACCTCATCCTTACCATGGATGCGCTCTACCTACTGAGCTACAGGAGCATGGCTCCGCAGACAGGACTCGAACCTGTAACCTACCGGTTAACAGCCGGTTGCTCTACCATTGAGCTACTGCGGAATATGAACAGCACTAATAATGATACTGTTTTTCCCGTTTTTTTTCAAGTATTATTTATTCCAGATATTCCATGTTTTGATTCCCTCAAAACCGGATCAGGAAAAAGCGAAGATTGCTCCTCTATGGTTAAGGGGTCGACCGATTCGTATCCGTCAGCTCCATGCATTGCTGCACT